>NZ_RAVW01000246.1 GCF_003611585.1 Corallococcus exercitus | reverse complement strand
GGGCGGCGGGCCCTCGTTCACGACCGGGGCGGCGGGACGCGTGACGACGGGCGCCACGGGACGCGGCGCCTCCACGACGGCGGGACGCGCCACGGGCGGAGGCGGGAGGCGGGACGGTGTCGCCACGGGCTCCACGCGGCCATCCGCGCGCAGCCGGGCGTGGCGGCCCGTGCGGTACAGCCGGGCAGCGGCCTCGCGGGGGTGCGGCACCAGGCGGCGGTGCTCTTCATCGCCCGCGCGCCACAGCGCGGTGGGGAGCCCCGCGCCGGCGAGGGCCAGCTCGCCCACCACGCCCGCGGGGACAGGCTGGCCAGCCGCGTCCAGCACCCACGTCTGGAGGTTCGCGGGGATGCGCTCGCGCGGCGTGCGCGGCAGGAGCGCGCCCTCCTGGGCGTCACCGGACAGCCACACCTCCACGCCCGCGGCCCGGTGCAGCGCCGCGCCCAGCTCCACCGACGCGCCCTCCACCACCAGGGCGCCCACGTGGGCCAGGGACTCGCGCGCACCGGACAGCTCGCTCAGCGTGCGCGCCAGGCGGGCCGACGTGTGCACCAGCACCGCGCCGGACGCGCGCGCCAGCTCCAGCAGGCCTTCCACGCCGGCCTCGGCCTCCACCAACACCTGCTCCTGGCGGACGGCGGCCTCCGCGTCCATGCGCTCGCGCACCACGGCCAGCCGGCGCAGGCCCTCCAGTACCACCGGCGTCTCCAGGCCGAAGTCGATGAGCGCCGCCACCTCGTCCACGTCCGCCGCGCGCACGTCGCGCAGCCGCTTCAGCGCGCCGTCCACCGTGCCCACGAGACCCGTCGTCTTGGCGTGGTTCTCGAACGTGTGCTCCAGCAGCGCGTCGATGTCCTCCGCGGACAGCTTCTGGATCTCGCCCTGGTAGCCCTGGGTGAGCAGCAGCGACGTGACGATGTCCACCGAGCTGCGGAAGTACGCGAGCAGCGGCTGGCGCACGATGCGAAGCACCTCCTGGTCGTCGTCGCCCAGGTACGTGTGCAGCATGCAGGTGATGTGGCCGCGGCCCGGGTGGCCGTTGCGGCGCCACGCCTCGCGGTACAGGGCGATCTTCGGCTTCATCTCCTCCAGCGAGTGCGACAGCAGGCCGGTGAGCACGCCCGCGCCCAGCTCGCCCGCCATGCGGAAGGTCTCCGGGTTGGACGTGGCGGTGAGCCACACCGGCAGCTCCTTCTGCACGGGCTTGGGCCGCAGCACCGCCTCCATCGTGGTGCCCGCGCCGCCGGGACGCTTGAACTTCTCTCCGCGCCACAGCGCGCGCAGCGTGGACAGCTTCTCCAGGAGGATCTCCCGGCGCCGCTCGAAGTTGGCCGGCGCGAAGGTGAAGTCCTGCGTGTGCCAGCCCGTGGCCACGGACAGGCCCACGCGGCCCTGGGACAGGTTGTCCACCACGGACCACTGCTCCGCGATGAGCAGCGGATCATGCAGCGGCAGCACCACGCTGCCGGAGCGCAGGTGCAGGTGCTTCGTGACGGTGGCCAGGCCCGCCGCCACCACGGCCGGCTGCGGGTACAGGCCGCCGAAGGAGTGGAAGTGCCGCTCCGGCGTCCACACGGCGGAGAAGCCGTGGGCGTCCGCGAACTTCGCGCCCTCCAGCAGCAGCTCGTACTTCGGACCCTGGAGCGTGTCCTCGTCGTTGGCGAAGTAGATGAGGCTCAGGTCCATCGCCTTCGCGCGAGGCCCGCCGCCCCCCAGGCTCACCAACCCCGCGGTGATGCGCTCCGGCGGGTACACCACGCGCAGCCCACGCGTGAGCGCCCACAGGGCCTCCAGCTCCGGCCGGTCCGCGGACGCCTCGCTCGCGGACAGCCACGCGCCCCCATCCGGCGGGGACAGCCGCGCGTCCAGCCCGGTGAAGAACTCCGACAGCTCGCGGTGGCCCAGCGCCCACGCGGGCTGGCCGGCCCCCGTGGACAGCAGCCACGCCAGCGCGTGCGCGTCCTCGGGTGCGTGGAAGGGTGCACCCGATGCTTCCACGTCCTCCACGTACACGACGCGCGAAGCCTCCACGCGCACGGAGGCCACCAGCGCGCGCGTGGTGACGAGCACCGGCACGCGGGCACCTTCCGGCGCGTAGACAGGCAGCTGACCCAGGTCCGCGGGGCCCAGCGCGATGCCCGCGCCACCGGCGGCCAGCACGCCCCACAGCGCGGCCAGCTTCTCCGGCGACGAGCGCAGGCACACGGCCACCGGCGTCCCGGCCGTCACGCCCATTGCCTTCAGCCGCGAGGCCAGCACATCCGCGCGGGAGCCCAGCTCGGCCCAGGTCCAGTGGGTGTCCCCGCGCGAGACGGCGGTGGCGTCCGAGTGGCGCGCGCGCCGCTCCGCGAGCAGGGCCGGCACGGAGGTGAAGCCCGGCGAGGCCCGAGGCGCGGGCCAGGCGCGGCGCTCGGCCTCCGTGGCCAGGGGCAGGTGCGAGATGGGCGTCTCGGGCCGGGCGAGCGCGGCGGCCAGCAGCACCTGGAAGTGCTCCACGAGCCGCTCCACGGTGGCGGAGTCGAACAGCTCCGTCGCGTACTCCAGGGCGCCGTGGACGCGGCCGGGGGCCTCGGAGAGCACGAGCGTGAGGTCCGCCAGGGTGGCGCCCCACTGCACGGGCGTGCCCGGCACCTCCACCAGCGAGCCGCGCAGGCCGGTGAGCTCCAGCGTCGTCGCGCCGGCGCCAGCGCCCGTGTGGTAGACGAACACGGAGTCCGTCATCCGGCCGCGGCCGATGTCCTTGCCCGGGATGAGGGCTTCCACCAGGTACTCGAAGGGAACGTCGGGGCGCGTCTGCGCGTCGGCGACCTCTTCGCGCACCTGGGCGAGCAGGTCGCGGAAGGTGAGCCCCTCCGTGAAGCGCGTGCGGAACGCCGCCGAGTGCGCCACGTACCCGATGAGCGGCAGCAACTCCGGCCGGGTGCGGTTGGCGATGGGCGTGCCGACGATGACGTCCGTCTGGCCGCTGTAGCGGTGCAGGAGCGTCTGCCACGCGGCGAGCACGGTCATGTAGCCGGTGAAGCCCTCGCGGCGCGTGAAGGCCGTGAGCTCCCGGGCGAGCGCGGGCGGGAAGTCCACCGTCATGCGCGCGGAGGTGAGGGGGCTCTCGGTGGGACGCGGGCGGTCCGTGGGCAGGTCGAGCTTGCGCGGCATGCCGGCCAGCCGCTGCCGCCAGCCCTGATCCTGTTCGGGCAGGCGGTTGCCCGCGATGCTGTGGCGCTGCCACGCGCCGAAGTCCGCGTACTGCACGGGCAGCGGGGGCAGGGGAGACGGACGGCCCTGGAGGAAGGCGTTGTAGAGGTGGACCAGCTCCTGGACGAACAGGGCGATGGAGAGCGTGTCACTGACGATGTGGTGGATGCCGCCCAGCAGCATGTGCAGGCGCGTGTCCAGGCGGACCAGGGTGGTGCGCACGACAGGGCCGTTGACGAGGTCGTACGGCTTCGCGGCGTCCTCGCGAGCAAGGCGCATGGCCTCGGGTTCGCGCGTCTCCATGGGGCCGCGCAGCTCCACGCGGGTGAGCGGCACGTGCATGTGCGCGTGGAAGCGCTGCACGGGGCGGCCGTCCACGACGTCGTAGGTGGTGCGCAGCGCTTCGTGGCGCCGGACGATCTCCTGGATGCCGCGCTCCAGCACGTCGGCGTTCACGTCGCCTTCGAGGCGAAGAACGAACGGGATGTTGTACGCGGACTGGCCGGGCAGGTGCTGCTCCAGGCGCCAGACGCGCTCCTGCACGAAGGACAGGGGCAGCTCGCCGGTGCGCGGCAGCGGCACCAGGGGAAGCTCCACGGAGACGGGGGCCTGCGGGGCCTGACGCAGCAGGGGCACCAGGCGTTCCGCGATGCCCGCGACGGTGGGGGCTTCGAAGAGGGCCGCGAGCGGCAGGTTCACGCCGAAGGCGTCGCGCACCTGGTTGAGGAGCTGGGCGGCCGTCAGCGAGTTGCCGCCAATCTCCAGGAAGTCGTCGTGACGGCCGACGAACTCCAGGCCCAGGCGCTCGCGCCACAGCGCGGCCACGCGTTCTTCCACCTCACCGCGAGGCGCGTCGTCACGGACGGGCTGCGAAGAGGCCGGGGCCGCGGTGACAGGCTCGTCGAAGTCAGCGGCGTCGTTGCGCGTGGGCATCTGGGACCTGTCGAGGGATGCGGCGTCGGTCTGTGGCTGGGACGGGGCGAAGGCTGCGGCGTGGGAGGAAGGCGTCGGCGGAGGCGCGTCGAAGGAAGGGGCCTCGGTCAGCGTCGCCACGCGACCGGTCCCGGCGAACGCGGTCGCCGTCTGGGTCGCGGAGTGGGTGTTCCCGAAGGACGCGGCTCCGGCATGAGTCGCTGCCCGGCCGGTCGCATCGGAGGGCGAGGCCCCCACGTGGGTCGTGCCGCTGGCGCCGCTGTCGAAAGATGAGGCCCCCGCATGGGTCGTGCCGCTGGCGCCGCTGTCGAAAGATGAGGCCCCGGCATGGGTCGCTACACGGCCGGTCGCATCCGAGGGCGAGGCCCCCGCGTGGGTCGCGCCGCTGGCGCCGCTGTTGAAAGACGCGGCCCCCGCATGGGTCGCGCCGTTGGTGCCGCTGTCGAAGGACGCGGCTCCGGCATGGCTCGCACCGTCGGCGCCGCTGTCGAAAGACGTGGTCCCGGAGCGCGGAGACGCTTGGCCACCGCTGAAGGACGAGGACGCAGCGCCGATGGTCGAAGACGACGGCCCTGACATGTGGGGCTCGGTGAGCGTTGCCACGCGGCTCGCACCGCTCAGGTGCGCGGTCCCGGACAGCCCTTCGGTTCCTCCGAGCGATGCCGCGCCAGCGGAGACGGACGTCCCTGCGTGACTCGGCCGCGCGGCTTCAGCGCCATTCCCCTGCGCCGACACCTCCGCCGGAGACCGCGTCGCCGTGGTGGTGATGCGGCCGGCCGCGGGGCCTTGCGCCTTCTGCTCCACCCAGACGGTCTTCTCCTGGAAGACGTACGTGGGCAGGTGCATCCGCAGGCGCTGCTCGTGCGCGTAGAACGCGCTCCAGTCCACAGCGACACCCGCGGTCCACAGCTCTCCCACGGCCTGGAGCCAGCCCATCTGCTCCGTCGTCGTCCCGGCCACGCGCAGTGACGCCAGCCCCTGGACACGGCTGCGGCCGTTCTCCTCCCGCATCAGGTTCGCGCGCACCAGCGGCGTCACGTCCTGACCGGGGCCAATCTCCAACAGCACCGCGCAGCCTTCCTCCTGGAGCGTCTCCACCGCGCGGGTGAAGTGCACCGGCCTGCGCATCTGCTCCGTCCAGTAGCGCGGATCCGCGAGCTGCCCCGGCTGCGCCACCGTCCCCGTGAGGCTGGACACGTACCGCACCGTCGGCTCGGACCGGCGCAGCGTCCCCACCACCCGCGCCAGTTCCGGCATCACCGGTTCCACGTCCACCGAGTGGAACGCATGTGGCGCGGGCATCCGCACCGCCCCGGCCTTGCGGCCCTTCAGCTCCGCCTCCAGCCGCTCCACTTCCTCCACCGGCCCGGACACCACGCAGCGGTCCGGCGCATTCACCGCCGCCAGCTCCAGCCGGCCCGACAGCAGCGGCTGGACCTGCGCCGCGGGCAGCGCCACCGCGAGCATCGCCCCCGGCGGCATGCGGTGCATCAGCTCCCCGCGCGCCACCGTGAGACGCATCGCGTCCTCCAGCGACAGCACGCCCGCGACACACGCCGCCGCGTACTCCCCGAAGCTGTGCCCCATCACGGCGTAGGGCGTCACCCCCAGGTCCTGCCACAGCCGCGCCAGCGACACCTGCACGCTGAACAACGCGGGCAGCGCCACGCGCGTGTCCGCCAGGGCCGCCGTGGCCTCGGCTTCCGCGCCGGCCTCGGGCGACAGCAGCTTCGACACGCGCGCCCGCAGCGGCGCCTCCAGCAGCGCGAGGCATGCGTCCAGATGCGCGCGGAACCGGGGCGACGCCTCCGCCAGCTCGCGTCCCATCGCGACCCGCTGTGCCCCCTGACCGGAGAACACGAACGCCACGCGCGGCGCGCGCTTCTCGCCCTTCACCGCGACCAGCGGCTTGCGCAGCTGCCGCGCCAGGTCCTCCGCGTCCTTCACGACCAGCGCCTTGCGGTACTCGAACGCCTTGCGGCCCACGGCGTGCGTGAACGCCAGGTCCGCCAGCGCCTGCGCGTCCACGCCCTCCGCCACGTGCGTGTCCAGCTGCCGCGCCGCGGCCTGCAAGGCTTCCTGCGAGCGCGCGGAGAGCACGACGAGCTGGTGGGACCGCGTGGTGGAACCACTCTGCCGCATGGGGGCTTCCTCAAGAACTGCGTGGGCATTGGTACCGCCAATGCCGAAGGAGCTGACCGCGGCGAAGCGGGGCGTCTCGCCCCGGGGCCACGACCGCAAGGTGGTGTTGACGAAGAACGGCCCCGCGTCGAAGTCGATCTGCGGGTTGGGCCGCTCGAAGTGGAGGCTGGGGGGAATCTCCCCGTGGTGCAGCGACAGCGCGGCCTTCATCAGCCCCGCGAGGCCCGCGACCGTGTCCAGGTGGCCCACGTTCGTCTTCAGCGATGCCAGCGCGATGCGCCCCCGGTGCTCAGAACCCAGGCCGTACGCGCGAGTCAGCGCCGCCACTTCAATCGGGTCGCCCAGCGGCGTCGCGGTGCCGTGGGCCTCCACGTAGCCCACGGCCTCCGGAGAGACGCCCGCGTTGGCCAGCGCCTGGGACACGACGGCGGCCTGGCCCTGCACGCTGGGCGCGGTGAAGCCGGACTTGTGCCGGCCGTCGTTGTTGAGCGCCGAGCCCCGGATGACGGCGTAGATGGCGTCCCCATCCCGCACCGCGTCCTCCAGGCGCTTGAGCACCACCGCGCCCACGCCGTTGCCGGACAGCGTGCCGCCCGCCTTCGCGTCGAACGCGCGGCAGTGGCCGTCCGGGGAGAAGATGAGCCCCTCCTGGTGCACGTAGCCCGTGCGCTGCGGCACCGTCAGGCGCGTCGCGCCCGCGATCGCCACGTCGGACTGGCCCACGCGGAGGCTCTGGCAGGCCAGGTGCACCGCCACCAGGCCCGTGGAGCACGCGGTGTAGAGCAGCGTGCTCTCACCCGTGAGCCCCAGCTTGAAGGAGGTCTTCGTCGCCAGGCTCTCGTGCGTGGCGGTGCCGTGCAGCTCCATGAACGACGCCGCGTCCAACGGCATCGCCTGGCGCACGGCGTCCGTGTACCCGGAGCCCGTGGCCCCCGCGTACAGCGAGATGGCGCCAGGGAAGCGGTCCGGATCAATGCCCGCGTCCTCCAGCGCGGCCCACGCCGTCTGGAGGAAGAGGCGCTGCTGCGGATCCGTGAACTGCGCCTCGCGCAGGGACATGTCGAAGAAGGCGTGGTCGAATTTGTCCACGCCGTCGATGACGCCCGCGGCCGGCACGAAGGCCGGGTGGTGCCACAGCTCCAGCCCCTCCGGCAGGGCGGGCATGTGCTCCAGCTCCTCCGGCGAGAAGCGCGAGATGGACTCCACGCCCCCGCGCAGGTTGCGCCAGAACTCCGCCACCGTCATCGCGCCGGGGAAGCGGCCCGACATGCCGATGATGGCGATGCCACCGGACGCGCCCGCCTTCGAGGCCTCGCGCGGACGGTGCCCCGGAGCCGGCGCCACGGGCGGAGCGGCGCTCGGGCCCTGGGACTCGCGCTCCAGGCGCTGGACGATGCCTTCGAGCGTGGGGTGTTCGAACAGCCAGACGACGGGCACCTCGCGCTGGAGCTCCTCGCGCAGGCGCGCGGCCAGCCGCACCACGGTCAGGGACGTGGCGCCCAGGTCCTCGAAGAGGTGGTCCTGCGCGCCGACCTTGTCCGTGCCCAGCTCGCGGGCGAAGACGGGCGCCAGCCGCTGCTCCAGCGGGTGCGAGGGCTCCACGAAGCGGCCCTGCCGTCCGGTGGACGCGGCGTCCGGCGCGGGCAGCGCCTTGCGGTCCACCTTGCCGCTGGGGTTGAGGGGCAGGGTGGCCAGCGTCACGAACACCGACGGCACCATGTACTCCGGCAGCCGCTGCCGCAGCGCCGCGCGCATCGCGGAGGACTCCAGCACGTGCCCGGCACGCGGCATCGCGTAGGCGACGAGCCGCTTGTCTCCGGGCACGTCCTCGCGCACCACCACCGCGGCCTCCTGCACCGCGGACAGGTCGCGCAGGGCGGCCTCCACCTCCGCCAGCTCGATGCGGAAGCCGCGCACCTTCACCTGGTGGTCGGCGCGGCCCAGGAACTCCAGCGTCCCGTCCGGACGCCAGCGGACCAGGTCCCCGGTGCGGTACAGCCGCGCGCCCGGAGTCACCCCGTGCGCGTCCGGAACGAAGCGCTCCGCCGTGAGGTCCGGCCGCGACACGTAGCCGCGCGCCACGCCGTCACCGCCGAGGAACAGCTCGCCCGGCACGCCCACCGGCACCGGGTGCAGCCGCGCATCCAGCACGTACACCGACGTGTTGGCGAGCGGCGCGCCGATGGGCACCGACAGCGCCACCTGCTCCGGCCGCTCCACCGTGAAGGTGGTGGCGACCACGGAGCACTCGGTGGGGCCGTAGGCGTTGGTGAACGGGATGCCCAGCGACTCCACCGCCTTGCGCACGTGCGGCGCGGAGACGATGTCGCCGCCCGCGTGCAGCTCCCGCAGCCGCCCGAGGATGTCCGGCCGGTGCTCCATCAACTGCGAGAAGAGGCCGGAAGGCAGGTGGACGAACGTGACGCCATGGCGCTCCACCACGCGGGCCAGCGTGTCCATGTCCCCCGCGGGCACGTTGCCGGGGAAGACGACGAGCCGGCCGCCGTGCAGCAGCGGCGTCCACAGCTCCAGCACGGAGCCGTCGAAGGACACGGGAGCGAAGAGCAGTCCCGTGTCGCGAGCGCCATAGCGCGTGTACGGCGCCGAATGCATCAGGCGCAGCAGGCCGCGCTGCTCGATGCCCACGCCCTTGGGGCGTCCACCGCTGCCGGAGGTGAAGATGACGTAGGCCAGGTGTCGCGGCCCCACGCCGGTCTCCGGCGCGGTGATGGGCTGATCCGCCAGCGACAGCTCCTCCAGGAACAGGCAGGCCAGGGACGCATCGGGAAGATGCAGCCGTCCGCGCAACTCACGCGTGGTGACGAGCAGGTGCGGCCGGGCATCCTCCAGCATGAAGCTCAGGCGCTGCGCGGGATACGACGCATCCAGCGGCACGTACGCACCGCCCGCCTTGAGGATGCCGAGCACCGTGACGACGAAGCCCACGGAGCGCTCCAGGCACAGCGCCACCAGCACGTCCGGTCCCACGCCCCGGGCCCGCAGGACATGCGCCAGCTGATTGGCCCGCGCATCCAGCTGCGAGTACGTCAGTCGCTCATCCCCATCTTCCACGGCAATGGCGTCCGGCTGCCGCGCGGCCTGCATCGCGAAGCGCGCCGCGACGGTGCTGTCGGAAGGATAGGGAAGGGCGGTGTCGTTCCACGCGACGAGCACCTGCTGGCGCTCCTCCGGCGTGAGCCACGGCAGCCGGGAGATCGGCGCGTCCGGTCCGGCGACGGCGGCCTCCAGCAGCACGCGCAGGTGCCCGGCGAGCCGGGCCACGGTGTCGCGCTCGAAGAGGTCGGTGCTGTACTCGATGGAGCCGCGCAGTCCGTCCGGCGTCTCCGTGAGCAGCAGGCCCAGGTCGAAGTGCGCCGTGCCCGCGTCGACCTCCAGCAGCTCCATCCGCAGCCCCGGCGCTTCGAGCACCCCGGCCGGAGCGTTCTGGAGCGCGAAGACGGCCTGCACCAGCGGCGTGCGGCCCAGGTCACGAGGCACCTGGAGCTCCTCCACCAGCTTCTCGAACGGGAGGTCCTGGTGCTCATAGGCCGCGAGCGTCGTGTCCCGCACCTGCTCCAGCAACGCGCGGAAGGACGCCTCCGGACGGATGCGCGCACGCAGCACCAGCGTGTTGACGAAGAAGCCGACCAGCCCCTCCACGTCGCCGTGGGTGCGGCCCGCGATGGGAGCGCCGACGAGCAGGTCCTCCTGCCGGCTGTAGCGCGACAGCAGCACCTGCCACACGGCGAGCAGCGCCATGAACGGCGTGGCACCTTCGCGCCGGGCGAGCCCCGCCAAACGGTCCGCCAGGTCGCGAGGCACGTGCATGGGCAGCAGCGCGCCATGCGGAGAGCGCGTCGTGGGACGCGGCTTGTCGGTGGGCAGGTCCAGGACCCGCGGCGCACCGGCGAGCTGTTCCTTCCACCACGCCACCTCGTCCGCGAGCACGTCGCCCTGGAGCCAGGCGCGCTGCCACGCCGCGAAGTCGGCGTACTGGATGGGCAGGGCCGGCAGCGCCGGGGCCGCGCCGGAAGCGAAGGCCGCGTAGGCCGTGGCCACCTCGCGCACCATCACTCCCAGGGACCAGCCGTCGGAGACGACGTGGTGCATGCCCAGGAGCAGCACGTGATGCGACGGGGTCAGCCGCAACAGCCGCGTGCGCAGCAGCGGTCCCGAGCCCAGGTCGAAGGGCCGGCCCGCCTCCTCGCGCGCCAGGCGCTGCACCGCCGCCTCGCGGTCCTCGGCCGGAACATCGCCCAGGTCCGTCAGGGGCAGGGCCCAGCGGGGCGTGGGCTGGATGATCTGGACGGGGTCACGGCCCTTCAGGGCGAACGTGGTGCGGAGCGCCTCGTGACGTTCGACGAGCAACTCCAGCGCGCGGCGCAGGGCCTCCGCGTCCAGCGCGCCCTCCAGCCGCACGGCGCCCAGCAGGATGTACGGCGTGGCACCGGGCTGGAGCTGTTCCACCAGCCACAGCCGCTGCTGCGCGAAGGACAGGGGCAGCTCGCCATCGCGGGCGGCCTTGCGGATCGCGGGCACTCGCGGAAGGTCGGAGCGTGAGAGGAGCTGCGCCTCCACCTGCTCGGTGACCCCGGCGACGGTGGCGCCGTCGAAGAGGCCGCGCAGGGGCAGCTCCACCTGGAAGGTGGAACGCACGCGGGACAGCAGCCGCGTGGCCAGCAGCGAGTGGCCACCCAGGGCGAAGAAATCATCGTGCACGCCCACCTGCGGCACGCGGAGCACGTCGCGGAACAGATCCGCGATCCGCTGCTGGAAGGGCGTCATCCGCACGGGCTTCTCGGGCGCCGCCGCGACCGAGCGCGCATCCGGAGCGGGCAGGGCCTTGCGGTCCACCTTGCCCACGGGCGTGAGGGGCAGGGCGTCCAGTGCCACGAACGCGGAGGGCACCAGCGGCGCAGGCAGCCGTTCGGACACGAAGGCGCGCAGCTCCGCCGCGTCCAGCGGAGCCTTCGGCACGTACCACGCCACCAGCCGCGGATCGCCCGCACCATCGTCGAGCACCCCGGCCACCGAGGCCTTCACCGACGGGTGCTGGCGGACGATGGCCTCCACCTCGCCCAGCTCGATGCGGAAGCCGCGCAGCTTCACCTGCGTGTCCATGCGGCCCAGGAACTCCAGCGTGCCGTCCGCCAACCAGCGCACGCGATCACCCGTGCGGTAGAGGCGCGCGCCGGGCACGTCTCCGAAGGGCAAGGGCACGAACCGCTCCGCCGTCAGCGCGGGGCGGCCCAGGTAGCCCCGGGCCACGCCGTCACCGCCCAGGTACAGCTCGCCCGGGACGCCCACGGGCACCGGCTGCCAGTGCGCATCCAGCACGTACGTCCGGCAGCGCGTCATCGGCCGGCCGATGGGCACGATCGTCACGTGCTCCGGCAGGCCGTTGAGGTCCTGCGTGCTGGCGCCCACGGTGATCTCCGTGGGGCCGTAGAAGTTCACCAGTCGCACCGGCGGTCCTGCGCGCAGCACCGCGCGGATCGCATCCGCGTTCGCGGCCTCTCCCGCGAAGTAGACCGCCCGCATCGTGGCGAACGCATCCGGGACCTCTCGCGCCACGGTGTGGAACAGGGCCGTGGGGAACATGGCCGTGGTGGCGCCCGTCTCGCGCAGCGCGCGCGCCAGATCCGCCGGGGCCAGTGTCACGTCACGCGGCAGGATGACCAGCCGCGCACCGTTGAGCAGCGCACCCCAGACCTCGAAGGTGGCGATGTCGAACGACGGCGTCCCGGCCTGCACCATCCGGTCGTCCGGTCCAATCTGGAAGTAGTTCGTGTCCCGCACCACGTGCACGATGGAGGCGTACGTGACGCCCACGCCCTTGGGCGTGCCCGTGGAGCCCGACGTGTAGAGCACGTAGACCAGCTGGTTCGGCAGCAGCCGCACGGCCGGGGAGGACGTGTCCTGGCGCGTGAGTTCCTCCCGGTCCGCATCAAGGCTCACCGTGGGCCAGGCCCGGTCCTGGACGGCCTCGGGCAGCGAGCGCTCCGTCACCACCAGCGACAGCCCCGCGTCCTGGAACATGAACGTCAGCCGCGACGCCGGATAGGCCGGGTCCAACGGCACGTACGCGCCGCCCGCCTTGACGATGCCGAGCATGCCCACGACGAGGTCCAGGCCGCGCTCCACGCACAGGCCCACGCGGCCCTCGGGCTGGAGCCCCCGGGCCAGCAGGTGCCGCGCCAGCTGGTTCGCGCGCGCGTCCAGCGCCGCGTAGGTGAGCGTATGGCCCTCGTGCTCCACGGCGATGGCGTTGGGGGCGCGCCGGACCTGCGCGTCGAAGAGGTCCAGCAGGGGCGGCTCGCGCAGCGGCCGGACGTCCGGCGCGCTGAAGTCCTTGAGCACCTGTTCACGCTCGGCCGCGTCCATCAGCGGCAGCAGGTGCACGGGTGTCGCCGCATCGCGGGCCACGGCCTCCAGCAGCACCCGGAAGTGCGTGGCGAACCGCGCCGCCGCGTCCGCGGAGAAGAGGTCGCGGCTGTATTCGAGCGCCCCCTCCAGCCCGTCCTCCCGCGCGGTGAGCGACAGGATGAGGTCGAAGCGCGCGGTCTCCGTCGAGGTGGGCAGCCGCTCCACGCGCACGCCGGGCAGGGCCGGCGCGGACAGCGGTGCGTTCTGCAGCACGAACATCACCTGGAACAGCGGGGTCCGGTCGCCGCCGCGCGCTTGCGCCACTGCCTCCACGAGCTGTTCGAAGGGCACGTCCTGGTGCGCGAACGCGGCCAGGGAGGACTCGCGCACGCGCTCCAGGAGCTCGGTGAAGCGGGGCGCTCCGTCCAGGCGCGCGCGCAGCACCAGCGTGTTGAGGAACACGCCGATGAGGGGCTCCAGCTCCGGCCGGGTGCGGTGGGCCACGGGCGTGCCCACGGCGAAATCGTCCTGGCCGGAGTAGCGCGACAGCACGGCCTGGTAGCCGGCCATCAGCACCATGAACAGCGTGGCGTCATGCGCCCGGCCCACCTGCTCCAGCGAGCGCACCAGCGACGCGGGCAGCGTGAAGACGTGCGTGTCCCCACGCGTCGACCGCGTCCCGGGCAGCCCCTGCTCCGCGGGCAGGGTCAGCACGGGCACGTCCTTCAGGGACTCCCGCAGCGCTTCCAGGTGGGCGCGCACCGGCTCGGAGGCGTCCTGCTGGCGCTGCCATGCGGCGAAGTCCGCGGCCTGCACCTCCAGCGACGGCAGCGGCGAAGGCCGTCCCTCCGCGAGCGCCGCGTAGAGGCTGCCCACCTCGTGCACGAGCACGCCCATGGACCAGCCATCCGTGACGATGTGGTGCATGCACAGCAGCAGCACGTGTTCGTCCGCGGCCAGCCGCAGCAGCCGCGTGCGCAGCAGCGGACCGGTGCCCAGGTCGAAGGGCCACGTCGCGTCCTCGCGCATGCGCTGGCGCAGGGTGGCCTCGCGCGCGTCGCCTTCGGGAAGCGTCTCCACCGGGAGCGGCCACTCCGCGGGCGGAGCGTGGATGCGCTGGAGCGGCTGGCCATCGCGCTCCTCGAACGTGGTGCGCAGCGGTTCGTGCCGGCGGACGATCTCCGCGAAGGTGCGGCGCAGCACCTCCACGTCCAGGGGACCGGAGAGCCGCAGGGCCAGGGGGATGTTGTAGAGGGCCTGACCGGGCTCCGGCCGGTCCAGGAACCACATGCGCTGCTGCGCGAATGACAGCGGCAGCGCCCCATCCCGGGACACGGTGGGGATGGGCTCGGCGGGATGCCGCGAGGGAAGCGCCTCGATGCGCTCAGCGAGCCGAGCCACGGTGGGCGCGTCGAACAGCGCGCGCACGGGCAGGTCCACGCCGAAGCGGGCGCCCACGCGGGTGATGAGCTGGGTGGCCAGCAGCGAATGCCCACCGAGCGCGAAGAAGTCATCGTGCGCGCCCACACGCTCCACGTGCAGCACGTCCTGGAACAGCGCGGCCAGCCGCTCCTGGAGCGGCGTCAGGGGGCTGGCATCCCCGGTGGCTGTCTCTTATATACATCTGACGCTGCCGACGATAAGGCTCGTGTAGATCTCG
>NZ_RAVW01000245.1 GCF_003611585.1 Corallococcus exercitus | reverse complement strand
CACGGGCCTTATCGTCGGCAGCGTCAGATGTGTATAAGAGCCAGCAGACGTCCTCGCGACGAGATGGGGACGAGGGCAGACAGGCGCCAGGGAAGGCCTCCCACCCCAGGGCCGCTTGCCTGCCCCGTGGGGCCGGTCGGTGTTCACTGGTGAACACCGACCTCATCCCTCAGGCCACTACCAGGGCACCTCGGCGCCCTCGTAGTCGAAGAACCGGCCGGAGTGCTCCAGCGAGATGCTGTCGATGACCCTCAGCATCCCGCGCACGGACTCCTCCGGCGGCAGCGGCGCGTCCTGCCCGCCCATGTCCGTCTGCACCCAACCCGGATGCAGCAGCACGCACGCCAGCCCCTCGCGGCGCAGGTCGTTGGACATGGAGCGCACGCCCATGTTCAGCGCGGCCTTGGACATGCGGTAGGCGTACGCGCCGCCCTCCGTGTTGCTGGAGAGCGACCCCATGCGCGACGTGACGTGCGCCACCTTGCGCCCCGCCCCGGTCCGCAGCGCCGGCAGGAGCGCGGAGGTGATGCGCAGCGGCCCGAGCGCGTTCACCTCGAACGTGCGGGCCAGGTCCTCGAAGTCCAGCTCGTGCAGCCCCACCCACAGGCCGGACACGCCCGCGTTGTTGATGAGCACGTCCACCGGCTCGCGGGAGACGCGCTCCGCGAACGCCTGGACGCTCTCCGGGCGGGTGACGTCCAGCGGGTGGATCCTCAGGCGATTGCCGGCTTCCAGCAGCAGCGGCTCCAGCCGACGCGCAAGCTCCGGGGCCCGCACGCCGGCGTCCACGGTTTCCCCCCGTCGCAGCAGTTGCTGCACGAATTCGAAACCGATGCCACGGCTGGCTCCCGTGATGACATAGCGCATGCCTTTATTAACGCGCCGGGAGGCTCTCCTTGGCAAAGCTCTTGCCTTCGCACTAAGGCGCCCGGAGTTGCTCACCTCACGACAAGGGTAGGAGTTCGGACGTCATGACGGTCGCGGTCATTGGGGGAGGCATCACCGGATTGGCCCTGGCTCACCGATTGCGGGCTCGCGGAACATCTGCCGTGGTGCTGGAGTCGACTTCGCGCGTGGGCGGAAACGTGCAGACCCACGCACGAGCGGGCTACTTGCTGGAGGCCGGGCCCAACAGTTTCCTGGACCGGGAGCCCACAACCCGTGAACTGGCGGAGACCCTTGGTGTGTCATCAAGAATCCGTCCGGCGGACGCGGCGGCGAAAAACCGTTTTGTATTCACACGTGGTGCGTTGAGAGCCCTCCCCGCATCACCGCCGGCCTTCCTGAAATCCGACATTCTCCCCCTCGCGTCCCGCCTGCGGGTGGTGGGGGAGCTGTTCAGCCGACGCAACCCTACGGGTTCGGATGAATCCCTGGCGCAGCTGGGTCGGCGCCACCTGGGGCGTGAGGCGACCTCGGTGCTCCTGGACGCGATGCAGACGGGCACCTACGCGGGCGACCCGGAGCAGCTGAGCGCGGAGGCCACCTTCCCGCAGCTCGTGAAGTTCGAACGGGAGCACCGCAGCCTCATCCTGGGCGCCATCCGGGCGCAGCGCGCGGCGCGACAGGCGAAGGCAGCGGGCTCGGTGCAAGCGGGCCCGGGGCTCACCGGACAGATGAGCACGTTCGACGGCGGCCTGGGCGTGCTGGTGGACGCGCTGGCGAAGGCGCTGGGCGACGCGGTGCGCACGGACGCGAAGGTGGAGGGGCTGGAGCGCTCGGCGGAGGGCTGGAAGGTGCGCTTCCAGGAGCGCGGCCAGCCGGCGGAGCTGACCGCGTCGCACGTGGTGCTGGCGGTGCCCGCGCACGTGGCGGCGGCGCTCTTGCGCCCGCTGGACGCGGAGCTGGCGCGACAAGCGGACAGCATTCCGTACGCGCCCATCGCAGTCGTGCACCTGGGCTTCGCGCCGGGGGCGGTGCCGAAGCCGGACGGGTTCGGGTTCCTGGTGCCGGCGGTGGAGGGCAAGGCGATGCTGGGCACCATCCACGTCTCCACCACGTTCCCCTTCCGCGTGGAAGGCGAGCGGGTGCTGCTGACGTGCCTGATGGGCGGCGCGCGCCGGCCGGACGTGGTTGCGCGGGACGAGGACGCGCTGGCGGCGCTGGCGCGCGAGGAGCTGAAGACGATGGCGGGCATCGCCGCGACGCCGGAGCTGACGGAGGTCATCCGCTGGCCGCGCGGGATTCCGCAGTACACCGTGGGCCACCTGGAGCGGCTGGCGGCGATGGACGAGCGCTTGAAGCGCTGGCCCGGCCTGCACCTCACCGGCAACGCGTACCGGGGCGTGGGCGTCAACGACTGCATCCGCGAGGCGACGCGGCTGGCGGACGCGCTGGGCGGGGAGGCGGCGGGAACGGTCCGGAGCGCCTGAGCGACCGCTCACCCCGGACTCGCGACGGCCGGGGGCAACCCTCCCTGAAGGGTCCCTGGGTCGATGCCAGAGTTCGTGGGCATGTTTCACGGACACTGGAGAAACCCCCCATGTTCTCACTGCGCTCGCCGCTCCTGTTCGTGCTCGCCGTCCTCTTCTTCCCTGCGGTACTGGCCGGGACGCTCGTCCTGGACCTCGTCCCCGCGCCCGTCCCCCAGCGCTAGGGCACGGGACGGTGTAGCCTTCCGCTTCCGCATGCCGGAGACGTCGTCGGAAGGCTCCATCGTTCGCGCCACGCTGCGCGCGCTCGTCGCGCCGTGGCGGCTGGCGCCCATCGTCCTGGTGTCCATCCCGCTGCTCGCGGCCCAGGTGCGCTGGAGCCTGGACCCGCGTGCGTTCTGGATTGGCCTCTTGCTGTGCCTGCTGTGCGTCGCGGTGGCGCCCGTGTCGTACCGGGTGCTGTTCCCGGAGGGGCTGGACCTGAGCCACGGCGGCATCCGCCTGCTGCTCTACGCGGCGGTGGGCAGCGGCGTGGTCCTGTCGGTGGGCTACGCCCTGCCGCGCGTCACGCGGATGCAGGACATGTTCCTGTCGGAGCCGTACAACCTGGCCATCTGCGGCGGCCTGTTCCTCGTCGCGGGCTGGGGGCTGGGGCGGGACATCGGCTTTGAGGAGACGCTGGCCCGCGAGCGCGCCCGCGCCACCCGCTTCGCCTGGGAGGCCGAGCAGGCGCAACTCCTGGCCCTGCGCAGCCACCTGGATCCGCACTTCCTCTTCAACACGCTGAACGCCATCGCGGAGTGGTGCCGCGAGGACGGCGCCGTCGCCGAGGCCGCCGTGCTGCGGCTGTCCACGATGCTCCGCTCGGTGCTCGCGGGCGTGCGCAGCGTCACCTGGCCGCTGTCGCAGGAGCTGGAGCTGCTGCGCACGCTCTTCGACCTGCACCTCTTGCGCGACCCGGACCTGTTCCAGCTGCGCATGGACGTAGCGGACGGGCTTGCGGATGTGCCGGTGCCCCCGCTGCTGCTGCTGCCGCTGGCGGAGAACGCGGTGAAGCACGGCCCGGCGACCGGCCACCGGGGCCCGCTGAGCGTGGAGGTCGTGGCGCGCGAGGGAGCAGTGGTGGTCTCCATCGACAACCCCGGCGCGTCCAGGGGCCCGCGCGAGGGCAGCGTGGGCCTGCCCACCGTGGAGCGAAGGTTGGCGCTGGCCTACGGCGGCCACGCCCTCCTGTCCCTGGAGAGCGCCGACGGGCGCACCCGTGTCACCGTCACCCTGCCCCGCCAGGGCCCCCAACCCGGAGTCCTCACGTGAGAGAGCCCCTGCGCGTCCTCATCGCCGACGATGAACTGCTGGCACGGAAGCGCCTGTCGCGCCTGCTGTCCGCGCTGCCGGACGTGAGCATCTGCGGCGAGGCGGTGGATGGGGACTCGGTGCTCGCGGCGGTGCGCGCGGGCGGCGTGGACGTGGTGCTGCTGGACATCCACATGCCGGGCCTGAGCGGGCTGGACGCGATGGCGCTGCTGCCGGAGGGTGGCCCCCACGTCATCTTCTGCACCGCCCACGCGGAGCACGCGGTGAACGCCTTCGAGCACGGCGCGGTGGACTACGTCCTCAAGCCCGTGGAGGCGGCGCGGCTGCAGAAGGCGCTGGAGCGCGCGCGGTCACGGCAGCCTGCGCGGGTGAAGCCCGTGGCCGTGGCGCAGCCGGTGGTGCCAGCCGGAGAGAAGCCCGCCTTCGCGCGGCTGCCCATCCCCACGCGCCAGGGCCTGGTGCTGGTGTCACCGGACGCCATCTCCCACGCGTCGCTGGAGGACGAGCTGGTGACGGTGTTCACCGCGCAGGGCGACTTCCTCACCGACTTCACGCTCAACGAGCTGGCGGACAAACTGCCCGCGGAGCACTTCCACCGGGTGCACCGCCGGGCGCTCCTCAACCTGTCGCACGTGACACGGCTGGAGCCGCTGGAGACGGGCGGCTATCTGGCGCGCACGGCGCGCGGGCACTCGGTGGAGGTGAGCCGCCAGTCCGCGCGCGAGCTGCGCCGCATGCTGGGCCTGCGCAAGGGCGCGGAGGACGAGGGCTGAAGCCTGGCCTCCGGGCAGCGAGCACCTCCCGCAGGCCTCCTGCCTGCCGGTGCCATCCTTCGTGGGCAAGCGCCAGCAACGGCAGGGCGGGCGCAGCGAGCGCCCTGCCCTTGATGCCGCGCAGCCTTCAGTTCCAGACGAACAGCCGGTGCACCTGCGCCGCGTCGTCGCCCAGCGTGTCCATCAGGGCCTGCTTCGCGGGGGCAGGCAGCTCCGCGCCGCCGCGCGCGCAGCGGGCCGCGTCCTCGATGGCGAAGGCGGGCGCGTTGCAGAACGACTCCTGCCAGCGCGACAGGAGCGACGCGAAGAAGGTCTGCTCGTAGCCGCGCAGCTGGCCATCCAGCCAGCCCTCCTTGTCGGGCCGCTCGAACTTCTGCGGACGCACGCCGCCGGGCTCGAAGGTGATGTTGTGCTCGTAGCCGGAGGCCTCCAGGGACTTCTCCGCCTTCACCGCCAGCGGCGCGTGCCGCTCCTGGAGGAAGCCCTGGGCCACCACCGCGAAGTGGTACTCCACGCCCCGGCGCTGCGCGTGGTAGTCGAAGGAGCGGGAGACGTCGCGGTACTTCGTCACCTCCACCGTCGTCTTGTACTCCACCGTCTTCGTCTGACGGACCAGGCGCTTCTTCATCACGCCCTTCTCCTCGTAGGACTCCTCCACCGAGTACGGCACCTCCGCCGTCGCGGTGCGGTCCTCGTGGTCCGTGTACGGCACGCGCTCCGTCCACGTCGCCGTCAGCTGCACGGGCTCGCTGATGCGGCGCTCGCTCATGCTCCCGGCGATGGTGAGGGGCACGTAGCGCTGGGACGCCTCCGAGTACCAGGGCGAGGCCTCGAACGCGCCCGACAGCCGCGTCACCAGGTACTGCACCACGTCGTTGCTGATGCCATCCACGGACACCTGCCACGTGGGCCCACCCAGCGCCTCCGGGAACATCCCCGCGCGAGGCGCGGGCTGCTGGTAGTGGCCGCAGTAGCGCGACACCAGCTCCGTCCAGTGCTGCGCGCCGCCGGACAGCGACTGCTTGAGCTTCGCGCACGTCGCCGCGCCGCCCTGCGCCACCGCCTCCTCCATGTCGCGGCGGATGGGCGCCATCTCCGGGTTCCCCAGCAGCGCGCGCTTGCGGTCCAGGCGCGCCTCCGCCGTCAGCGCGTGGCCCCGCTTCGCCTGCTCGATGATGACCTGCCGCAGGTGCTGGTGCGTGCCGGCCATCTCCTCCAGCAGCGAGCTCTCCATGCCGCCATCCAGCTTGGAGTTCCACTTCACCTTGTAGGCGAAGAACTGCTCCAGGTTCGCCTCCGCATCCTCATCCCGCCCCTCCACGCGCGCCTGCCGCGCCTGGGTGAGCAGCTGCGACAGGCCGCGCCAGCGCAGGTCGTCCAGCGACGCGCGATACTCCGGGTTGTTGGGCTCGTCCTGCACGAGCTTCACGTAGACCTCGGCCGCCTCGACGAAGCGGCCCTTCTCCGCCAGGTCGTTGGCGTGGCTCCGGGTGGTCGTGCACGCGGTGAGCGCGCCCGCGCACAGCAGCGCGGGCACGAGGAAGGACTTCCGGCGAGCGCCGGAGCGGAACGCAGCGAACAAGGAGGCAATCACGGAAACGGAACCCTTCAGCGCGAGGCGCGTGGCCCCGCAGGCTGACCGACAGGATGCCGCGATTATTCACCGCGACGGCCCCGTCCCGACAAGGCCCCCACCCTGGCCCCGGAGGGCCAGGTCCCCTCAGCGCTCCACCGGCCAGGTGTGCACCGGCAGCCCCTCCTCCGACAGCTCCAGGTAGCGCTCCAGCATGGCGGCCAGCGCGTCCTGGCGGGGCATGTGCGCCTCCAGCCGCTCCAGCACCGCCCGCTGCCAGCGCGCCCCGGTCCGCTGGAGCGCCACCCGCCGGGCGATGATGTCCAGGAGCCCGTCCGCCTCCGCCGCGTCCACCCCGGCCTCCGTCAGCCCGCGCCGCGCCACCGGCAGCAGCTGCTTCACCAGGTCCACCGCCGGCACCACCCGGGGGCTGGGCGCGGCTTCCGCCGGCCACAGCAGCGTCGCGCCCAGGCCGTGGTGCGCCGCCTGCTTGAAGTTGCGCCGCGCCTGCCAGAAGGGCAGCGCGGGCAGGAGCGCGTCCACCCGCTCCGCCAGCCCCAGCGTCAGCCCCAGCAGGAACGCGCCGTTGGCCACCATGTCCACCGGGGTGGGGCCCGACGGCAGCGCGCGGAACTCGATGCGCAGGTGGCCTTCTCCCTGCGGATCATAGACGGCCCGGTTCCACGACCAGACCGTCCCCTGGTGCAGCCGCAGCTCCTCCAGCTTCGGCAGGCCTCCGGCGGCCACCACCTCCAGCGGGGACTCATGTCCCATCACCGGCAGGAGCGCCGGGTAGAGCGCGACGGCCTCCGCGAACAGCTCGTGCGCGCCCTCGCGCACCCAGCCGTGGCCAAACGTCACGCGCGGGTGCAGGTGCGCGGCCTCGTCGCTGTCGTTCCGGTCGTCGGTGGCCTGCTGGAAGAGGGCCACGCGCGTCTCCTCCCACAGCCGCTTGCCCAGGAACACCGGCGAGTTGCCGCACGCGGCCAGCACCGGCCCGGTGGCCAGCTGCGCGGCGTTGTAGACGCGCGCGAAGTCCTCCGGGGCCACGCGCAGGTGGAACTGGAGCGACGTGTTCGCCCCCTCCAGCGTCACGTCCTCCCAGGTGAGGTTGAGCGTGTCGTCGCCCGCGATGGCCACCTGGAAGGGCCCGTCGCGCCGCTTGCGGATGGCCGTGGCCAGCGCCCGGTAGCGTGCCTGTGGCGTGAGCGCGTTCTTCCCCAGGTCCCCCTGCCGCAGCGTGGGGAGGATGCCCACCGCCGCCACGCGCGCGCCCTCCGTCGCCGCCACGCGCTTCAGCTCCGCCAGCACGTCGTCCAGCTGGGCCTGGAGCCCCGTGAACGGCCGCCCCGCCAGCAGCGAGGGACGCAGGTTCATCTCCATGTTGAAGCGGTTGAGCTCCAGCGTGAGCCGGTCGTCCTTCGACTTCGCCAGCACCTGCTGGTTCACCGGCAGCGGCGAGCCCGCGCCATCCACCAGCGCCACCTCCAGCTCCGCGCCCATCGTCACGGGGCCCACGCCGAAGCCGGGACGCCGGAGCACCTGGCGCAGCGCCTCCAGGCTCTCCGCGAGCCGCTCCACGAACCGCGCATGCTCCTCCGGAGTGAACTCCTCCTGCTGGATGGCCAGTCCCATAGGCCCTCCACGATTGGCACGACGCGGCACACTCGCACGCGAGGTGTCACCCGCTGGACGCCGCCACGCCCCCGGGCTCCGGCAAGCCGCCACGGGCGCACGCGCTGCTGGCTGCCCCCCTGGCCGCCCCCCAGGCCGGCGGACCCGGGTGCGCCAGCGCCGGGTGTGTTATCCCAGGCCCCGTCATGCCGGACGCCACCGTCAACCTCTACGACCTGCCCCGCCCCGCGCTGGAGGCGCGGCTCGCCGGCTGGGGCTTCAGCCCCCAGTACCGCGAGCGCGTGTGGACGGGCCTGTACCGCGACGGCGCGACGGCGTTGGGCGAGGTGACGGGGCTGCGTCCGGACCTCCAGGCCGCGCTCCAGGAGCGCGCGCACCTGGGCGTGCTCGCCACGCACCACGAGAGCTTCAGCAGCGACGGGCTCACCCACAAGCTGCTCCTGCGCCTGCACGACGCGCAGACCATCGAGACGGTGCTGATGCGCTTCAAGGGCCGCGCCACCGTGTGCGTGAGCACGCAGGCCGGGTGCGCCATGGGCTGCGTGTTCTGCGCCACCGGCCAGATGGGGCTGTCGCGCCACCTGACGCCGGGCGAAATCGTGGGCCAGGTGCTCCACGTCACCCGCATCCTGCGCGCGCAGGGTGAAGCGCTGCGCAACATCGTGCTCATGGGCATGGGCGAGCCCCTGCACAACTACGAGCACACCATGGCCGCGGTGGACATCCTCGTGGACCCCAAGGGCCTGGCGCTGGCGCCGCGCTTCATCACCCTGTCCACCGTGGGCGTGGTGCCCGGCATCCTCCGGCTCGCGGACGAGGCGCGCCCGGTGCAACTCGCGGTCAGCCTCCACGGCGCGACGGACGCGGAGCGCGCCGCGCTGGTGCCCGCGGGCCGCCGCTGGCCCCTCCATGAGCTGATGGACGCGTGCCGCTACTACGTGGCGAAGCGCAAGCGCCGCATCTTCTTCGAGTGGACGCTCATCTCCGGCCGCAACGACACCGCGGAGCACGCGCACACGCTGGGGCAACTGCTGCACGGGATGGACGCGCACGTGAACGTCATCCCGCTCAACCCCACGGTGGGCTACGACGGCGGGCCCAGCGTCCCCGACGCGGTGCGTGCGTTCCAGGACGTGCTCACATCGCACGGCGTGCCCAGCACGGTGCGCCAGCGTCGCGGCATCGACATCGACGCGGGCTGCGGCCAGCTCAAGGCCGCCGTGGAGCGCAAGCCCCGCCGCTCCCTCCCCGTCGCGTCCTGAGCAACGTGCGGGGTCGCGCGGAACACCACCCGACCCGCGGTGTCACCCCGCCGCGCTAGCGTGCGCCCCGCTCACATGTGCGTCACGGATGTGGGCGGCACTCGGATGTTGGTGGGCCCTTGCGTGGCATGGGCTCGTGGGCACATTCTACAAGACGGCTTCCACGCAACCCCAACGGCTTCTCTGGCGGAGGTGGGCAATGCTTTCCATCCAGGAGCACGGCACGGTGGAAGAGGCGAGCAGCAACCTGCTCGACTTCATCCTGATCCCCGACAACTGGCTCGAGCAGGCGCCTCCGCAGCCCGAGGGCTCCTCCACGTGGCCGGCATCGGACACCCAATACCAGCGGCGCGTGGGACCGCTGCGCATCTGTGCGTCGGTGGACGTGGCGCCGTCGCTGGACGTGACGCTCCACATCGCGTTCCGCGCCCCGGGCCTCACGCCCCTCAAGGCGGCGGACCACCTGGAGAGTTTCCTCAAGCAGCGCCTGCCGCTGACGCCCAACAGCGAGTGGCAGGTGGAGGTGGACGAGCGCCGGTGGATCCACTTCTCGCGCCGCTACGCGGGCACGCACCTCCTGGCCTGAGGCGGCCCGGCCCGGCCGCGCGCGGGCGCTACGACTTCAACTGGTAGTGCCGCAGCGGCTGGGCCACGTTCTTCACCGGCGTCTCCGTGAGGGGGCCGAACTGGAGCTTGCGCACGAAGGGCTCCCGCGACTGCTTCAGCGCTTCGTGCACGCTCTCCATCACCAGCGTCTCCCGGAAGCCCGCCAGGGACTGAAGGCGCGCGGTCTGGTTCATGCCGCTGGAGAACGCGGTGTAGTTGCGGTTGGGCCCGAAGAGGCCGCAGTTCGCGGTGGCCAGGTTCACGCCCACCGCCACGCCCAGCCCCGGCAGCTTCACCCGGCGGCACAGCGCGGCCACCTCCTCGCGCGCGCTCAACTCCGCGGTGAAGGCCTGGATGTCGTTCGCGGCGCGCACGGCGGCCTCCGCGCGGCGCACGCGGTCCGACTGGAAGAAGGGCGGCCCGAAGAGGCCGATGACGCAGTCGCCCACCATCTTGTCGAACACGCCGCCGTGGGCCCAGATGCAGTCCACGGCGCGCGCGCTCCACTCGTCCACGAAGCGGCCGATGCTGCGCGGGCTGTCGAAGCCCTGCTCGCAGATGCGGGTGAAGCCGTTGATGTCCGCGAACAGGATGCCCACCTCCTGCTCCTGCGCGCGCAGGTGCCGCGCGTAGTCCGGGTCCTCCAGGAGCGCGTCGATGGCGCCCGTGGGGAAGAACTGCGACAGGTGGATGCGCTCGCGGTTGTAGTCCAGGAGGCGCTGGCTCAGCGTGGACGCCAGCACGCGGATGAGGTCCATCGCGTACGCGGAGAAGCCCTCGTTGCTCCAGACGACAATCTTGCCCAGCGGCTCGCTGCGCGTGGCCGCGGAGATGAGCACGGCCTCCGTGGTGCGCCCGTCGAACAGGCGCTTGAGCACGCCCGCATCCCCGTGCAGCAGCCGCGTGCCGTGCTGACCCAGGAGCGACTCCAGCGGAGCGCTGGGCTGCTCTCCGCTCTCGTACTCCAGCTGCCCGTGCCGGTAGGTGCGGTAGTGCAGCACGTGCGGCTGCACGGCGTCGCGGTACAGCAGGAGGAAGCCCGGCAGCCGCACCCGCTGCGCCAGCGTGCGCACCGCGTGGTCCATGCCCGCCTCGAAGACGGGGTTGGCCAGGTGCTCGTTGCACTGGAGGATGAGCTGGTGCTTCTCCGACGCGGTGTGGACCAGCATCAGCACCGTGTCCAGCTCCTCCGCCACCACGTCCAGCGCGCGCAGGCGCCGCGCGGTGACGCCCGCGTCGCCCGGCGGCCCCGCCCAGAGCACGCCCAGCGTGCCCACCGGTGAGCCCGCCACATCCAGCGTCTGGGTGAGCAGCGTGCCCGTGTCGTGGACGCTCAGTCCCGTGGGTCCCGCCAGGAGGCCCCCGGGGAACACACCGCCCCAGTCGCCCTCGCTCCAGGTCTGCTCCACCAGCTCCTCGTCGCGCGTGGTGACGGCGATGGCGCGCGCGCCCAGGTGTTGGAGCAGCGTGGGGAAGCAGCGCTGGAAACACTGGGTGAGCGTCTCGCGCTCCCGCAGGCTCTCCTCCAGGAGGTCGTCCGTGACACGCCCCAGCTGGCGCAGGAAGCGATACTCCTCCAGGGACAACTCAGCGGGTGGGGCCGTGGGCGCTGGGGTCATGTGCGCCCCTTGTACCGCCGCCCGGGGGAACTGTCACAGCGCGGGCACGTGCTTCGTACCGCCCACGATGACGCCGTCCTGGACCTCGATGAGCCAGTAGCCCTCCTTGCCCGCCTGGGTGGAGGAGCCCGCGCCGAACAGGTGGGGCCGGTCTTCCGTGGCCGGGTGGTGGTAGCGCTGATGGATGTGGCCGTGGAGCACCGCGAAGCGCGGGCCCGGCAGGAGCTTCAGGAGCGCGTCCGCGTCATGCAGGCCGTGGTGCCAGCCGTCCGCGTGGTTCGCGGGGCTCTTCGGCGCGTGGTGCACGACCACCAGGATGGCGCGGCCGTCCAGCCGGGCGTCCTTCAGCAGGGCCGCCAGGCCTTCGAGCTGCGCTGGCCCCACGCTGCCGTAGGACAGGCCGGGCGTGGGCAGCGGGCGCGCGGAGCACAGCCCCACCACCGCGGCGCCCTCCCCGATGAGCCGCACGAAGGGGAACGCGCCCTCGCGGCGGTATTCGGGCAGGTCGCTCTCCAGCAGGTCCCCGAAGTGCTGGGCGAAGCGGCCCGCGCGGGCCGCGCCGGGGGTGAAGACGTCGTGGTTGCCCGGGATGACGGTGCAGCGCGCGGGCGTGGGGGCCAGGGGCGCCAGCGCGGCGCGGGCGGCGCGGAACTCGCCCTCCAGGGCGTAGGCGGTGAGGTCGCCGGAGAGGATGAAGTGGTCCACGCCGTGCGTGCCCGCGTCGCGGGCGATGGCGGAGAGCGTGGCCTGCGCGTTGCGGTAGGCCTTCGCCCGGCCTCCCGCCGTCAGCTCGACGAGCGCCACCCAGCGGCGCCAGCCCAGCTTGTGCAGCGGCAGGGCGAAGTAGTCCTCGGTGATGTGGACGTCGGAGCAGTGCAGGAAGCGCATGGAGGCAGTCACATCCCACGAAACGGAAGGGAGCAGCGGGGCATTCTCTCCCAGCACGCCGGGCGGGGACGTTATGGTTGCCGCCACGATGCGAGGACGCTTCGCCCCCAGCCCCACCGGCCGCATGCACCTGGGCAACGTGAGAAGCGCGCTCCTGGGCTGGCTCCAGGCCCGGGCCGCGGGCGGCGCGTTCCTCTTGCGCATCGAGGACCTGGACCGCGCGCGCTGCCGCCCCCAGTTCCTCCAGGACCTCTACGAGGACCTGCGCTGGCTGGGCCTGGACTGGGACGAACCACCGCTGGTGCAGAGCGAGCGCGACGGCGTCTACCGCGAGGCCCAGGCGAAGCTTGAGCGCGACGGGCTCATCTACCCGTGCTTCTGCACGCGCACGGAGATCGCCCGCGCGGCGAGCGCCCCCCATGGCCTGTCCGACGAGGGCCCCCGCTACCCCGGCACCTGCGCGAACCTCACCGCCGAACAGGTGTCGGAGCGCTCCCGCACGCGAGCCCCCGCGTACCGCTTCCGCGCGCGGGCGGGCGAGGTGCGCTTCGTGGACGAGCTGATGGGTCCCCAAGCCCAGGACGTTCAGGCGCTGGTGGGGGACTTCGTGGTGCGCCGCAACGACGGCGTGGCCAGCTACCAGCTCGCGGTGGTGGTGGACGACGCGGCCAGCCGCATCACCCACGTGCTGCGCGGGGACGACCTCCTGCCCTCCACGCCCCGGCAGCTCCAGCTCTACGCCGCGCTGGGCCTGCCCGCGCCTTCGTTCCTTCACGTGCCGCTGGTGCTGGGCGAGGACGGCAAGCGGCTGGCGAAGCGCGACGGGGCGTTCGCGCTCGCGGAGCTGCGGGCGCGCGGCCGGCCTCCCGAGCACGTCCTGGGGCTGCTCGCCGCCTGGAGCGGCCTGGGCGACGGCAGCCCGGTGACGCTGCCCGCGCTCGTCGCGCGCTACCGCACGGACGTGCTCCCGCGCGCGCCGGTGGTGGCGCGCGAGGCACTGCTCCTCGACGCGCTCGGCCTGCGCTGAGGCTTACCCGGCCGTCCGTCCCACCCTTCCGGACGGAGCGGCCGTGGGGCAGTGAAATGAAGCGGTTTCCCTGGTGCACACCTTCATCCCAGACACGTACGTCCTGGCCGTGCCGTACACGGCCAGGCGACACACGGGAAGCGAGGGTGGAGTCCAATGGCAGCCATTGTCGAGAGCGAACGCGCCGGCATGATTCCAGCGGTGCCGGGCAGTGCGTACAAGCTGAGCTGGGGGGCCATCTTCGGTGGCACCTTCGTGGCGCTGGGCGTCTGGATATTGCTCTACACGCTGGGGCTGGCGCTGGGCCTGTCGTCGGTGAACCCCGCCGACGCGTCGAGCGCGAAGTCCGCCGGCATCTTCACCGGCATCTGGAGCGTCATCGTCCCGTTGGTCGCGCTCTTCGTGGGCGGGATGGTGGCCGCTCGCAGCGCGGGCATCGTGGACAAGGCGGGAGGCGCGCTGCACGGCGCGGTGCTCTGGGGCCTGACGACGCTGCTGGGCGTCTTCCTGGTGGGCATGCTGCTGTCGAACGTGCTGGGCGCGGTGTTCAACGTGGGCAAGACGGCGGTGAGCGCGGGCGGTTCCGCCGCGGTGGGCGCCGTGTCGGAAGGCGGCGGCGCGGCGAAGGCGTTCGGCCTGGACGCCAACGACGCACTCGGCCCCGTGAACAAGCGCCTGCGGCAGGAGGGCAAGCCCGCCATCACCGCGAACCAGTTGGAGGCGGCGACCAAGGACATCGTCACCGAGGGCGTGCGCCAGGGCCGCGTGGACCGGGAGCTCCTGGTGAGCAACATCGCGCAGAACACCAACCTGTCGCGCCGCGACTCCGAAGACGTGGCCAACCGGGTGGAGCAGCAGATTGACCAGGCCAAGGGCAAGGTCGGTCAGGTGGGCCAGCAGGTGCAGCATGGCGCGCTGACGGTGGCGGACCGCTCCGGCCGCGTCTTCTGGGGCATCTTCGCGGGGCTCCTGCTGGGGCTGATCGCGTCGGTGCTCGGCGCCACGCTGGGCGTCAGCCGCAAGCAGCGCATCCGCGCGGAAGGGGCGGTGGTGACGCCTCCGACGACGCCCACCACGACGACGACCACCACCGGGCCGCGGCGTGAGGTGTATCCGTAGCCTCGGGCGCTCGCGTGCATCCCCGCTTCACGGTCCACCCGTGAGGCGGGTATGACACGCGGGCTCCCGGCCCATGGCGTCCTCGAACCGCACCCTCATCCGCTGGCTCCTCATCCCCGGTCTGAGCCTGGGGCTGTTCCTGCTCTTCACGCTGGGGGCCGCGTGGGTGACGCGCTTCACGGACGCACCGGAGCTGCCCGGGCCCACCGCGCCGCCACC
>NZ_RAVW01000244.1 GCF_003611585.1 Corallococcus exercitus | reverse complement strand
GCCGCGGGGGCCGCGGCACCCGGGGGCTGGATGGCCATCTTGCCGGCGATCTCGGGGTTGATCTCGAGCGCCATCTTCTGGATGGTCATGCCGTAGGTGGAGATGCGGTACTGCAGGTACTCCACCACCTGACCGAGGATGGGCGGAGGCGGAAGGATGGGCTCCTTCATGAAGCGCGTGAGCGCGTCCTTCACGTCCGTGTAGAGCTGCTGATCCAGCGGCGCCGTGGGAGCTCCGGAGGCCACCAGCTTGCGCATGTTGCGCAGCACCTGCTGGAACACGCCCGTCGCGGACTTGGACTGCTCGTCCAGCTCCACCAGGAGCTTCTCTCGCTTCGCGGTCAGCTCCGGCGGCTCCGGCGGCAGCGGCGGGACTTCCTTCTTGGGGGGGGCCATGAACCTCTCCATCGGTTGAGGTGAATGAATCGAGCCTAACAGAGTTTACAGGGCTTCCACATCCAACGACCCGGTGACACGCCCCGCCGTGGATCAGCGGCGGGTGAGCGCGCTCACCATGGCGCCGGCCTTGCGCACCACCGGATCATCCGTGGGCGTCATGGCCGCCGCGCGGCGCAAATCCTCGAGCGCCTGGGGCTTCTGGCCCATGGCCAGCTTCACCTCCGCGCGTCCCACGTAGACGGCGGGGTCCTGCGGAGCCAGCTTCGCGGCCACGTCGAAGGCGGCGAGCGCGCCCTGCCCGTTGCCGGCGGCCATCTCCACCACCCCGAGCGCCTTGGCGAAGTACACGTCCGTGGGGTTGATGGCGTAGAGCCCCTGGAACAGCGTCCGCGCCTCCGCCACCCGGCCCTGGTAGAAGAAGAAGTAGGCCGTCTTGGCGATGGCGTAGAGCTCATCGTTGGAATAGCCGCGCACCTCGCGGAGCGTGGCCTTCCCTTCCGCCCAGCGCTGCAGGAGGGCCGTGAGCTTCGCCTCATCCTGCGGATCCTCGGGGTCCAGCGCCGCCATGGGTCAGTAGCCCTCGTCCTTCTGCTCTTCCCACATGCGGCGGATGATCTCCTGCGACTCCGCGCTCACCTGGTCCACCAGCCCCAGCATCGCGGACTCGCGCTGCAAGAGGGCCTTGAGGCGCTCCAGGCGCTCCGGCGGCGCGTTGACCTTGGACAGGCCGCGCTCCAGCATCCGGCGCTGCCCGTCATCCCCGCGGCCGGCGACGCTGGCCAGGTGCGGCCGGTCGCTGAAGCCCTCCAGGTCCGCGTCATGCCCGCCCGGGTGAGGAGGCAGGGGCAGCCGGAGCTCTTCCGACGAGTGCGCCGGACCGATGAAGTCCAGCAGCGCCGCGGAGGGCAGCGACGGGTTCTTGATGTTGCCCGCCTTGCGCAGCTTCTTCGCCCGGTCCAGCTGGGACGGGTCCACCAGCCGCTCGCGGACGCTGCGGGGACCTCCCCAGGGCCAAAGCGCGGTGCTGGGGGGTTGATTGTTGATTCTGGCCATGGTGGCCCGACTTCAATACAGGTGGGGGGGGCGCGTCCAGCCCCCTTCAGCGTCCGCCCGCCTGCTCCCGCTGGAGTGAATAGATGAAGTTCAGGACCTCCGCGACCGCGTCGTAGAGCTCTTCCGGCACTTCCTGCCCCACGTCCACCCGGTACAGGGCGTGCGCCAGGGACACGTTGCGCATCACCGGGATGCCGTACTGCTTGGCGATCTCCCGGATCTTCTCCGCCTTGAGGCGCATTCCCTTCGCCACGACGCGAGGCGCACCGTCCGCCTGCTTGTCGTACTTGATGGCGATGGCGATGTCCGCCTCTTCGTCGCTGGCCATGGCGTCCTCCTCAGGCGCGCGCCGGCGGCGCCGCGTTCTGCTGCTGCTTCAGCCCGTAGACGAAGTTCAAAACCTCCGCGACCGCGTCGTAGAGGTCCTCCGGAACTTCCTCGCCCACCTCCACGCGCAAGAGCGCGTGCGCCAGCGGGACGTTGCGCAACAGGGGCACGTCCGCCTCGCGCGCCAGCGCCTTGATGCGCTCCGCCTTGGCGTCCATGCCCTTCACCAGCACCCGCGGGGCCCCGTCCTTGTTCTGGTCGTACTGGAGCGCCACGGCGACGTGGTCCGGGTTGGTGACGATGACGCTCGCGTCCTTCACCGCCTCCATCTGGGCTCCCTCCATGATCTCATGGTGGAGTTCCTTGCGCTTGGCCTTGTGGTGCGGGTCACCCTCGCTCTGCTTGTACTCCTTCTTGACCTCCTCCTTCGTCATCATCATGTCCTTCATGAACGACTTGCGCTGCCACCACACGTCGAACACGCCGAAGATGACGAAGAGCATCACGATGCGCACGGACACCCGGTAGATGATCTCTCCCAGGATGGCCATGATGCCGTGCGTGTCCTGCCGCACCGTTTCGATGACCAGGGGCATCGAGTCGCGGACCACGCCGGTGACGACATAGGCGGCGACGGAGATCTTGATGAGGTTCTTCAAGAGCTCCACGAAGGACTTCTTGGAGAACATGTTCTTCAACCCCGCGATGGGGTTGAGCTTGTCGAACTTGGGGATGAGCGGGTCGATGGTGAAGAGCGACCCCACCTGGAGGAAGTCCATCAGCCCGCCCAGCACCGCCGCGCCCGCCACGACGGGCACCGTCAGCAGCAGCAGGGTGCGCAGGCCCATGTAGAGCAGCTGCGTCGTCGCCAGGCCCAGGTCCTGCGAGTGGGCGATGGCGTCGAAGCTGTAGCGGAAGAGCGAGGAGATCTCCGTCTCCACGTTGTCCCAGGTGCCCTTGACGATGCCCAGGCCGGCGATGAGCACGGCCACGCCCGTCAGGTCCTTGCTCTTCCAGGTCTGACCCTTCTTGCGCGCGTCGTCGAGCTTCTTATGCGACGGTTCTTCTGTTTTGTCGCCACTCTCGTCCGACATGGAGGAATCCCGGGAGGCTTGAGGCCGCTCAGGCCAGGAGCTGGATGGCGTGCTGGAACATCCGGAGCATGTTGGCCAGTTCCTGCTGCATGCGCCCGATGACCACGTGGATGGCGATGAACATGATCAACACGCCCACCAGCGGCTTGAGCGACATGGAGATGAAGAACACCTGGATCTGCGGCGCCACGCGGTTGATGGCGCCCAGGGCCAGGTCGGTGACGAACGCGGCCACCATGCCGGGGCCGGCCAGCGCCAGGCTGATCTTCAGCAGGTCCGCGAAGGAGCGGATCATCAGGTCGAAGAAGGGCCACACGCCGCGGCTGAAGTGCGGGAAGCCCTCCAGCGGCACGATGGCGAGGCTGTCCCCGAGCGCCCGGATGATGATGTGGTGCCCGTCCAGCGACAGGAACAGCACCACGCACAGCTGCACCTTGAGGCTGGAGAAGAGCGACACCTGCGTGCCCAGCTGCGGCACGTAGAGCTGGGCGTTGTTGCTGCCGGACATGGTGTCCATCAGAGTGCCGGCCACGCGGGCCGCGTCGAACACCATGTTGACGATGTACGACAGCGCCACGCCGATGAAGACCTCCTTGAGCAGCAGCGCGATGTACGGGAGCGCGCTCAGGGGAATCCTGTCCATCCGGTCCGCGACGGACGGGAAGAGCACCGCGGACACCATCAGGCCCAGGCCCAGCTTCATCTCCGAGGGAACGACCTCGCCGCCCAGGAACGGGCTGAAGATGAGGATGGGCATCACGCGGCACATGATGAGTGCCATCGTGAAGATGACGACCGACAGGTTGACCCGAGCACCCAGCTCGGCCATGGCTTCGCCGATGTTCATCTGCCGATGAGCGCCGGGAACCGGTCGAAGACGTGGAAGGTGAACCGCAACAGCTGACCGCCAATCCACGGGCCCGTCATGGCCAGCACGCCGAAGACGAGGACGACCTTGGGCGCGAACGAGAGCGTCTGCTCTTGAATCTGCGTGGTGGCCTGGAACAGCGAGACGAGGAAGCCCACCAGGAGGCTCATGAGCACCGGCGGCGCGGAGACCACGAGCACCAGGAACAGCGCCTCCTGGGTGATGAACGTGAGCTGATTCATGGGAGTACGAGGCTCCTTACAGGTAGCCGATGACCAGGCCCTTGGCGATGAGGTACCAGCCGTCCACGAGCACGAACAACAGCAGCTTGAAGGGCATGGAGATGGTCGTGGGCGACAGCATGTGCATGCCCAGCGCCAGGAGGATGTTGGCCACCACCATGTCGATGACGATGAAGGGCACGAACAGGAGGAAGCCAATCTGGAAGGCCTCCTTCAGCTCGGACACGACGAAGGCCGGCACGATGACCATGAAGTCGTTCGGGCCGATGTCCTTGCGGTCCTCCTCCTTCCGCATCTTCTTCGCCAGGCTGTAGAAGAGCGTGCGGTCCTTGTTGGTGACCTTCTTCATCAGGAAGTCGCGCAGGGGCTCCTTGGACTTGTCCGCGGCGCCCAGCATCGTGCCCACCGTCTCCGAGGAGAACACCGACGTTCCCCGGGACCAGATGTCGATGCCTCCCGCCCGGTACATCTCCTGGCCCACGGGGGCCATGATGTAGACGGTGAGGATGATGGCCAGGCCGGTGATGACCTGGGTGGGGGGAATCTGCTGGGTGCCCAGCGCCGAGCGGACGATGGAGAGCACCACCGAGATCTTCACGAAGCTGGTCACCATCATCAGCGCGAACGGGACCAGCGACATGGCCGCGAGCGCGAGGATGAGGATGAGCGGACGGGAGGTGAAGGAGTCGGAGCTCACCGCCTCCTTGACCATTTCATCCGGCATCGAGTCCCCGCCCTTCTTCGCCGCGGACGCGACGAAGGGGTGCAGGGACACGAGGGCCGCGAAGAGCCAGGGCGGAGCGCGGAACAGCAGCGGACGGGCGGCGGGAGACGAACGGTTCACGGGACGGCCTTCAGACGCCCGGCGGCGGCGTGGTGCCACCGGTCCGGCGGGAGAGGAGCTTCTGGAGGAAAGGACTCAGGGAGACCGGCGACGACGGCGGACGCGCGGCGCGGATGCGCTCCACGGCGTCGCGGTCCAGCTTCGAAACCAGTTGCACGCCACCCTCGCCGCCGCCCACCAGCAGGTACTCGTCCGCGGCCTTCAGGACGAAGAGCGTGCGCCGTTGATCCAACGGGATTCGCTCCATCACCGACACGACCGACGCCTTGCCCACGGGCACGCCCTGCAGGCCCATCAGCCTGCGCAGGCCCACGTTGAGCGTGAGGTAGATGGCCGCGATCACCGCGCCCAGCAGCGCCACCGTGCGCACCACCACCCAGCCCAGGCTCTCCTGCTCCTCGGCGGCTTCCGGCTCGGCGACCCCCAGTTCGCGGTCCAGTTCGTCCGCGTGGCGCTTCGCGCGGGCCGCGCCATCACCGGAATGCGGAGCCACCGCGGGAGCCGCCTGCTTCACGGCCTCGGGCGCGGCCACCTCTGGAGCCGGGGCCGGGGCCGCGACGGAGGCGTCAGGCGTGGAGGCCGCGGGCGCCTGCGCCAGGACGGCGGGCGACGCGAAGAGCAGCGCGGCGCCGAGCAACAGGCGCGAGGAGGAGAGACCGAGGACCGCCATGGATGGGCGCGAGCCTAGTGCACCCGAGTCAGGACCGCCACGGGCCTGGGCACGAGCACGCCCCCCTGCCCGCCTGCCCTCTGACGCATGGGCACAGGTGCATCAGCTCAGGTGGATGATGCGCACACCGAGCTGTCCCTCCAGCTCCACGAGTTCGCCCCGGGCCACGACCTTGCCGTTCACCGACAGGTCCACGGGCTCCCCTGCCCCACGGCGCAGGTCGATGACCTGGCCGGTGCGCAGGCCCACCACCTGTTCAGCCGTGATGGGTACGCGCGCCAGCTCCACCGCCACCTGCAGGGGCAGGTCGCTGAGCAGATCGCTTCCGTCCTTGTCGTCCAATGCCGCCCCTTCGAGTTCCGGAGGAACGCCCAGCTCCGGGTTGGTGAAGTCCTCGTTCTCTTCCGACCCGCCGGACTCCCCAACCTGGGGGTTGCCCGGCTCGCCGGGGATGATGTCCGTGATGCGCGCCCGGTAGCGGCCGTTCTCCACGAACACGTCCGCCGCGAAGTGGCCGGTGCGCCCCAGGCCCAGCCGCAGCTGCGCGGTGCCGGCCTCGCCCTTGTCCGGCCGCGCCGACAGCAGGTCCAGGAGCAGCACGTCCTTGATGCGCAGCGACGCCAGGTCCTGGGCGGACAGCTCCGCCACGCCAATCTCCGCGCGCAGCCAATCGCGCAGCGCGGACAGGCGCCGCCCGTTGGCCTTCATGTCCTGCCGGCGCTGGTCGCGCCGCTGGGCGCTCTCCACCGCGGGCTCGGCCGCCTCCAGCACCGCGGACGGCACCACCAGCCGCACGATGCCACGGTGCGTGCCCACCACCGCGTTCAGGTGCACCGCCAGCATCGGGCCGTCCTCGCCCAGGCGCGCGGAGACCTCGTCCACGCCGCGCGCCACGCCGTCCAGGCGGGGCCGGGGGACGCCGGGCTGCAGCCCGGGCACCAGCTCCTTCAGGGCCTCCAGGACGACGTAGCCCATCACGCCCTCCTCGATGTCCGTCAGGGGCCGCAAGCCCACCGTCTCACCGGCGCCGCCCAGGAGCAGGTCCACCGCCGAGTGCGCCAGCGACAGCTCGATCTCGAGGATGACCCGGCCCTTGAGCGCGCCGGGAGCGAGCACCGCCAGGAAGGACGGGTCGCCCAGGAAGCGGCGCAGCTCCGTCATGGGGCGCGCCTGGGCGGACTCCACCGACAGGCGCACGTCCACGTCGAAGAGGGCCTTGAGGCGCGCGCAGACGGTCTCCAGCGTGCCCGCGCTGGGCGTGAGCCAGCGCAGCCGCTCCGCCAGCTGGCCCTGCGTGCGCGACACCTTCTCCAGGTGCGAGAAGGCGAACGGCCGCCATGGCATGACCGGCGCGGGGGCCGGCGCCGGAGCCTGCGCGGGCTTCGGGGGCGGTCCCAGCTTCCGGGTGTCGACCAACATGGTGCGCTCGAAGACTCCGGGCTCGTCGTCCGGCTCCAGGCTCATGTCTTGGCCTCGAACCTCAGATTTTCAAGCGCCAGCCCCCGGCCGCCCAGGGCGCTGCGCAGGCCGTCGCTCTGCTCCTCCAGGAGCTTGAGCGTGTCGCGGTCGCTGCCGCTGAAGGTGGCGGAGATCTTCCCGTTCTTCGCGCTGACCTTGATGGACAGGCCGTTGAGCACGTCGCCGCGCAGGTCGATCTGGAACTCCGCGTTGCCCGCGGCGTTGGTGCCCACGCGCACGCGCTCGACGATCTTCTGGGCGATTTCGTTCGCCATGGCGCGCAGCCGCTCGGAGCCCGCCGTGTCCTTGGGCTTGGCCACGGGCACCGGCGCCATCAGCGCGGGGTTGAAGCGGAAGCCCGCGGCGGCGGCCATCTGCCCGCCCTTGTCGTCCTTCTCCTTGTTGCTGGTCCCGCCGCCGCCCGCGCCCTTGCCGCCGCCGGCGTTGACGTCGATCTTCAGCTCGCCCTTCTCCTGGCTCAGCCGGCTGGCCTGTCCTTCGGCCTTGTTCATGTCGCTCTCGCGGACGTCCGTGGAGCGCTTCTCCTCCACGACCTCCGACTTGCGCGACTCCCCGCCCCTGGACGCGCTCTGCGTCTCGCTGTTGCGCTGGGACTGCTGGGCGCCCTGGGTGGACTCACCGGGCTTCGCGAAGGCGGTCTCCTTCTGGGCCAGCTTCTCGTCGAAGGTCTTGCCCTGCCCCTGCGCGAGGCGCGCCAGGACCTGCTTGCCCAGGGGCTGCTTCAGCTCCTGCGCCTGCTTGGGCAGGGCCTGTTCCGCCTGGCCCTGCTGGACCAGCTTGGAGAAGACGGAGTCGCCCTGCAGGCGCTTCTGGGTCTTCGCCTCCGCGAGCTTGCGCTCCTGGATCATCCGCTCCGCCAAGCGCGCGGCATCGCGATCGTCATCAACTCGGCTCATGGCGTCTCTCCAGACTCGGCGGAAGGCGGCGGGAGGTTACTTGCGCTGGCGGGCCAGGAACAAGGCGCTGCCGATCTCCTCCTGCTGCAGCTCCTCGCGGTCCTGGCGCTCTTTTTTCACCTGCTTGACGAACTTCTCCTTGTTCTTCTCGATGGCCTTGAGCTCCTTGGCGGCCTCGGCCATCAGCATGCGGCGCTGCTCCACCAGGCGGCCGGCCGTCCGGACGACCTCCTTCTGGTGTTCAATCTGGAGGGCGACCTGGGCTTCGTCGTCCTTCAGACGCTCCTCGAAGCGGCCCATCATGTTCATGCCGTTGATGCCGGCGCCCTTGGCCATGATCTGCTGGAAGTACTCGGCGACCTTGGCCTTGCGCTCTTTGCGGCGGCGCTCCAGCTCCGCCTCCAGGCGCTTCTGCTCCGCCTCTTCCTTCGCCAGCGCCTTGACGGCGTCGGAGAAGGCCTGCTCGGCCTCCTCCTTCGCCTTCTCACGCATGTCCAGCAACGACTGCAACCGGTACGGGGGCATGGTGGGGGCATCCTACCCAAAAACCGCCCCGTCCATGCAGGCCGGCCGGAAGGCGGCCCGCGTCAGTCCGCGAACAGGTTGATGAGCTGCTCCACGGTCTCCTCGTACGGAGAGTTGGAGTGGGTGTCCTGCTTGAGGAAGTCGATGATGGCGTCGTACTTCTCGATGGCGTAGTCCGTCCTGGGGTCCGCGCCGGCCTGGTAGGCGCCCAGCAGGATGAGGTCGCGCTGCTTCTCGTAGGTGGCGAGCGTCTCGCGCAGCTTGCCAGCGGCCTTCTTGTGTTCCTTGCTGACGATGCCGCTCATCACACGGCTGAGGCTCTGGAGGACGTCCATGGCCGGCCACTGGTTTCGCGCGCCCAGCTCACGATTGAGGATGAAGTGGCCGTCCAGAATACCTCGGACCTCGTCCGCGATGGGGTCTTCCATGTCACCGCCGGCCACGAGGCAGGTGTAGATGGCGGTGCACTTGCCCTTCGCCGAGTTGCCCGTGCGCTCCAGGATGCGCGGCAGCATGGAGAAGACGCTGGGCGGGTAGCCCTGACGCGCCGGGGGCTCGCCGATGGCAAGGCCGATGTCGCGCTGGGAGCGCGCCAGACGCGTCACCGTGTCGAGCATGAACAGCACGTTGCCGCCGCGCTCACGGAAGTACTCCGCGATGGCCGTGGCGACGTACGCGGCGCGCAGACGCACGAGGGCGGGCTGGTCGGACGTGGCGCACACCAGCACGGCGCGCTTCATGCCCTCCTCGCCCATGGCGTCCTCGATGAACTCGCGAACCTCGCGACCACGCTCGCCGATGAGCGCCACGACGCTCAAGTCCGCTTGCGTGTTGCGGGCAATCTGCCCCATCAGCGTGGACTTGCCGACGCCGGAGCCCGCGAAGAGGCCCACGCGCTGGCCCTCGCCCACGGTGAGCAGCCCGTCGATGCAGCGCACGCCCAGGGGCAGCGGCCGCTCGATGCGCTGGCGGGTGAAGGGGTCCGGGCAGTCGCGGTCCACGGGCCAGTCGATCAGGCCCTCTCCATCCAGGGGCCTGCCGTCCATGGGCTCGCCGATGCCGGTGAGCACACGGCCCAGGAGCGCGTCACCGCACTTGATGGTGAGCGGGCGGCCCGTGGGGATGCACTCGCTGTCCGGACCGATGCCGTACAGCTCGCCCAGGGGCATGAGCATCACCTCGTCGCCCACGAAGCCCACGACCTCCGACTTCATCAGGCCGCGCTGGCGGTTCTTGACGAGCACCACCTCGCCGATGCGCACGTTGGGCACGCTCGCCTTGATGACGAGGCCCGTCAGCTCCGTGACGCGGCCGCGCACCCGGACGAGGGACGCTTCCTTGATGAGGTCGTAGTAGCGCGAAAGGTCGATGGCCATGGCGGATCCGGGGAAGCTCTAGGGCGCGGTGCGGGCCGGAAGGCTCAGGGAGGGCCGGGCTTGCGCGCGGTGTCCGGCTGCAGGAGGTTCTGGAGCATCTCCAGCTGCGTGGGCAGCTGCGCGTCCACGGTGCCGAACTCCGTCTGCACGATGCAGCCCACGGGAGCGACCTCCGGGTCCTCCTTGATGGCCAGGTCCACCGTGCGGCCGATGAGCTCCATCAGCACCGGGCGCTTGGCGCGCAGCACCGCGGCCGTCTTCGGGTGCACGCGCAGGACCATGGCGCGCGCGTTGCGCAGGTTGTCGATGGCCGCGGCGCACATGTCCACCAGCAGCTCCGGCTCGCGCTCCAGGTCGCGGCCGAGGATCTTCTCCGCCATCTTCAGGGCCAGCGAGATGATGTCCTGCTCCTGGGACTGGAGCATCTCCCCGGCCTGGATCTTCGCGCGCAGCAGCAGCTCCGTGGCCTGGGCGATGCCTTCCTGACGGCCCAGGTCCTTCGCCTTGGCGAAGAGCTCCTCCTTCTCGCGCTGGGCCTCTGCGAGGATGCGCTCACGCTCGCGCTGGGCCTCCTCGATGATGCCCTGGGCGCCCTGGCGCGCCTCGAAGACCTCGGCGTTCATCACGCCCGCGCGCGGCGGACGCAGCGCCGGTCGCTCGGACGAGGCGACGACCACCGACTCCGCCAACCCGTCCCCCTTGATTACCTTGCCGATCGCCATGGGCCACTCCTTGCAGACCGGATGCTAGCGCGTTCCGCCGCGCGGTCCACGCCCTCCCGGACCGCTCGCGTCATCCGGGCCCGGCCGGTCGGTGGGAGCGGGGCGCCTGCGGCCCACCTGGGTTCCCTCCGAGGACCGGGAGGAGGACGCCTGGCTGGAGAGCACGCGCGGGGGACGCTCCGGAGCATCCCCCGGTTCGGGACGCGCCGCGGGACGGGCGCCGGTGCGCGAGCGCAGCACCCGGGCCCCGTCGGCGGACTCCCCGGAGGGCTCCGGGCGCCGGGGCGCGCGCTCCTCCGCGTCGGCGGGAGGCCGCGCGGGGCGCTCGACCCGGACGGAGCGGCCCTCGGGCGCGTCCGGCTCCGGCGGACGTGACGCACCGCGTGCGCCAAGCCTCGAGGGCGGCGGGCCAATGCGGGCGCCTTCCGGATCCGGCCGGGCGGGACGCGAGGGCCGGGGTGCGTCTGGATCACGGCGGCTGGGAACGCCCCCGGTCGACGCGCGGGGCGCGGGCCCCACCGACGAGCCCCGTTCCACCGGCATCCGGCGGATCTGCGAGCCTCCGGCCTCCCCCTCCGGCGCCACCATGGACGCGCGCGGCGCGGGGCCACGCTCCGCCGGCATCCGGCGGATCTGCGAGCCTCCGGCCTCCCCTTCCGGCGCCACCATGGACGCCCGGGGCGCGGGGCCACGCTCGCGCTCCACCGGCATCCGGCGCATCCGCGAACCGTTCGCGTCTCCTTCCGGCGAGACCATGGACGCGCGGGGGGCGGGCCCCACCGACGAGCCCCGGTCCTCTCCCGGAGGCGGACGCGGACGTCCGCCGGGGGCAGCGCCCGGTGCCGCGTCACGGCTGGAGGCCGCGCCCGCGCGACGGGCGGCGCGCTCGGCCATGAAGTCGCGCCTGGCGGCGGCATCTCCCGAGGCGTCGTCGGCGGCGGCTCCGCCCCGCACGGGCGGCCTGGGAGGCCGGAGCGCGGGCGCACGCGATGGATCCGCCGAGGCGGGACGCTGGCCTTCGCGCGGTGCCGGGGCCGCCGCGGCGGACGGACGGGCGCCCGGGGCCGGGGCGGGCTTGCGCGCTCCCGGCGGTGGAGGCAGCACGGCGGAGGGGCGCGGCGGCGGCGCCGTCAGGCGTACGGGCCGCTCAATGAGGCCGCGCACGGCCAGCCGCTCCAGGTCCATGACGATGTCGGTGCGGCCGCCATCGCCCCGGGCCGTCGGCCGCGAGCGCTCCTCGCGCACCCACTTCGCCAGCAGGTGGCCGAACTCGCCACGGTGCTTCTCCAGCATGCGCGCGGCGAACTCTGGGGACTGCGCCACGCAAGCGCGCGCCAGCCGCTGCACGCCCGCGCTGCGGATGGCACCGGCCAGTCTGGTGAAGCCCTCATGCAGGTTGATCTGCGCTCGCGCGTCCTCCTCCGGCAGCTTGCGCGGCGCATTGGCCGCCACGGACTTGCTCGCGAGCTGGAGCAGGTCCGGAGGCAGCGACTCCATGAGGCCGTTGAGCTCCTCCTCGGGGAGCCCCGCCAGCGCCGGCCCGAGCACGCGCGCGCCCAGGCGATCACTCACGGTGAGCAGTTCGCGCGTCTGGAGGTTGAGCACGTCCGCGAACTTGAAGCCCGCGGACTGGCCAGCGACCTCGCGCGCCAGCGCCTCCTCCAACTTCCAGCGGATGATGTCCAGGACCTGAGGCCGCACCTCGCGGGTGAGCTTCACGCGCGAGGGCGGCAGGTGGCCGCGCACGGCCTCCGCCATGTTGCCGGGCAGCGCGCGCAGGGTGACCTCCACCAGGGCCCCGCGCTCGCGCTGGAGCAGCGCCGCCAGCCGCTCCGGATCCGCGGTCCACAGCTGGCCGCGCCGGTCCTTCATCAGGCGCTTGAGTTCCTGCACCACCGCAGGCAGGCGCTTCTCACGCGGAATCTGGAGGATCTCCTGCGCGCGGTGGCGCAAGAGCGCGCTCTCCTCGTCCGGCAGGTGCTCCAGCGCCGCCATGCTCTCCTGGCCCCCGAAGGTGACCGCGGTGAGCAGCATCATGGTCTGGCGCTTGCTGAGCGAGGTGAAGAAGGAATCCAACGGTCACCTCGCGGGCCCCCAGGTGGCCCGCTGAAGATAGAAGACGTGTCCCCGGCCTGGAGGACACGTCCCGCGGTCCACCCCAGGAGGGCCGCGGGATGCGACGCTGCGGGACTACTCGGTGCGACCGCCGCGCGCACGGGCGGGGCGCGCCGCCGCGGCGGGGGCACCGCCACCGGAGCCGCCGCGCATGAAGGTCCACGCGGTGACGCCCATCATCGCCAGGATGAGCGCGAACGCGCCGCCGAGGATCATCTTGAACGTGCTGGCGCTGGCGGCCGTCATGCGCACGCCGAGCACGTCCTGCAGGCGGTTGGTCTCCGTGGTCTCCGCCGTGGGGGCCATGGCCTCCGTCATCAGGACGGTGACGGCCTCCGGCTTGAGCTCCGACACGGAGCTGGCGACGAACTGCTTCACCGCGTCCACCGTGACGGGGGGCTTGCCGCCCTCCACCGTGCGGTACTTGATGAACACGGAGGCCGACGGCATCGGCTTGTTCTCCGGCTGCGACAGGTCGTTGTTCTCCGGCACCATCACGATGGCGCGCGCCTCCAGCACGCCGTCGATCTGGTTGAGCGCGTTGGAGACCTCACCCGCCATGGCCTTGAGGAGCATGGCGCGCTCCTCCGTGGCGGTGGGCACCATGCTGCCCTTGGCGAAGTGGGACAGGCCCTTCTCCACCGGGCGCGGCAGCGAGTTGCGCTTCAGCAGCTCCGCGGCCTGCGCGGCGTCGCCCTTGGGGACGACGATGGTGAAGCGCACTTCGTTGCCGCCCTCCGCCTTCTCCTTCTTGGCGTTGATGCCGTTCTTGCTGAGCAGGACGTAGATTTCATTCGCGTCCGCCTCCGTCAGCTCGTGCTGCAGCTCGATGGAGCAGCCGGTGAGGAACAGCAGGGCGAGGAGCGGGGCGGCGTAGACGGACGTTCGGCGAGTCATGGGCGCGCGTAGCTTAACAGGGCCCTTGCAAAACGCGGAAGGGCGCCCCCTCCCGAACCCTGGGAGGGACCGCCCTTCGCATGCCGCCATGGCCCGGCGGGGTGGGGACTTCAGACCTGCGTCTTGACGACGTCCTTCAGGCCGCTGGTGGCCTTCTCGACGACCTTCGACGTGAGGTCCAGCTCCTGCGAGTACTTGTACATGGACGCCTGGAGGCCGAGCAGCTCCGCGTTGGACATGTTCTTGCCGGAGGAGGCCTGCTTGATGAGCTTGTCCATGCTGACCTGGCCCTTCTCCAGACCGGAGACGAGGTCGGACACCATGCCGCCCGACTTGGTCGTCTTCGAGGCTTCGGCCTTCGCGTCCACGGGCTCCGCGCCCTTGGCCGTGGCGGGCTGCTGGGCCGCGCCGCTCACCTTGTTCAGGTTGGCCTTCTCCGCCTTGTTGACGGTCTCCACCTGGCGGACGGTGTCCACCTTCTGGGTGGCCTGCGCGGCCTGGGCCTTGTTCACGTTCTGGGCGGCGTCCACCTGGCCAGCGCCCTGCGCCTTGTCAGCGAGAACTCCGTCGAACTTCGAGGCGCCCGTCTTCTGCGTCTGCTGCGCGCCCTGGTCCTGCAGCTTTTGCTGCGCTACCTGTCCCGCGGAGATGCCGCTCATCGGAGCCGCCATGTGACACCCTCCTTGCATCCGTCGAGGGGGGAGGGAGTTCCTCCTCCTCGTTCAAGAGTTCCTTGAGCCGGTCAATGGCGCGCGCGTGAAGCCGCGACGCCCAGCTCTTCGACTGCCCGATCTCCGCCCCTGCCTCTTCCAGCGTGCGTCCCTGGAAGTAATAGCCCTGCAGGAGCTTGCGCTCTTTCTCCGGAAGCTTCTCGATGGCCGAGCGCACCCGGTTCTTCAACTGCTCCATCTCCAGGCGCTGATCCGCCGGGAGGGATTCATCCACGTAGCCCGCCGCCTCCGCCCCTTCCGCCCCCGC
>NZ_RAVW01000243.1 GCF_003611585.1 Corallococcus exercitus | reverse complement strand
CAACGTGCCCCAGGCCCTCACCGAACGCGGCGCGCGCCCCAACGGCACCACCTGGCTGGACCGCACCAACTACTACGAGACCCTGCCCGCGTCGGACGACAACCTGTCCTGGGCGCTCGGCTTCGAGTCCGACCGCATGGTGAACAGCTTCATCGCGCGCAAGGACCTCGACAGCGAGATGACCGTCGTGCGCAACGAGTTCGAGTCCGGCGAGAACGACCCGCGCGGCATCCTCTTCAAGCGCACCATGAGCGCCGCGTACCTCTGGCACAACTACGGCAAGGCCACCATCGGAGCGAAGGCGGACCTGGAGCACGTGCCCATCGACCGGCTCCAGGCCTTCTACCGGCGCTACTACCGCCCCGACAACGCGACGCTCGTCATCGCCGGCCGCTTCCAGCCGGAGAAGGCCCTGTCGCTCGTGCAGTCCACCTTCGGCAAGCTCCAGAAGCCCTCGGAGCCAGTGCCCGTCACGTACACCCAGGAGCCCACCCAGGACGGTGAGCGCGAAGTGACGCTGCGCCGCGTGGGCGACAATCAATTGCTCTCCAGCGTCTACCACGTGCCCGAAGGCGCCCACCCCGACTTCGCCGCCATCGACGTGCTCACCCAGGTGCTGGGCGACGTGCCGTCGGGCCGCCTCTACAAGGCGCTCGTGGAGACGAAGAAGGCCTCGCGCGCCGGCGCGTTCAACTTCCAGCTGCGCGACCCGGGCGTCATCGGCTTCAGCGCGGAGGCCCGGCAGGATCAGCCCCTGGGCCCCGTGCGCGAAGGCCTGATCAAGACCGTGGAGGAGTCCTCCAGGACGCCCTTCACCGACGAGGAGGTGAACCGCGCGAAGACGAACCTCGCGAAGCAGACGGAGCTGCTGCTCAACAACTCCGAGCGCGCCGCCATCCTCCTGTCCGAGTGGGCCGCCGTGGGTGACTGGCGCCTGCTCTTCCTGCACCGCGACCGCATCGAGGCCGTCACGCCCGCGGACGTCACCCGCGTGGCCGCCGCGTACCTCAAGGCCTCCAACCGCACCCTGGGCAGCTTCCTGCCCACGCCCAAGCCGGACCGCTCGGAGCTGCCGCCCCCGGTGGACGTGGCGAAGATGGTGGACGGCTACCAGGGCAAGGCGCTCGTGGCCCAGGGCGAGGCCTTCGACCCCTCCCCCGCCAACATCGAGTCGCGCGTGCAGCGCGGGGAGCTGCCCTCCGGCGTGAAGTACGCGCTGCTGCCCAAGAAGACGCGCGGCGAGATGGTCAACCTCACGCTGGACCTGCACTGGGGCACCCCGGAGGCCGTGACCGGCAAGCTGCCCGCCGCCTCCTACGCCGGCAGCATGCTGATGCGCGGCACGACGAAGCACACCCGCCAGCAACTGGAAGACGCGTTCGACAAGCTCAAGGCCCGCGTGGGCGTGGACGGCGGCGCGACGGGCGCCAGCGTCGGCATCGAGTGCCCTCGCTCGAGCCTCCCGGAGGTCCTCAAGCTCGTCGCCGAGGTGCTGCGTGAGCCCGCCTTCGACGCGAAGGAGTTCGCGCTCCTCAAGCAGGAGCGGCTGGCCTCGCTGGAGTCGCAGCGCAGCGAGCCGCAGCCCCAGGCCAGCATCGCGTTCTGGCGCGTGCTGAGCGCGCACTACCCCAAGGGCCACCCGCTCTACGTGCCCACCCTGGATGAGCGCCTGGCCGACGCGAAGGCCGTCACGCTGGAGCAGGCGCGTGACTTCCACCGCCAGTTCTACGGTGCCTCGCGCGGGGAGCTCGCGGTGGTGGGGGACTTCGACGCGAAGGAGATCACCTCGCTCACGGGCACCCTGCTCGACGGCTGGAAGAGCCCGGCCCCGTACGCGCGCGTGGCGCGGACGTACCAGTCCGTGGCTCCGAAGTCCGTGGTGCTGGAGACGCCGGACAAGGCCAACGCGTACTTCCTCGCGGGACAGCTGCTCCAGATTCGCGACGACGACGCGGACTGGCCCGGCATGATGATGGGCAACTTCCTCCTGGGCGGCGGCTTCCTCAACTCGCGGCTGGCCACGCGCGTGCGCCAGCAGGACGGCCTGTCCTATGGCGTGGGCAGCAGCCTGTCCGCCGAGGAGCTGGACACCGTGGGCTGGTTCGTCACCTACGCCATCTACGCCCCGCAGAACGCGCAGAAGCTGGAGGCCGCCATGCGTGAGGAGATCACCCGCGCCGTGCAGAAGGGCTTCACGCCGCAGGAACTGGACAAGGCGCGCGCGGGCCTCCTGGAGTACCGCCAGTCCGCTCGCGCGCAGGATGGCAACCTGGCGCAGCAGCTGTCCAACGGTCTGTACTTCGGGCGCACGCTCGCGTTCGACGCGGCCGTGGAGGCGAAGCTCCAGAAGCTGACCGCCGAGGACGTGCGCAAGGCCCTGTCCAAGCACCTGGACTTCAGCAAGGCCACCCTCGTGCGCGCGGGTGACTTCGCGGGCGTGTCCAAGCAGCAGGCCCCGGTTCCGGCGCCGGCCAAGGCGAGCGCTGCTCCGTAAGCACCATGTCTGTCATTGGGCGGGCGCGGTAGAGTCCGCGCCATGCCCGTGCAACTGGTGGAAGGCGACCTGCTGGACCAACCGGTGGACGCCATCGTCAACGCGTGGAACCGGAACATCATCCCCTGGTGGCTGCTGTTGCCCCAGGGGGTGTCCGGGGCCATCAAGCGCCGGGGCGGCACGGCGCCGTTCCGGGAGCTGGCGCGCGTGGGGCCCATGCCCCTGGGCTCGGCGGTGGTGACCGGACCGGGGCGCCTTCCGTTCAAGGGCATCATCCACGTCGCGGGCATCAACATGCTCTGGCGCGCGTCCGCGCGGTCCATCCAGGACTCGGTGCGGCATGCGCTGGAGCGCGCGGGGGAGCACGGCTTCCGCTCCGTGGCATTCCCCATCATCGGCGCGGGCTCCGGCAGCTTCAACGAGGACCGCGCGCTGGAGCTGATGCGCGAGTCATTGGGGGAGGCCCCTGCTTTCGACGTGCGCGTGGTGCGCTTCCGCCGTTAGACGGAGCGCACCTCTTCACTTCGAAGCGAGGGTGACATGATCGACCTGTATACGTGGGGCACGCCGAACGGCTTCAAGGTGTCCGTGGCGCTGGAGGAGCTGGCGCTGCCGTACACCGTGCATGCGCTGGACATCTCCACCGGCGTGCAGAAGCAGCCCGCGTTCCTGGCCATCAACCCCAACGGCCGCATCCCCGCCATCGTGGACCGCGCGGAGGGGGACTTCGCCGTCTTCGAGTCCGGCGCCATCCTCATCTACCTGGCGGAGAAGACGGGCCGGCTGATGCCCACGGACGCGAAGGGCCGCTCGCGAGTCATCCAGTGGCTGATGTTCCAGATGGCCGGCGTGGGCCCCATGCAGGGGCAGGCCAACGTCTTCTTCCGCTACTTCCCGGAGAAGCTCCAGCCCGCCATCGACCGGTACCAGAACGAGACGCGCCGCCTCTACACCGTGCTGGAGAGCCGGCTGAAGGACCACGAATACCTGGCCGGGGACTACAGCATCGCGGACATCGCGAACTGGGCCTGGGTGCGCTCGCACGACTGGGCCGGCGTGTCCCTGGACGGCCTGCCAGGGGTGCAGCGGTGGCTGGCCGCCATCGAGAACCGCCCCGCGGCGCAGCGTGGACTGGACGTGCCCACGCCTCGCAAGCAGGAGGACGCTCGGACCGCCGCGCAGCGCATCGAGGGGGCTCGCGCCCTCATCCAGCGCTGAGCGCCCTCCCCTCCCCTGCCCCGCCGCATGGCCCCGGACATCCGGACATCCGAGCTCGGCGTGCGCATGATGGGGCCGTTCGAGGCTCCCGGGCCGGCCGGTAGGGCCCTTCGCCGGGAGCACGGGGAGTGGATGACATGGAAGCACTGCGGAGCCTGGGCCGGTGGGCCGGACTGTGTCTGGCATTGGGACTGTGGGGCGCGTGCACGCCGAGCGGTGGCGGCGCCGTGCGCGTGTCGCGGGACAACGTGGCGCCGGATGGCTGCGCGCCGGCCACGTGCTCGCAGGCGATGGTGGCCTGTGGCCGGACGCCGGATGGGTGTGGCGGCTTCATCGACTGCGGCGACTGTCAGGCCGGCACGTGCAAGGAGGGCCGGTGCGTGGCGCCGCCCGTGCCCGTCGAGCCGAAGAAGGACGCCAGCGGTCCCATCAGCACCTGCACCCCCGGGTGCAAACCCAACGAGTCCTGCGTGGACGACCGCTGCGTCTGTCAGCGCGCCACGTGCTCCTCGCTGGGGCTGAAGTGCGGCACCGCGGACGACGGCTGCGGCGGCGTGGTGCAGTGCGGTGCGTGCGTCCCCGCGTGCCGCCCGGACGAGATGGAGTGCTGCGGCGCGTGCATCCCGAAGTCCGACGGGCGCTGCCCGGAGAACGTGCACTGCCCCAGCCGGTCCAACCCCCCGGCCACCCGCTGACGCCGTGCGGTTCCGGGCCCCGGTGAAAGGGCCTGGAACCCGGAATGTCAGACCCCCTCGCTATACCCTTCCCCGTCGCGCACACGGGCGGTCCGCCGGCCTCGCTGGTTCGAGTCCGAAAACCCCATGCGCCCTCACCGCACGGGCAGGCGTTGGCTCCCGTGTGTGCGACGCCATGTGAAGGCACGAGGTCCGGGGGACTCGTGCGGGCAGGTCCCATGGATGCCATCGCCGTCGACGGGCCAGAGACGCCACCGGTGTGTCAGGCGCGCCCTCGACGGATCCACGATGACTGGTGCGCGCGAGGCGGGCGGCGTTGTTACCCCTCCCACCGTCCGCCTCGCGTGCTCCCGAACTTCCGGGCATGTCTGTGTTTGGCCATGTCCCGGGCCGGTGGGGAACCCGCCGGGTGGACGGTGTCCGCGCGCCCCGGCTTGCCACGGACGCGCCGGGGCGTGATACCCCCCGGGACGCGATGGAACTCCGATACGACATCGTCGTGGTGGGGCTGGGCCACGCGGGCTGCGAGGCGGCGCTCGCGTGCGCGCGCATGGGCCTGTCCACCCTGGGCGTGACGCTCAAGCGCGAGCGCGCCGCCGTGATGAGCTGCAACCCCGCCGTGGGCGGCACCGCGAAGGGCCACCTGGTGCGCGAACTGGACGCGCTCGGGGGCCAGATGGGACGCGCGGCGGACCTCGCGGGCACGCACGTCAAGACGCTCAATCCCTCCAAGGGCCCCGCCGTGCAGGCCACCCGCGTCCTCTGCGACCGCGACGCCTACGCCGCCGGCATGCAGGCCGTCCTCTTCACGCAAGCCAACCTCACCGTGCGCGAGGGCGAAGTCGCCGCCGTCGTCGCGGAAGAGGGGAGGGTGAAGGGCGTGGTGCTGGGGGACGGCACGCAGGTGGTGGCCCGCGCGGTGCTCCTCACCACCGGCACCTTCCTGCGCGCGCTCATGCACGTGGGCGAGCAGAAGGAGGTCGGCGGCCGCCTGGGAGACGAAGCCGCGCGCGGCCTGTCGGAGTCGCTGCACGCGCTGGGCTTCACTTTGGGCCGCTTCAAGACGGGCACGCCCGCGCGCCTGTCTCGCGACAGCATCGACTGGGACGCCGTCACGCCGCAGCCGGGGGACACCGGCGTGCGGCCATTCTCCTGGCGCACGCAGGTGGAAGAGGGCCTGCCGTTTCCGCGTCGGCCCGCCGTGATGTGTGGCCTCACCGCGACGACGGAGGCGACGCACCGGCTGCTGCGAGACAACCTGCACCGCTCGCCGCTGTTCCAGGGGGACATCGTGGGGCGGGGGCCCCGGTACTGCCCGTCGCTGGAGGACAAGGTGGTGCGCTTCGCCGCGCGCGAACGGCACCAGGTGTTCCTCGAACCGGAAGGGCCCACGTCGCCGCTCGTGTACCCGGCGGGCCTGTCCACCAGCATGCCCGCGGACGTGCAGCTGGACTTCCTGCGCACCATCCCCGGGCTGTCCCGCGTGGAGGTGGTCCGCTACGGCTACGCGGTGGAGTACGACTACGCGCCGCCCACGCAGCTGCACCCCACGCTGGAGACGAAGGCCGTCGCGGGCCTGTACTTCGCGGGCCAGCTCAACGGCACCTCCGGCTACGAGGAGGCCGCGTTCCAGGGCCTGTGGGCCGGCATCCAGGCGGCGCTCCAGGTGAAGGGCGAACCGGCGCTCGTCGTGGGCCGCGACGAGGCGCACGGCGCGGTGCTCGTGGACGACCTGGTGACGAAGGGCGTGGACGAACCGTTCCGCATGTTCACCAGCCGCTCCGAGCACCGGCTCAAGCTGCGCGAGGGCAACGCGGACCTGCGGCTCGCGCGTCACGGCTACCGCGTGGGGCTCCTGCCGAAGGAGGCGCTGGATCGCGCGGAATCACGGGCCCACGCGGTGACGCAGGAGGTGGCGCGGCTCAAGCGCGCCGGCCTGGCGATGCGGCTCAAGCGTCCGGAGGTGACGTACGCGCAGCTGGCGCAAGAGCGCGAGGACTTCCCGGCCCTCACCCCTGACGTCGCGGAAGAGGTGGAGGTGGAGGTGAAGTACGAGGGCTACATCGCCCAGGCCGCCCGGGCGGCGGCGCGCGAGGCCGAGGCCTCCGACCGCTGGCGCATCCCGGACGCGTTCCGCTTCACGGACGTGCGCGGGCTGAGTACGGAGGCGGTGGAGAAGCTGTCCGCGCACCGGCCCGGGACGGTGGGACAGGCGAGGCGGATTCCGGGCCTGACGCCGGCCGCGGTGTCCCTGCTGCTGGTCGCGTTGAAGCGAGGGCAGGGGCCGTCAAGTGATCAGGAACAGGGCTGTGGATAACGTGTGGACAATTCTGGGGATGGATTTCCCCTGAGTGATTCCAAGGACTTGAAGGGCCCTTCGGGGTGGAGGTGTTGTGGATAACGCGCGGTTCGCAGATCAGCTGGCAGCCGGATGCAGTGCGTTGGGCGTGACGGTGGGGCCGGACGTGGGGCCCCAGCTCCAGCGGCTGATGGCGGAGCTCCTGAAGTGGAACGCGAAGGTGAACCTCACGGCCATCACCGCGCCGGAGGAGGTGCTGGAGAAGCACTTCCTGGACTCGCTGGCGGTGCTGCCGGAGGTGACGGGCGCGACGTCGCTCCTGGACCTGGGCGCGGGCGCGGGCTTCCCGGGGCTGCCGCTCCGGCTGGCGCTCCCGGGCCTGGGCGTGACGCTGGTGGACACGGTGGGCAAGAAGATCGCGTTCATCAAGGCCGCCGCCGCCAGCCTGGGACTCACCGGCGTGCGCGGACTGCATGCGCGAGCGGAAGGAAAGCCGGAGACGGAGGGGATTCCGCGCGCGCAGGTGCTCATCGCGCGCGCGTTCATGGACCTGCCGGACTGGCTGAACCTGGCGCCCGCGTACGTGGAAGAGGGCGGACGCGTGGTGGCGATGCTGGGCAAGGCGCAGACGGACGCGGAGCTTCAAGCGCGCGCGGCGGAGCGCAACCTGCGCGTGGTGTCCGCCCGGGCGTACCGGCTCCCATTCTCCGGCGCCGAGCGTCAGGTCGCGGTGTTCGCGAAGCAGTAGGGGAGGGGAGGGCGCTCGGGCTCTGGCTTCAGGGAGAGCCTGGGCCGCGGACCGCATGCCAGCGATGGCCGTGGAACAGGGCGTGATGGCCGGCTTCAGCGCGAAGGAGGAGGAGCAGCTGCTGCGTCTCCTTCAGCGCGTGGTGGAGAACGTGGAACGGCGACGTGGATCCGCGCTGCGGCGTGAGCGGATCCGCGCTGCGGCGTCACCCGGTCAGGTCCGGGTGTAGCACTGGATCTCCAGCGTCAATCCGGACTTGGAGCACCGGAGGGCGGATCCGCCGTCATAGCCCCGAGCGATGCACATCGAGTTGACGTTGAAGATGCCCTTGCAGGTGTTGCTCGTGCTGATCCAGCGGTAGACGGTGAGCTCCTGCTCAGCGGTGCCGAGGTTCGCGGGGGCCTCGGTGGTCGTGGAGACCTGCTCCCGCGCGGCGGCGTTGTCGGCCATGTCCTCCTCGGGACCGCAACCGACGGCGAGGGTCGTTACCGCGAGCGCGAACGCAAACCGCAGACTCTTCTTCAGCTTCAGCATGAGATGGCTCCAGTCGTGCCCCAGTCGGGGCATGGGGGGCGGTGCTCGACAGGGGGTCGAAGACCGCTGTGTTTCGAGGCGGAGCGGGTACGTGGGCGCGGAAGTCCCGGTTACATCGCTCGCGGTCGACGGCCGGTGCCTCGCGTGAGGTGATGGCCTGACGTTCCACCGCGTGACGGACTCCTCCCGCAGCCCCGGACGCGCAGAGCTCGCGCGCTTCCTTCGCAGCCGACGTGAGCGGTTGCATCCGGAGGACGTGGGACTTCCGGCCGGTTCGCGGCGACGCACGCCGGGACTGCGCCGCGAGGAGCTGGCCCGCCTCGCCGACGTGGGCGTCAGTTGGTACACGTGGCTGGAGCAGGGGAGGGACATCCACGTCTCGGAGCCGCTGCTGGAGCGCCTGGTGGTCGCGCTCCGTCTGACGCCGACGGAGCGCCTGCATCTCTTCGAACTGGCGCACGGCCGGCCCGCGCCCAGGGCCGTGAGCGCACCGGATTCGGTCAGCGACGCGCTTCAACGGCTCCTCGACGCGTATCTCTTTCTCCACGCGACGCTGGGACCTCATCGCGTGGAACGCGGCGGCGACGGTCCTCTAAGCCGACCTGGCACGGCCCACTTCGGAGGGGCGCAACGGCTTGTGGGAGCTGTTCATGAATCCGGACCGGCGCGCGAGCATGCCCACCTGGGAGACCGCGGTGCGCCGGGCGGTCGCGGGGTTCCGGCTGGACGCCGCGAAGGCCGCGGACCGGTCGGAGTTCGACGCGCTGGTGGAGAAGCTTCAAGCCGCGAGCCCGGAGTTCGCGCGCCTCTGGAGCGAGCACGACGTGGTGGAGACCCCCTCCATGTTGAAGGTGATCCTCCTCCCGGAGCTGGGCCTCATCGAGTTCGAGAACGTCACGCTCACGTACTCGGAGCCGGACGGGCGGGAGCTGCGCGTGTCCTTCTATGCGCCGCGTCCCGGTTCCAATCTGGAGCGCGCGCGGAAGCTGTTTCCGCGGCCGTGAGTCACCCGGTCAGGTCCGGGTGTAGCACTGGATGAGCGTCGTGCCGGTCTTGCCACACTGGCTGGCGGATCCGCCGTCATAGCCCCGAGCGACGCACGCCGAGTAGACGTTCATGGGGATCTTGCAGGGGTTGTTCGTGCTGACCCACCGGTAGACGGTGAGTTCCTGCTCGGCCGTGCCGAGGTTCGCGGGGGCCTCCGTCGCGGTGGCCATTTCCTGCGCGGAGGCCTCGTCGGCCATGTCCCCCTCGGGACCGCAGCCGACGGCGAGGGTCGTCACGGCGAGCGCCAGCGCGAAACGCAGACTCTTCTTCAGCATGGGATGGCTCCGGTCGTGCCCCGGATGGGGCATGGGGGCGGTGTTCGACAGGGGTTCGAACATCGCCTCGTTCAAGACGGAGCGGATACGAGGGGGCGAAGATCCCGGTTACATCGCGGATCCGCGCGTCACGGATCGAAGCGAACACCGGTCCACGCCTCGCTCGCGGTCCACAGCCGGTCGGCCCGCTTCGGATCCACGGCGTAGGCCTTCACGCCGCGCCGGACGGTGGACTCCGGGGGGGCAATCACGGCGATGTCGACGTTCTCGCAGTACACGCCGCCCATGCCCTCGAGCTGGCGGCTGGTCGCGCACCACACCGTGGTCGCCGCGCCCTGCTCCGGGGTCTTCATCGGCTCCAGCTTGTTGGAGTTTTCGGTGGAGGCGCGGACCTCTTCCTCGGACATGGACCGGACCAGCTCCGTCAGGATGGCGCCGGGGTGCACGGCGAACGCGCGCACGCGGTGGGCTTCGCCGCGCGCATCCAACCCGACGGCGAAGAGGATGTTCGCGGTCTTCGACTGCCCGTAGGCGACCCACTTGTCGTAGGGGCGCTGGTGGAAGTTCGGGTCCTCGAAGTCGACGTCGGAGAAGAAGTGGCCGCGCGACGACAGGCACACCACGCGCGCGCCGTTCGCCTGCTTCAGCGCGGGCCAGAGCCGGACGGTGAGCTGGAAGTGGCCCAGGTGGTTGGTGGCGAACTGGGATTCGAACCCGCGCGAGTCTCGGCTGAGCGGGCTGGCCATGACGCCCGCGTTGTTGATGAGCAGGTGCAGGGGCCGGCCGGACGCGAGGAAGCGCGAGGCGAACGCGTCGATGGAGGCCGGATCCATGAGGTCCAGCGGCTCCAGTTCCACGCGCTCCCAACCGGAGAGCGCGGCGCGGGCCTTGTCGGGAGTCCGGGCGGGGACGATGACGGTGGCACCGGCGGCCTGGAGCGCTCGGGTGGTCTCCAGGCCGATGCCCGCGTAGCCGCCGGTCACGATGGCGACCGTGCCATCCAAGCGGGTGGTGCCTAGCACCTCGCGAGTCGTGGTGGTCGCGCCGAAGCCGGAGTTCAGGGGCTGCTGTTTCGTGGTCATGGGCACAAGGTGCGGATCCACGGCGCGCGCGAAAAGAGCGTCAATTCATCCTATGTGTGGCGCCACCTGGATGAAGGGCCCGGAAGGGGAGGGCGGCTCATGGACACGGTGAAGCTGCGGGTCGCGAGGCCCACCACGAACCTGGACGCGGTGGTGCGCTTCTACCGGGACGGGCTGGGCTTCGAGGTGCTCGGAGGGTTCGAGGACCACGAGGGATTCGACGGCGTGATGCTTGGACATCCGGGTGCGCCGTATCACCTGGAGTTCACGGTGGAGCGCGGACACGAAGCGCCGCGAGCCCCCACCGAGGACCACCTCCTGGTGTTCTACGTGCCGGACCCGGAAGCGTGGTCGGCGCGGGTCCACCGCATGGAGGCCGCGGGCTTCAAGCCGGTGCCATCGCGCAATCCGTACTGGGACGCGAACGGAAAGACCTTCGAGGATCCGGACGGCTACCGCGTCGTCCTTCAACGGGCCGCCTGGTCACGCTGAAGCAGGTCCGCGGCGGCGCGTGTTCCACGTGGAACATCCACGGCCCGGGTTCTTCGGATGGGTTTCCGAAGTCCACCGCGTGGGTGCGCCCGAGGTTCCACGTTCCACGTGGAACATCCAGCGCTGGGTCCCCGAAGTGGAGCGCTGAAGGCGGGGCAGGGGACACGACCCACGAACCGCTCCGCTGACTTCAGACGCGTGAAGCAGACGCGGCGGTGATGGATCCACGTGGCCCCTTCGCAGCGAGGCACTCCGTTTCCTGATGGGAGATGCGGATGGCCATGTTCCACGTGGAACACGCGGGGCCGAAGAAGCGGTCTGGTGGAGCGCGAGGTTGGCGCGCCTCATGCGCGAAGGACCTGGCTCCCATCGTTGTTCAGACCTGCGCGCATCGCGGTGCGTTTCTCGCCGCACCTCCGAACCCACGCGTATGCGTGAAGGCATGAAGTCCGAAGGCCGGATCCGGTGATGGGAAGCAGGGGTTGAAGGACGGCCGCCCGGTCGAACGGTGTTCCACGTGGAACACGTCCGGCCTCCGGTCCGCACGTGGGCTCTGGTTGAAGCACACGTGATCAAGTGGAGCGGCACCTGGCTGTTCGCCGTGGTGTTGGAGGTGCCCGGCTTGAAGCGCTTGATGAAGTGCAGGGCAGGGGACCTGGGGCTCATGCGGCTCCGCATGTTCCACGTGGAACACGCTTCAAGAAGGGGCTCACCCGGTCGCTCGGACTCCGGCCTTCAGCGTGAGAGTTGGCGTGCGGAATGCGGTCCTTGGAAGTGATGGAGCGCGCTCATGAAGAGCTGTGCATCCGGCACTCACCGCACCCGTGGATGGACAACTGGGCAATGGAGCCGTGCGTCGGTCATGGCGTGCGCTGGTTCATGCGGAGGCGAATCGGAACGGGTGGAAGGGGGCGTCGAGTCGCCTGCCTCTTCCTCAACCGTCATGCGCGGCAGTTGTGTCGTGGATGCGGTCCGCTGCGTGTTCCACGTGGAACGTCCTCATGCCGATGCGCCGTAGGTAACGGACCCCTCCATCCCCAGCAGTGGTTTTTCTGCGCGCTGTGATCATGCGGAAGCGCAGCGTGTTCCACGTGGAACGTCCTGCACCTCAGGACCTGTCTTGAGCGCCGTGACGTGTGAAGGCGCTCAGATAGGCGCGAGCGTGGTCCATGTGATGGACATGAGGCGTGAGAAGCCAGGATCGCTGCTTCACATGGAGCGGGCGCGAGAGCGTGAGCATGTTCCACGTGGAACCTCCTGCTCCTGCGCAGCACCGCTGGTGCTTCAGGAAGCGGACGTGTTCCGCATGGATCCGGCTGCCCTGACTGCGGTGCCTTCAGCGAGCATGGCGCTGAAGAGGCGCACGCGTGTTCCACGTGGAACCTCCACTTGGGCCCGACCCGATGGGGAGTCCGTGCGCAGGAAGTGCTGACCTTCTTGTCGAAGCGCGGTGCTCGCGACGGCTTGAGCGTGTTCCAGGGGGCGCGTCCTGAACCGGATCCGTGGCTTGAGCCGGCACTGCCCACGCGACTTGCCGCAAGGTCGTCGCAGCAAGTGGTCGCGCTGACCTGAGCGTGTTCCACGTGGAACGTCCTGCTGTGTCTCCATCCCCTTGTGCTGGATGGGCTCACGACAGCTCACGAGCCGTCGTCGCAGTGGATGCTCGTGATGGCGCCGACGTGTTCCACGTGGAACGTCCCGCTGTGTCTCCATCGCCTTGTGCTGGATGGGCTCACGCCAACTCACGAGCCGTCGTCGCAGTGGATGCTCGTGATGGCGCCGACGTGTTCCACGTGGAACGTCCTCTTGTGTCTCCATCACCTCGCGCTGGACGGGCTCACGACAACTGGTGGGCCGTCGTCGCCGCGGGTGCTCACGGTGGCGTTGGCGTGTTCCACATGGAACGCCCTGATGTGTCTCCATCACCTCGTGCTGGATGGCTCACGCCAACTCACGAGTCGTCGTCACCGCAGATGCTTACGGTGGCGTCGGCGTGTTCCACGTGGAACGCCCCCGTGTCCCGGCACGGGTGTTGGTCAGGCCCACGTCGGCTGAAGGACCGTCGTCGTGTCGGGTACGCGTGAGGACAGGTGCCAGACCCACGCCAGTTGATGGACTGTCACCTCATCGCGCGCCCAAAAATCCGTGAGCGTGTTCCACGTGGAACGCCCGGCCTGGATGGAGGGCGTCCAGTTGCTCCGATTCGTGAAGCGCATCGGGGCCACTGTCAGGCCGTTCATGTGGAACGCCTCGCCTTCGCTGCGCCGCCTTTGGCGGGAAAAGCTTCGGACCTCCGCGCACCACCGTTGCCGCGTGAGCGGTGAGGAGCGCGAGGCCACACGTCGTCCGCAGGTCGCTTCGGATGACCGGGTTCGCGATAGGTGCCCCGGGTCGTTCTTCGCGGCGTGGTGAGCGCAGCGGCAGGGCGCGTGTTCCACGTGGAACGCCTGGTCGCCCGTATCGGGAACCACCGCGTCGCCACCACCCGCTGCTTCCGTGGGGCGCTGAGCTGAACGCGCTGCTTCGTCACATGTGATGAGCAGGGGCCAACTGCGGTCTTCATGAAGCGAGGCTCCGCGAACCGCAACCGACAGCGGCAGGCCGATGGTTCCCGTCGGCCTCGCCGGTGTTCCAGGTGGATGCCCGTCATCTCCATCCACTCCGTTCGGCGCCGCGAAGCTTGCCGGTGCATCCACGTCCCGGCCGGATACGGGCCGCGCCATGCGCGGGGGTTCATGCCTCCGGTGGGGACTCAGGAATCGCCAACCCACGAAGCGGAGTCGGCATGGCGTGGTCCATGGCGCACGTCCTCACCGACGCGCGTTCCACGTGGAACGACGGGCGCGGCCATCGCCCATGCGGGGCCGCCGACGATGGACCGACATGACGCCGTGGCGGTCCTGGCCATCGCGGCATCGCGCACGCCAACTCGGGTCCTATGAGGCGCGGAAGTGGGGAAGGGGAGCCGGATGACAGGTCGAACCGGAAGCCATCCGATGCGCGCCGCGAACCGCGCGAAGTTCACGCGCGCACGCGGCTCCCCTCCATCCATGAAGGTGGCGGGGAAACCGTCACGGGACCCTGCGCGGCGGCAGGGCACTCCTCATCAGAAAACCAGGCCCATGAAACGCGGATGCGGAACGCGCGGTCGTCGCCCGTTCGGAACGGCTCCGCCCCGGATCCGGCGCGGGCACCTGAACCGGTAACGCGGCTTCCCCACCCCGACCCGGAATCTCGAACGGGATCTGGCGGCGATGCGCTCAGCCCAGCCGCGCGTCCGGAACCCACGACCCGAAGTCGCCGGACCGATGCACGGACACGCACGGGCTCCGCCTCCGCGAACCGGCACCCGCTCCACCAGCTGTCCTGAACCGGGCGCCGAAACCACCCACGTGAACCCGCGACCCGCATGGCACCAGCCCATGTGAACTCCGCCGACTTCACGGACCCGCGAGGCCCGCCCGTTCCACAGGAACCCGCGACCCGCATCCGCGAACCACCGGCCCACGTGAACTCCGCCGACTTCACGGACCCGCGAGGCCCGCCCGTTCCACGTGAAACGCGGACCCGCGAAATCCTCCGGAGCCCAAATCCGGACCTCACCTGCCTCTTATACACATCTCCGAGCCCACGAGACATGCGCAG
>NZ_RAVW01000242.1 GCF_003611585.1 Corallococcus exercitus | reverse complement strand
TGCATCAGGTCCGTGGAGGCGGCCAGGGGCGTACGGGCCTGGACGGTGGGGCTGGCGCTCACGACGGGGAGCACCGGGGCCGTCGCCCCAGGCGCCTTCACGGGCTGCACGGCGAGTGCCGTCAGCGGTGCCGCCAGCGCCAGGCTGCTGGCCAGCGTGACGATGGACACCCCCGCCGCCCAGCGGGACGAGCACCGCGACGCGGGCGCCACCACCAGCCGCCGCACGCGGTCCTTCAGCGAACCGCCCAGCGCGAACAGCGCGGGACCGCTGGCGTCCATTCCCTGCAGCCGCAGCGCCTCCAGGGCGGTGAGCGCGCGGGCGTAGGGGAGGGCACCGGGGCCCTGGCGCACGGCGAGGTCGTCACAGCAGTTCTCCCGCTCCACGCGGATGACCTGGGACATCCACCACACGGCCGGGTGGTAGAAGAGCAGCGTCTCCACCAGCGTCTGCACCATGTTCACCGCGAAGTCGTGACGGCGGATGTGGGCCAGCTCGTGGGCCAGCACCAGCTCCAGCTCGCGCACGGCCAGCCCGGTGAGCGTGGCGGTGGGGACCAGCACCACGGGCTTGAGCCAGCCCAGCGTGGACGGCACGTCCAGCTTCGACGACACCAGCAGGCGCACCGGGCGCGTGAGGTTCAGCCGCCGCGCCAGCACCTCCAGCCGCTGCTGCCATTCCCACGACGCGTGCACCGCCTCGTCCACCTGGCGGCGCAGCCCCAGCCAGCCCTTGAGCAGGCGCAGCGATGACGCCGCCACGCCCATGCCCCAGGCGAGCACCAGCCAGGGCAGGTGCTCGCCCACCTGCTGGAACATCCCCTCCAACAGGGGCAGCGACGGGGTCTCCTTCAGAGGAATGGACCGCCGCGAGGGCAGCTCCACGCGCGAGCGGAACACCGGGCCCGGGAGGGGCGCCGCGGTCCGCTGGACGGAAGCCGTGGGCGCCGGGCGGGCGTCCACCGCGCGCGAGGCATGCCGCCACGCGGTGGCCACCGGCAGCGCCAGCATGATGCCCAGCGCGCCGCACGCCAGCGCGTAACGCAGGTTCGCCGAGCGCCGGCCCACCCACCGGAGCGCCAGCGCCAGGGCCACCGCCACGAGCGCGCCCTGCCACAGCAGGTGCACGAGCGCCCAACCCACCGATTCCAGGATGAGACCGTTCATGACTCCGACTCCTTCTCGAGCGAATCCAGCAACTGGCGCAGCTCCGCCAACTCCTCGGGGGACGTCTTCTTCGTGGACAGGGCCTGCAGGGCGAGCCGCGCCGGGGAGCCGCCGAACACGCGGTCCACCAGGTCGGTGACCAGCTGCTGCTGGGTGCTCTCCCGGGGGAGCCGGGCGCTGTAGACGTGCGCGCGCTGGGACTCGTCGCGCGTCACCAGCCCCTTCTCCGTCATGATCTGCATCGTCTTCAGCACGGTGGTGTAGCCGCTCCCGTCCCGAAGCGTTTCGTGGACCTCGCGCACGGTGCGTGCGCCCCGGTCCCACAGCACCCGCAGGATGGCCAGCTCGGCATCCGTGGGGCGCGGCAGCTTTCCTCGGCTCATGGCTTCCTCTCTCCTCACCGCTTCCTACGCATAGTTATACGAACGATTTCGTAGGTGTCAACGAAGCCTTTCGTAGTTCCCGGGCAAGGAGCCCCGTGGGGAGGGATGGCCGTCGGGCGCGGGGATGCCCCTGGGGGACGGTTGCCTTGAAAGGCCACGGGCGCTGCACACCCTGGATGGCAGGGGGCGCGCGATGATTGAAGCGGTGAAGCTCTGGAACGAGCCGAACAACAAGTCCCACTGGGACCTCGAGCTCGACAAGGACTGGCTCATCTATTCGCGGATGGTGCGGCTGGCGGGGGCGGCGGTCCGCGCGGAGCACGCGACGCTGCCCCGGGTGTTGGGGGGCATGTCGCCCATCGACCCGGGCTTCCTGGAGCGCCTGGATCGGCAGGGGGCGCTGGACGAGGTGGACGTGGTGGCGGTGCATGGCTTCCCGCTGGACTGGAACCACTGGCCCATCGACGAGTGGCCCCGGCGCATCGCGGAGGTGCGCGCGGTGTCCCGCCATCCGGTGTGGGTCACGGAGGTGGGCGTGTCCTCCTTCGGCGCGGAGGAGGTGCAGGAGTTCGGCCTGCGGCGCACCGCGGAGCTGCTGCTGGGCCGGGTGGAGCGGATCCACTGGTACAGCCTCTATGACCTGCCCAAGACGTGGCCCGCCACCACGCGCCACCGCGAGGCGGAGGGGTCGTCGTACTACCGGCACTTCCACATGGGGCTGTTGCGCGAGGACGGCACGCCCAAGCGCGCGCTGCGCCACTTCGCGGACTACACGCCGGAATTGGGCATCTGCCAGTGGTTCCACTTCGAGGACCCGCGACTGGACGACGCGGTGGCGTGGTTGAAGAAGCTGGGAGTGCGCCACGTGCGCACGGGGCTCAGCTGGGCGGACAGCCTGCGGCCGGGCGCGGAGGTGTGGTTCGACCGGCAGATGCGCGCGTTGGAGGACTTCGACGTGACGCTCACGTACTGCTTCACGCCGGAGTCGTGCGGCATGGCCGCGCACCACACCAGCCCGCCGAACCACGTGGAGGAGTACGCGGACTTCTGCGCGCGGATGACGCGGCGCTACGCCAGTTAGTCCCCTAGAGGTTCGTCAACGCGTCCGGAGCGGGTGCAGGGCTCAGGCGGAGGCCCCTCCGCGGACGAAGCGTCCGGGACGCCCCCTCCAACGCACGCGCCCCAGGGCTCGCTGGGCGCGGGGCCCAGGACGGCGGGAAGACGCGGCGCACCGCTGTCGGGTTCCAAGAGAGGGGCCTGCACAGGGGGCTGGGTCGCAACTCCGAGCGGACCGGTGTCCTCGGAGGCTGGCACGAACTGGCCGGTGCCTCGCTCCTCAACGCCAGGGCGTGCCTCCAGCGCATCGTCCTGACTTATGGCTGGCGCGGGAGTGCCAGGACCACGCGTCTCACAGCAGGGGAGTACCGCAGGCGCGTCGTCTTGCGCGGGGGGTGACGCAGGAGCGCCGAGGAGGCCCTCCTGCGCGTGAGGCGCCTCGGGAGAGGCATGCTCCTGAGGACGTGGCGCGAATTGGTCGAGCACCCGCTCATCACAGGCCTTCAGCAGTGCCGGCAGCTGATGCTGGAGTGCCTGCATGTCGCGCTCTTGCAGGGCATGCTGCGCGCAGATGGCCCACTGGCGCAGTGACTCACCGCCCATGAAGGGCAGCAGCCGGGCCGAAATGCCCCTGAAGGCCCGCTGAAGCGATTGGATGAGGAGCAGGTGCCCGGGGCGTGCAACCGTCTGGGCCGCCTGCCGCAGCAACTCGAACTCCAACTGCGCGCACCGCTCCCCAGGATTCCAGCGGGCCTCGTCCCAGAGCTGGAAGCAGATGTCCTCCAGCGGCCCCATTTCCATGACGGAGGCATTCGCGCAGCAGTCGACCAGGAGCTCCACCAGCACCTGCCGCTTGAGGCTGAAGAAGCCCTCCAGAAGCCGCCGGCACGCCTCGGAGCGCTCGTCATGCAGCGCCAGGCCCAGGTTCTCCAGCGTCAGCGATTCGTCCAGAGCCACCGCTTGCGCCTGTCGCCCAGAGCGCTGCACCACCAGGCCCCGCGCCGCCAGCCGCCGCAAGGCCTCGCGCACCGTGCCCCGGCTCACCCCATACCAGCGAGCCATCATCCGCTCCGAGGCCAATCGCCCGTTCCTCGGCAGCCGCCCCAGCGAAATGTCCCGCTCGAGCTGCTCCTCCACGTACGCCACGAGCCCTACCCGCACCATCTCCGCCGCCCTTCTCGCCAATGCTTCGCCCATCCAACCAGAGGGGTCTGACATGGACGCAAGGGCCCACCGTCCTCGGCACTCGCCGGGCCAGCGCTGCCTCCGGCGACGGGCGGCGCGAACTGGTCCGACATTCGGACCAGTTGGCGGACGTCGCTCCCAGCGGGGCGCCTCTGCCCGTGGGCCCTTCCTGAGCGCCTGTCGGGCCAGCACAACCCCCGGGCCGCAGCTGGAGCGAACCTGCCTGACAGTCGGATAGGTTTTCGAAGTCCGCCCCCGGCAGCGCACCTCTGCGCGTAGAGCCTTCCTGGCTTCCGCCCACGCACGTCACCGCGACACACCCTGCTCGGTGGGTCGCGCGTCCGCGTGGACCTCTTCGGGGTGCAGGCTTCGTCAATGAACCTCTGGCGACCCGCGGAGGTCGTCGCGCAGGCGTGCGGCGTAGCGTGCCGCGGCGGCGCGCAGACGGAGGGTTTCGTCGGGGGCCGCGTTCTTCAGAGTGGTCGCGGCCAGGGTGTAATGGCCACATTGGAAGGCGAGGTAACAGGGCCGGTAGAAGCGCAGCAGCAGCGGAGACACGACGTGGCCACTGGTGCGCTCGACGTGCGTGGCGAGCGTGGGTTCGCTCAGGTTCAACTCCATGGCGGCGCCCACGATGTCCCAGGCCACGTCCTGACAGCCCACCAGGTCGAGCCCGGCGTGGTGGTCCACGGCGTCCGTCTTGAGGATCTGGCCACCAGGGAGGATGAGCCATTCCCATGGGTGGAGCTTGTGGTCCGTTTCCACGGGGCGTGCGGCCCGTGCGAGCGCGTCCAGATGCGGTCTCCATGCATCCAGGGCTCGCGCGATGGCTTCGCCCATGACGCTGGCGGTGTTGTGCCGGGCCATCTCCAGCAGGCGGTTCATGGGGGCGCCGCGTCCGGGCTCCGGCGCTGGGAAGGCGCGTGCGCGGAAGCCGAGGTAGTGCCCCACGTGCTCCAGCAGCGCGGTGCGGTCCAGGCCTCGTGCGAGAGGTAGAGGGCATGCTTTCGGCGCGGCATGGTCCGGGTCGTATGCACGGGATGATGGGGATGCTTGAGTCAACCAGGGCTGCACGAGGAACCCGTGGCGTCGCCCTACGACGGGCGGCGTGAAGCCGGCTTCCGCGAGCTGCCGTGCTCGGAGGGCCCGGTGCACCGCGGGGATGCCGAGACCCGCGAAGCGAAGCAGGAACGAGCCGCGCTCCGTGGTCAGCAGGTACTTGCGGCGCTCCTGCTGGATGTGGACCGCGGGCCAGTCTCGGGGATCCGGGAAGACGTGGTGGCGCCATGCTCCCGCACTGATGTCCTCCAGCGGCGCGATGGCCGGGCCGGTGAGGTCTTCCACCCAGGCTGTGAGTCGCGCGGCACAGCGGTCGAAGTCCATGGTGTGGCGGTGGACCTGTGTCCAACGTGCGCTGTGATGCTCGCTGGCCATGGGACCTGGAGGGCCCGCGTGGCTGGGGAAGAAGTGGAGTCGCTCGCGAGGCATGCCCCTTGCCTCCAGGAAGTCCGCCACCGCGCCAAAGGAACTGCCGGACAATCCGGGCCCCTCATCCACGATGGCCACCGCGTCGGCATAAGCCACGGCCTCCAGTTCACGTGTGAGCCGGGGGCCGGGATGCAACCGGCGCTCGAACGGTGGACCGACAGGGCGGACGGTGATGGGCGGCTTGGACGTACCGAGGCCCGCCGCGACGATGCATGCGAGCCCGGTGCCGATGCTTCGCACGCCCACCACCCGTGTCGAAGTCGGGAGCCGCGAGGCCCGCGCGGATTCCAGGTACAGCTCAGGGTAGAGCGCGAAGTGCGCGTAGCCCTCGGGCTCCTTGAGCGTCACTTGTGCGGGCAGTTCGCTCTGTTCAATCGATTCGAGCAGCGCGAGCACCGCCGTGGCCGGTGCGGCGATGCCGTCCCACTTCTCACTCAAGAACCTTGCGAGCGCCTGGGGCAGGGCGAGCCACGTTTGGCTCCTGGGGCCTGCTTCGTCCTCGCCCGTGGCCTCCGCGTCCGCGTCCAGCAGGCCCTGGGCAAGTACGCTGGCTTCGATGAACAGCGTCACCAGCTCCGCGTGCCGCTCCAGTCCCGGAGGCAGCGTGGCCAGCCTCCGCAGGCGGACTCTCAGCAGACCGAGGACTTCGGTGGGGGCCAGCGTTCGTGGATGATCTCCGTAGACGAGCATTCCCTCAGCTTGTTTCCAGGCAAGCACGCAGATGCCGGTACGCGATGGTGCCCAGCGCTTCGAGCGTGGGCACTGGCCACGGGACGGCCCCCCTTGCATGCACGTCCCGCGTGTACGCGATGAAGGCCCCCAGTTGCTCAGGACTGGGCGACACGCAGGGCCGCCGCGTCTTGGCCAGATCCAGCGCGGCGAGCGGTTCCATTCCCTGATCCACCAGCACGCACAACGTCAGCAGCGCGCTCCTGCCAATGCCGTGCTCGCAGTGGATGAGGACCTTCTGTTCGTTGGCCAGCCGCTCGCGGACCCACTCCACGCCGTCGTGGATCATCCGCGACTGGATGGCGCGCATGTCCACCGTGGGCAGGTGGAGGAACGTGATGCCGTGCTTCCGCAGCACGTGCTCGTCGTCCCGGCACTCCACCCGGACATCCACCACATGACGCACGCCCAGCTTCTGGGCCAGATGCGCGGCGGCATCCATGGGATAGCTTCCGCCCACCGCCAACAGGGGTGTCACCCAGTCGAGATCGAGCTCCCGCTCCTTCACGCGCATGCGCACTGCCTCCCGCTCCAGCACCTCACGGTCGTGGAGGGAAGATAGGGGCCCGCGGTGATGGACGGCCGGGCGACCTTGGAGGAACTCCGGGCGCTCGGCCCGCTGACTGGCGTCGGGGAGGGGAGGGGACATGGCGCCGTTCACGCAGGGCTTCCGGGTGTGGCTGTGGGTCGTGCTGCTCGCGGGGTGCGCGGCCTCACGCCCACCGCCCGCCGCCCCGGCTCCGCTCCAGGAGGTGGAGCGCTTCGCGCGGTTCGAGGTCGGCTTCACCGTCCCCGGCGGCATGGGCGCCCCGGATGACGTTCCCGTGCACGGGCGCTTCGTGGCGCCCTCCGGCCGCGAAGTCGGCGTGCGCGGCTTCCCCGTGACGGGCGGCGGCTTCCGCGTGCGCTTCACGCCCCAGGAGGTGGGCGAGTACCGCTACCGCATCCAGGCGGGGACGGTGGAGGTCGCCTCGGGCCGGTTCGTGTCCCGGCCGTCCTCGCGCCGGGGCTTCGTGCGCCGCAGCGCGGTTTCCGCGCACCACCTGGCGTGGGAGGACGGCACGCCCTTCCTGCCGCTGGGGGAGAACCGCTTCAACGTCTACGACCCCACCTGGAATCACGGCCAGCAGTCCTCGACGGACTACATCGCGGGCATGGCGGCGCGCGGGATGAACACCCTGCGCATCTTCATCTTCACCGACTGCGAGCGGGAGGAGCCGGAGCCCGGCCCCCAGCCCGGCTGCCTGGAGCCTCGCCCCGGCGTCTTCGACCCGGAGGTCGCCGCCCGCTACGACGCCATCTTCGACGCCGCTGAACGGCATGGCCTCCAGGTCATCATCTCCCTCTTCGCGGTGGGCTTCACGCCGGGCGAGACGTGGAAGAGCTGGGAGGACAATCCCTACAGCACCGCGCGCGGAGGCCCGGCTGCCACGCCCGATGACTTCTTCGACCGGCCGGAGCTGGCGGAGCAGCGGCTGCGCTACGTGCTCGCGCGCTTCGGCGCATCACCTGCCTTCCTGGCGGTGGACCTGCTCAACGAACCGGAGTGGGACGGCAACGTCGGCGAGGCGACGTGGATGCCCTGGGCGGAGAAGCTCGCGGCGACGTGGCACGCGGAGGATCCGTACGGGCATCTCGTCACGGTGGGCTCGGTGGGACTGCAATGGAACGTCGATGGCGACGAGCGCCCCTGGTACGCGAGCCGGCAGGACGACCTCCTGCAATGGCACCTCTACGGCAAGGAGTTCTATGAGGTGCATGCGCTCGCGGCGGAGCTGACGCGCAAGGTGGCGGAGACCTGGGGCTACAACAAGCCCATCCTCCTGGGCGAGTTCGGCTACGGCGGCGATGACCGCCGGACGTACGACCACACGCACGTGGGCATCTGGGTCACCACCTTCTGTGGCGCGGGCGTGCTCGCGCACAGCGCCCCGCCCTTCACCGAGGACTCCGACGTGCCGATGACGCCGGAGCGCGGCCGGCACTTCCGAGTGCTGGCGGACTACCTCGCCCGCCTGCCGTCAGGCCCGCCGCTCCTGCCGATGGAGCCTCCCACCGTATCGCCCACGGGCACGCGGGCCTGGGCCATGGGCCGTCCGGGATTGCAGGCGCTGTGGGTGATGGGCGCGAAGGACGGCTATGGCCAGCCCGTGTCCGGTGCACAGGTCCGCCTGCGGCTGCCACCCGGCCAGTACCGCATCACCTGGTGGAACGACGTGACGGGCGAAGTGCTGGGCCGCGAGCAGCGCCTCGTGATGGAGCCGGAGCTGTCGCTCGCAGTGCCCCCGTTCACGCGTCACGCGGCCGGCGTGGTGGAGGCAGTGCGCTGAGTTCCATTCCTGGCGGCGAGTGCACAGCAGCACCGCCCTGTCGCGCTGGGTCCCTCGTGCCGGGCACGGCTCTAGCTTGAGGCGATTCACCGGGGAGGCAGCACATGGATGGCGCGGCGGCGGTCACGATGCGGGCGGCGGTGGTGGGCGGGCCTCGGGGCATCCGCGTGGAGCGCGTGGCCCGGCCCGAACCGGGGCCCGGCAAGGTCCGGGTGAGGATGGAGGGCTGTGGCGTCTGTGGCTCCAACCTCCCCGTGTGGGAAGGGCGCGACTGGTTCCGCTACCCCATGTCTCCCGGTGCTCCCGGGCATGAGGGCTGGGGCGTGGTGGACGCGCTGGGCCCGGACGTCTCCGGCCTGAGGCCCGGCGACCGCGTGGCCATGCTGTCGTCCTCGGCCTTCGCGGAGTACGACCTGGCGGACGCGTCCGCCACGGTGGTGCTGCCTCCGTCGCTCGCGGGCAAGCCCTTCCCCGGCGAACCCCTGGGCTGCGCGATGAACATCTTCCGGCGCGCGGACATCCAGCCGGGCCAGACGGTCGCCATCATCGGCATCGGCTTCCTGGGCGCGGTGGTGACGCGGCTCGCGGCCAACGCCGGCGCGCGCGTCATCGCCATCACCCGCAGGCCCTGGGCGCTGGAGCTGGCGCGCGGCTACGGCGCCACCGAATGCATCCCCATGGATGACCACCACCGCATCATCGAGCGCGTGAAGACCCTCACCGGGGACACCCTCTGCGACCGCGTCATCGAGGTCGTCGGCGAGCAGTGGCCGCTGGACCTCGCGGGAGAGCTGACGCGCGTGCGCGGGAAGCTCGTCATCGCGGGCTACCACCAGGACGGGCCCCGGCAGGTGAACCTGCAGCTGTGGAACTGGCGCGGGTTGGACGTCGTCAACGCCCACGAGCGTGACCCGAAGGTCTACGTCGAGGGCATGCGCCTGGCCGTGGACGCCGTCGCCTCCGGCCGGTTGGATCCGTCTCCCCTCTTCACCTCCTATCCGCTGGAGGAGATGGACCGGGCCTTCGACGCCATGCGCACGCGCCCGGATGGCTTCCTCAAGGGGCTCGTCACCCCATGAGCGCCATCTGGCGGGAGCTGAAGCCCCGGGTCGGCTTCCTGGGCGTGGGCTGGATCGGCCGCAACCGCATGGAGGCCATCGTGCGCTCCGAGCAGGTCCAGGTGGTGGGCCTCTGCGACCCCTCCGGCGACGCCGTCCGCGAGGCCCTGGCCCTGGCTCCTGGCGCGAAGTGCGTCGAGTCGCTGGACGCGCTGCTCGACCTGGGGCTCGACGGGCTGGTCATCGCCACGCCCAGCGCGGTGCACGCGGAGCAGTCCCTGCGCGCCCTGGAGCGCGGCGTGGCCGTGTTCTGCCAGAAGCCCCTGGGCCGCACGGCCCCGGAGGTCCGCCGCGTGGTGGACGCGGCCCGCGCGGAGGACCGGCTCCTGGGCGTGGACCTGAGCTACCGCTTCACCACCGGCATGCGGCGGCTGCACGAGCGCATCCAGGCGGGCGCGCTGGGCCACGTCTACGCGGTGAACCTCGTGTTCCACAACGCGTACGGCCCGGACAAGCCGTGGTTCTACGACCCGAGGCAAGCGGGCGGCGGCTGCGTGATGGACCTGGGCATCCACCTGGTGGACCTGGCGCTGTGGACGCTCGGCTTCCCCGCCGTGGAGGCGGTGTCCACCCGGCGCTTCGCTCAGGGGCGGCCGCTTGGCTCGCGCGAGGAGGGCGTGGAGGACTTCGCCGCCGCGCAGCTGCTGCTGGGCACGGGCGCTTCCGTGCAGCTTGCCTGCTCATGGAAGCTGCCCGCCGGGTGCGACGCGGTCATCGAGGCGGCCTTCTACGGCACGAAGGGCGGCGCCGCGTTCCGCAACGTGGACGGTTCCTTCTACGACTTCACCGCGGACGTGTTCCAGGGCACGAAGCGCGAGCGGCTGAGCACTCCGCCCGACGCCTGGGGCGGACGGGCCGCCGTGGCGTGGGCCACCCGGCTGGCGAAGGGCGGGCGCTTCGACGCGGAGGCCGAGCGGCTCGTGGACGTGGCCACCACGCTGGACCGCCTCTACGCCTGAGCGCCCGAGCCGGGAAGGGAAGGGGAGGGGAAGCCAGCGCGTTCCTGGCGCTCATGCAGAACCCTCCCGTCCCTGCCGCCTCCCTGTCACGCGCGATGGCCTGGCTCAAGCCCCACCGGCGCGCCGTCGCCCTCATCCTCCTGCTGGTGCTGACAGGCTCCGCGCTGAGCGCGCTGGAGCCGCTGGTGCTCAAGCACATCTTCGACCAGCTGGGCGCGCAGGGGGCTGCCCGGGCGGTGCTCCTCGGCGTCGTGGGCCTGGTGCTCATGGGCCTGACGCGCGAGGGGCTCGCCTCCACGGCGAACTGGCTCACCTGGCGCACGCGCATCCACGTGCACTATTCACTCAACGAGGCGACCGTCACGCGCCTCCACTCGCTGCCCCTGAGCTTCCACCGCGAGGAGGGCGTGGGCGCCATCATGACCCGGCTCGACCGCGGCATGCAGGGCTTCGTGGGCGCCATCACGGAGCTGGCCTTCAACGTCGTGCCCGCGGCGGCGTACCTGCTGCTCTCCGTCATCATCATGCTCCGGCTGGACTGGCGGCTGGCGCTGGTGGCGCTCGCGTTCGCGCCCATCCCCGTGCTCATCGCCCGCAGGGCCGCGCCCGTGCAGACGCGGCGCGAGCAGTCGCTGATGGACCGCTGGGCCAGCATCTACGCCCGCTTCAACGAAGTGCTCTCCGGCATCGTCACGGTGAAGAGCTGTGCCATGGAGGAGCGCGAGAAGCAGCGCTTCCTGCACGGCGTGCGCGAGGCCAACGCCGTCGTCGTCCGGGGCGTGGGCTACGACGCCGTGGTGAGCGGCAGCCAGAACATCGCCGTGCTGGTGGCGCGCGTGGCGTCCATCGGCATGGGCGCCCTGCTGGTGCTCAAGGGTGAAATCACCACCGGCACGCTGGTGGCGTTCCTGGGTTACATCGGCGGGCTGTTCGGTCCGGTGCAGGGCCTGAGCGGCGTGTACCGCACGCTGCGCACCGCGTCCGTGGCCATGCGCCAGGTGTTCTCCATCCTGGACGCGCAGGACCACCTGGGCGACGCGCCGGACGCGCGCGAGGTGACGGCCGTGAAGGGGGAGGTGGAGTTCTGCGACATCCACTTCGCCTACCCCTCCGCCGCGGGCGAGGGCCGGTCGCTCCTGCGCGGCGTGGACCTGAAGGTGCGGGCGGGAGAGACGATTGCCCTCGTGGGGCCCAGTGGCGCGGGCAAGACGACCCTGATGAGCCTGCTGTACCGCTTCTATGACCCCGTGCGGGGCACGGTGCGCATCGACGGGCAGGACGTGCGCTCCCTCAAGCAGATGTCGCTGCGCCGCCACATCGGGGTGGTGCTCCAGGACAGCCTGCTTTTTAACGAGAGCGTGCGCGCGAACATCGCCTACGGCCGGCCGGAGGCCTCGCAGGAGGAGATCGAAGCCGCCGCCCGCGCCGCCCACGCGGACGTCTTCATCGACCGGCTGCCCCAGGGCTACGACACCGTGGTGGGAGAGAAGGGCAGCCGCCTGTCCGCTGGCGAGCGCCAGCGCATCGCCATCGCGCGGTCGCTGCTCAAGGACCCGCCCATCCTCGTGCTGGACGAACCCACGAGCGCGCTGGACGCGGAGAGCGAGGCGCTGGTGCAGGAGGCGCTGGGCCGCCTGATGAAGGGCCGCACCACGTTCGCCATCGCCCACCGGCTGTCCACGGTCGTGGACGCGGACCGCATCCTGGTGCTCCAGGAGGGGCGCATCGTCGAACAGGGTCCGCACGCGGAGCTCATGCGCCACGACGGCTACTACGCATCGCTCGTGCGCCGCCAGACGCGCGGCCTGCTGCCCGACCGGCCTTCGCCGCCGTCGCCGCTGTCCGCCTGAGCAGGTCCGCCTCCGCGGCCGTTGCGTGACGCCGCTTCCCGCCGCATGCGGGGGCGCGCACACGCAGGCAAGCCATCAGGGAGGGATGACCTGGACGGTGGGGTGTTTACCGTTGCCCCGAACAGGGAGAGGGCCGCGTGCGTGGACGCGGCCCGGGGGGGCGCATGGGCCGCAAACACATCCTCATCACCGGGGGAGCAGGCTTCATCGGCTCGCACCTGGCGGACGAACTGCTCGCGCACGGCCACCGGGTGCGGGCGCTGGACTCCCTGGTGCCGCAGGTGCACGGCCCCGGGAGCGAGCGCCCCGACTACCTGTCGCCGGAAGTGGAGCTCCACGTCGGGGACGTGCGCGACGCGGAGGCCGTGCGCCGGGCGCTGGAGGGCGTGGACTCCGTCGTGCACCTGGCCGCGGCGGTGGGCGTGGGCCAGAGCATGTACGAGGTGGCCCACTACACGTCGGTGAACAACCAGGGCACGGCCATGCTGCTCCAGGCCCTCATCGAGCGCCCGGTGGAGCGGCTCGTGGTGGCCTCCAGCATGAGCGTCTACGGCGAGGGGCTGTGCCTCGCGCCGGATGGCCGCATGGTGCCGGGGCCGGAGCGGTCGCTGTCGCAGCTGCAGGCCGGGGACTGGGAGCTGCGTGACGCCCAGGGCACACGGCTCACCCCCGTGCCCACGCCCGAGGACAAGGCGCCCACGCTGTCGTCCGTGTACGCGCTGTCGAAGTTCGACCAGGAGCGGCTGTGCCTGCTCGTGGGCCGCGCGTACCGCATCCCCACCGTGGCGCTGCGCTTCTTCAACGTCTACGGCCCGCGCCAGTCGCTCTCCAACCCGTACACCGGCGTGCTCGCCATCTTCGCGTCGCGGCTGCTCAACGGGAACGCGCCGCTGCTCTTCGAGGACGGCCTGCAGCAGCGCGACTTCGTGAACGTGCACGACGTGGCGCAGGCCTGCCGGCTGGCGCTCCAGGTGGAGGGCGTGGCGGGCCAGGTGCTCAACGTGGGCAGCGGCCGGGCCGTCACCGTGCGCGAGGTGGCGCGCGCGGTGGGCGAGGTGATGGGCCTGTCCCGGATGCGGCCGGCGGTGACGGGGAAGTACCGCATGGGCGACATCCGCCACTGCTTCGCGGACATCACCCGTGCGCGCGAGGTGCTGGGGTATGCGCCCCGCGTGGGGTTCCAGGAGGGGCTCCTGGAGCTGTCGCGGTGGCTCGTGGGACAGGTGGCCCAGGACCGGGCCGCGGAAGCACGCGCGGAGCTGGACGCTCGGGGGCTCACCGTATGAAGCCAGGGCTCGGCAGGGAGGGGACGGTCGTCATCTTCGGGGGCGCGGGCTTCATCGGTTCCAACGTGGCGGACCACTACCTCCAGGAGGGGCGGGCGGTGCGCGTGTTCGACAACGTGTCGCGCCCCGGCGTGGAGAAGAACCTGCGCTGGCTGCGCGAGCGCCACGGCGAGCGCCTGCGCATCGACGTGGCGGACACGCGCGACCTGCTCGCGGTGCGCCGGGCGGTGCGCGACGCGACCGAGGTGTTCCACTTCGCCGCGCAGGTGGCGGTGACGCACAGCCTCCAGTCCCCGCTCCACGACTTCGACGTCAACGCGCGCGGCACGCTCCATGTCCTGGAGGCGCTGCGGGAGCTGGAGACGCCCGCACAGCTCGTCTTCACCTCCACCAACAAGGTGTATGGCGGGCTGAAGGGGCTGGAGCTCGCGGTCCGGGGCCAGCGCTACGCACCCATGGACGAGCGCACGCTCGCGCACGGCATCAGCGAGGCGTGCCCGCTCGACTTCGAGAGCCCCTATGGGTGTTCGAAGGGGGCGGCGGACCAGTACGTGCTGGACTACGCGCGGAGCTTCGGCCTGCCGACGGTGGTGTTCCGGATGAGCTGCATCTACGGGCCCCGGCAGTTCGGCACGGAGGACCAGGGCTGGGTGGCGCACTTCCTCCTGCGGGCGCTGGAGGGCGAGCCGCTCACGCTCTACGGCGACGGCATGCAGGTGCGCGACATCCTCTTCGTGGAGGACCTGGTGCGCGCCTTCCGGCTGGCCCATCAGGCCATGCCGCGCATCCGGGGCCGGGCCTTCAACATCGGCGGGGGGCCGGGCCAGACGGTGAGCCTGCTGGAGCTGCTGGCGCTCATCCGGCGGCGGACGGGCCGCGCGCCGCGCATCGACTTCGAGGACTGGCGCACGGGCGACCAGCGCTACTACGTCTCCGACACGCGCGCCTTCACCCGGGCCACCGGGTGGATGCCCCGGGTGGGGGTGGAGGAG
>NZ_RAVW01000241.1 GCF_003611585.1 Corallococcus exercitus | reverse complement strand
CCCCTGCCGGAGACCGCCGACACGCTGGAGCTGCTCGCCGAGGACGGTTCGTCGATTCCCCTGCTGCCCACCGTCCCGGAGCCCCTGCTGTGGGTCACGTCCGGCGGCGAGCTGCTCTGGCGGCAGAGGGGCATGGCGTCACCATGGACGCCGAGCCCCTACGTGCTGGAGGACTTCGCCGCGCCCCAGGTGCGGCTGCGCGCCGCCAGCATGGGCGAGTGGTTGTTCTCTCCGCTGGGCGGTGAGTCCAGCTCCGTCTACTTCCGGCAGGAGTGGCGCACCGGCGCCGAACCGCTGCCCGCGGGGACGCTGCGCCCCATCAGCCGCGGCGCGACGTGCGAGCCGTCCTTTCCGGATGTCTGTCCATGGACGGATGGCCTGCTCACCCCGGTGGACTTCTGGGAGAAGGAGACCGACCCCCGGTACCACAGCGTCGTCATCACCCTGCCCCAGCCGGCCCTGCCTCGCCGCGCGGTGGTGCGCGGACTGAGCTACCTGCAAGGTTGGGGTGGCAAGGATTGGCTCGTCCTGGAGGGCAGTGTGGACGGCGAGCAATGGCAATCCCTGGCGCGCGTCACGCTGAGGGACATGAGCGAGCTGGAGCGGTCCCTGCGCGATGCGACGTTCGGCTACTACGCCGAGCCCACCGGAGGAGAGTCTCCCTTCGGGGACGGACCGCTCCGCCTGGGCGCCCAGGAGCCGGTCTTCCAGGACGTGCCCCTGGCCAGCGTAGGACCCGTGCGCTTCGTGCGGATGTCCGTGGAATCCCTTATCTACGACGGCACCAGCCCACCCGCTGAGTTCTATACCCTCTCCGAGGTGTCCATCTTTGAATAGTCTTTGCGGGAGCCAATCCAACCCATGGAGATTGCTTGGGTGGGATGAAGCCGGGAGTCCAGCCCAACCCAATTAATCAAGAAATAAAGGGCGAACCGTTCTTCTCGTGTAGCTCCGCTCATTCGTGCCCGAGGAGGGCCCCATGATTGCGCTGACCTGGACGTATGGGCAGCTCCTCAAGGGACTGACGGAGCGGGTGCGCCGGGTGGTGCTGGTGCAGGTGCTCATCCTGGCGCCGGCCTTCGGGGTGCTGGAGTTCAACCCGTCAGGTCCTTCGCGCCTTGGGCTTTCACTGACACGTCTGGCGCTGTGGGGCTGCGCCGCGGGGCTATTGTGGGCCCTGCACCGGTATGCCGTGGGGCGCGCGCGGGTGGCTTCGTGGCAGCGCGTGCTGTGGGTGACGGCGCTGTGCTGGCTGGGCCAGTGGTTGGGCGGCTTCGTCACGGGGGAGGCGCTGCCTCGCTCGCTCCAGGAGTGGCACGGGACGCCGTGGATCCACATGGGCTTCAGCGTGCTGTTCTTCTGGGCGGCGACGGCGCTGCTCTACCGGCTGGCCGCGCCGGTCCCCGAACCCGACGCCGTTCCCGCCGCTCCCGAGGCGGCGCCGGCGTCCGCCAAGAAGGGCTTCACCCGCGCGGAGCGTCCAGCGGGAGCCTGAGCCTCGCCCGGCAGCCCCGGCCGTCGGTGCGGTTCTCCAGGCGCAGGCTGCCTCCGTGGGCTTCGGCGATCTGCCGGCTGAGCGCCAGGCCAATGCCATTGCCTTGCGGCTTGGTGGTGAAGAAGGGCACGAAGAGGTTCGCGGTGTCGGCCAGGCCGGGACCTTCGTCCTCCACCCAGACCTCCACGGCGCCGGGCGCGTGCACCGCCCAGGAAACCCAGACACCGCCCCTGCCCCCTTCCGACAGGACCGCGTCCACGGCGTTGCGCACCAGGTTGATGAGCAGTTGTTCCAGCTGGTCCCCGTCTCCGGACACGGTGAGGACGGGGCCGGGGCGCACGGCCACGGGACGGCGCGGCTCCAGGGCCACCACGTGCCGCACCCAGGGCTCCACCTCGACGGCCCCCAGGGTGGGCGGGGGCAGGCGCGCGAGCCGTGCGTGGGCGGACATGAAGCGCGACAGGGCTTCCGCGCGGCGGGCGATGATGCCCAGGCCGTGGCGGGTGTCCTCCTCCCAGTCCGCGGGGCGCGGCACCTGGGCGACGGTGTCCCGCAGGGCGTCCGCGATGGACTGGATGGGGGTGAGGGAGTTGTTGATCTCGTGGCTGAGCACGCGGACCAGCCGGCGCCAGGCTTCGCGCTCCTCCTCGCGCAATGCCAGACGCAGGTCGGTGAGCACGACCAGCTGGTGGGGCTGGCCGCCTTCGCGGAAGGTGCCTCGCCATAGCTCGTAGGGGCCGCCGTCCTGCTGCGCGAAGACGCGCGTGAGGCGGCGGGGGGCGGGGCCTTCCAGCAGCTCGCCCCAGCCGAGGGCTTCCGCGCGCTGGCCCAGGAGTTGGGCGCGAGGCAGGCCCACGAGCCGGGCGCCCGCGCGGTTCACCAGCTTCAGGGTGCCGGAGGCGTCGAAGGCGAGCACCGCGACGTCGATGGCCTCCATCACCTGGCCCAGCAGTGCACCGGCCTCCAGCGCGCCCAGGCGCTGCTCGCGCAGGGTGGTGCCCAGGGCGTTGGCCTCCAGCATCACCTCACCCAGGGGGTCTCCCACGCGTCCACCCCGGCCGCGCACGGAGTAGTCGCCTTCACGCAGCGCCGCGAGCAGGCCCGCGACGGTGTGCAGGGGCCGCACGACGCGCTCGCGAACGGCCAGACAGGCTCCGGCGTGGACGGCCACCACGAGCACGGACAGCGTCCAGCGCACCTTCGCGGTGAAGTCCCCCGTCCACAGCAGCGCGAGCGACACGACGACCGCGGGCAGTCCCGCGAGGACCGCGAGCCACATCACGCGCAGGTCGTGGGGTATGGGTGCCTTGCGCTCCCCCGCAGGCCCCGTGACGCTCGCCTGGGCCTTCTGCTTCCGCGCGTGCTCCGTCGCCCCCGGGTCGTGTGGCGCCGGGGCGTCTTGCTGGTCCGCAGGGCGCGTGACGCTCGGGTCGGGCGGTGCCGATGCGTCTTGCTGCTTCGCAGGGCGAGTGACGCTTGGGTCGGGCGGTGCTGATGCGTCTTGCTGCTTCGCAGGGCTCGTGACGCTCGGGTCGGGCGGTGCCGATGCGTCTTGCTTGCCCGCAGGGTGCGTGGCGCTCGGGTCGTGCGGCGCCGGGGGGCTGCGTTTCACCTGGCGCCCTTGATGCCGTAGTACTGGAGGCGCCGGTAGAGCGCGCTGCGCGACAGGCCCAGCGCCTTCGCCGCTTCGCTTACGTTGCCGTCGTGCCGGCCGAGGGCGCGCTCAATCAGATAGCGCTCCACCTCTTCCAGCGTCATCTCCTCCAAGCGTGTGGCTCCCCCGCTCGCGGGCCCTGGCCTCTTGAGCAGCAGGTCCTCCGCTTCCACCCGGTCTCCCACCGCCATCAGCAGCGCGCGCTCCACCGCGTGCTCCAGCTCGCGCACGTTGCCCGGCCAGGGGTACGCGAGCAGCGCCTCCAGGGCTCCCGGCGCCAGGTGGATGTCGGGACGGCCATAGCGCTGGCCCTGCGCCGCCAGGAAGTGCGCCGCGAGCAACGGGATGTCCTCGCGCCGCTCCCTCAAGGGCGGCAGCTGCACCTCCACCGTGTTGAGCCGGTAGAGCAGGTCCTCGCGGAACCGCCCCTCCACCACCGCCTTGCCCAGGTCCACGTTCGTCGCGCTCACCACGCGCACGTCCACCCGCCGCGTCCGCGACGAGCCCACCGGGTGCAACTCCCCCGTCTGGAGCACCCGCAGCAGCTTCGCCTGCTGCGCGAGCGGCATGTTCCCAATCTCATCCAGGAAGAGCGTGCCGCCGTCCGCCAATTCAAAGCAGCCGATGCGGTCCGCCTTCGCATCCGTGAAGGCGCCCTTCACGTGACCGAAGAGTTCGCTCTCGAAGACGCCCTCGGACAGGCCGCCGGAGTTCACCGCGACGAAGGGCCGGTCCGCGCGCGGGCTGGCCGCGTGGAGCAACCGCGCCACCACCTCCTTGCCCGTGCCGTGCTCCCCCGTCACCAGCACCGGCGCAGAGGACGGCGCCACCCGCTCGATGAGTCTGCGCACCGGCTGCATCGCGCGCGACTCGCCCACCAACGGAGAGCGCCCGCCCTGCTCGCGGCGCAGGTGCTGGTTCTCCTCCTCCAGCCGCCGGCTGCGCCGCAGCGCCCGGGCCAGCTCCAGCTGCGTGCGCAGCGTGGCCAGCAGGCGCGTGTTGTCCCAGGGCTTCTGCACGTAGTCGCGCGCGCCCAGGCGCATTGCCTCCACCGCGCCCTCCACGGTGCCCCACGCAGTCATCACCACCACGGGCAGCAGTGCATCCCTTGCGCGCAGCTCGCCCAGCAGGTCCAGGCCCTCGCGCCCGGACGTCGTGTCGCGCGCGTAGTTCAGGTCCATCAACACCAGGTCCACGTCCTCCGCGTCCAGCGTGGCCTTCACGCCCGCGGGGGACTGCGCGCTCACCACCGTGTAGCCGTCGCGCTTGAGCAACAGCCGCAGCGCCTCCAGCACGTCCGGCTGGTCGTCGGCGACGAGGATGCGGGTGGGACGAGGAGAGGAAGCGGCGGGTTCGGACACGGGGGACACCACGGAGCAGAACTGTGCCAGAAAGAGGGAACGTCAGTCGGCCCGGAGCGCGATGATGGGGTCCACGCGCGTCGCCCGTCGAGCCGGCAGCCACGACGCCCCCAGCGCCACCCCGGTGAGCAGCAGCGCCACCCCGCCGAACGTCCACGGGTCGTCCACCGACACGCCATACAAGAGCGACCCCAGCAGCCGCGCCAGTCCCAATGACAGGCACAGCCCCACCGCCACGCCCGTGAGCGACAGCCTCAAGCCCTGCGCCAGCACCAGCCGCAGCACGTCCCCCCGCGCCGCGCCCAGCGCCATGCGGATGCCCAGCTCCCGCGTGCGCTGCGTCACCGAGAAGGCGATGACGCCCGACAGCCCCAGCGACGCGAGCAGCAACGCGACGCCCGCGAACAGTCCCATCACCAGCGCGGACAAGCGCTGGGCTCCGGTGGATTCGTCCATGCGCCGCGTGAGCGGGGACACGTCGAACAGCGGCAAATCCGCGTCCACCGCGCGCACCTCCGCCTCCACCTGGGCGCGCAGCGCCTCCGGGTTCCCCGACTTCACGCGCACCGCCAGGCCCATGGACACGGACGGCAGCTGCGACAGGGCGTAGTACGCCGCCGGACGCGCGGGCACGTCCAGGCCCCACTCGCGCAGGTCGTCCACGATGCCCACCACCGTGGTCCACTGCATGTCCTGGCCGTGCAGCTTCACCCGCTGCCCCAGGGCGTCGCCCTTCGGCCAGAAGAGGTCCGCGAAGGAGCGGTTGATGACCACCGCCCACGGCGCGTCCGGCCCGTCCGAGTCCTCCAGCAGCCGGCCCTGCCGCAGGTGGACGCGCAGCGCGTGCAGGTAGCCGGGCGTGACGGCGCGGAACTCCACCGCCTTCCACAGCTCGCCCGGCTGGCGCGGCCGCCCGTCGATGTCGAAGCTGTTGTCCATGGAGCCCCCCAGCGGGAGCACGTTCGTCAGCCCCGCGGACTCCACGCCCGGCAGCGCCTGGAGCCGGGGCAGCAGGGCCTGCTGGAACGCCGCCTGCCGGGCCCGGTCCGGGTACTGCGCCTTGGGCAGCGCGAGCGCTCCGGTGAGCACGCCGTCGGACACGAAGCCCGCGTCCACGCGCTGGAGCGCGAGGAAGCTCTTCACGAACAGCCCCGCGCCCACCAGCAACACCAGCGCGAGCGACACCTGCGCCACCACCAGCGCCGCGCGCAGCCGGCCCGTGCGGTGGCTTCCCGTGGCGCGCGCGCCCTCACGCATCGCCGCGTGCAGGTCCACGCGGCTGGCCTGGAGCGCGGGCACCAGCCCGAAGAGCACGCCCGTGAGCACCGACACCCCCAGGGTGAAGAGCACGGAGGCCGTGTCCAGCTTCACGCCCTGCGCCCGAGGCAGGCTTTCGCCCACGGTGGCCACCAGCGCGTCCGTGCCCCACAGCGCCAAGAGCAGCCCCACCGCGCCCGCCACCAGCGCCAGGAGCAGGCTCTCCGTGAGGAACTGCGCCACCAGCCGCGCCCGGCCCGCGCCCAGCGCCGCGCGGATGGACACCTCGCGGCCCCGCGCCACCGCCCGCGCGAGCAGCAGGTTGGCCACGCTGGAGCACGCCACCAGCAGCACGAAGCCCACCGCGCCCCAGAGCAGCCACAGCGTCTCACGCACGCCGCCCACCACCTGGTCCTCCAGCGACTTCACGCTCATGGACCACCCCGCCTGCCGGTACTGGTCCACCAGGTCCGGCGTGCGCGCGGCGCCCATGCGCACCAGGTCCGCGCGCGCCGCGTCCAGCGTCATCCCGGGCTTGAGCCGCGCCAGCACGCTCAGGAAGCGGTTGCCGCGCCGGGACTCCTCCTGCTGCTGCGGCGTGGGCGCGAAGGGCAACACCACCTCCGTGTCCTCCGGGTAGACGCCGCCCGGAGGCAGCACCCCCACCACCGTGTGCGGCACCCCATCCAGCCGCAGCACGCGCCCCAGCACCTCCGGGTCCTTCGCGAAGTGCGTGCGCCACGCGGCGTCCGTGAGCACGACGACCTGGTCCTGGCCCGGCGTCTCCTCCTCCTGGGTGAAGCCCCGGCCCAGCACCGGCGCGACGCCCAGCGTGGGCAGGAAGGACGCCGTGGCGACGACGACGCGCAGGCGCCGGGGCGACTCCCCACCGGTGAGCGTCATGTCGTTGGGCCGGAAGGCCGCGAGCGACGCGAAGGCCTTCGCGTGCGTGAGCAGGTCGCGGTACTCCGGCAGGGAGTTGGACACCTCCTTGAGGCCGAAGGCGTCGAAGTTCGGCGCCAGCAGCACCAACCGCTCCGGCTGGTCGAACGGCGGCGGCGTGAGCAGCACGCCCTTCACCACGCTGAACACGGCGCTGTTCGCGCCGATGCCCAGCGCCAGCGTCAGCACCGCCACCACGGCGAAGCTGGGAGCGTTCTTCAGGGAGCGCCACGCGTAGCGCAGGTCGCCGAGCAGGTGTTCCATGGTCCGTGTCCCCCTTCCTTCAGCGAAGCTGTTCGTCCTGCACCACGCGGCCGTCGAAGAGGCTCACCGTGCGCGTGGCGATGCGCGCGTGCGCCGGGTCGTGCGTCACCATGCAGAGGGTGGAACCCGCCTTGTGCAGGTCGGACAAGAGCTGCATCACCGCCTCGCCGTTCTTCGAGTCCAGGTTGCCCGTGGGCTCGTCCGCCAGGAGGATGAGGGGGTCTCCCGCCACGGCGCGCGCCACCGCCACGCGCTGCTGCTGTCCGCCGGACAGCTGCCCCGGCAGGTGCCGCGCCCGGTGCGCCATGCCCACGCGCTCCAGGGCCCGCTCCACGCGCTGCTTGCGCTCCTGCGCGGGCAGTCCCCGGTAGCTGAGCGGCAGCTCCACGTTCTCGAAGACGGTGAGGTCGCCGATGAGGTTGAAGCTCTGGAAGATGAAGCCGATGTGCTGGTTGCGCACCTTCGCCCGGTCCGTGGGCGACAGCTCCAGCACGCTGCGCCCATCCAGCAGGTAGCTGCCGCGCGTGGCGGTGTCCAACAGCCCCAGCACCGCGAGCAGCGTGGACTTGCCGGAGCCGGACGGGCCCACGATGGCCACCCATTCGTTCTGGCGGATGGTGAGCTGGATGTTGGAGAGGGCGTGCGTCTCCACCTCCTCCGTCTCGAACACCTTGGTGAGCCCGTCCAGCTGGAGCAGGGCCCGGCCCGGCACCGCGCCGGGGACCACGGCCTTCGCCTCGCCGTCGTTCGTCATCGTCGTCATCATCGCAGCCTCACGCGCTCCACCGCATCCCACGCGGTCATGTCCGACAGCACCACCTGGTCACCTTCCGAAAGTCCCTGCACGACCTCCACCGCGTTCACCGAGCCGCGGCCCAGCTTCACGGGGATGCGCACCGCCTCGTCGCCGCCGGGCAGGAGCCGGAAGAGCGCCAGCGTGCTCTCCGCCTGCGCCCCCGCTGGCCGGCCCACGGACAGCACGTCGTCCAGCCGCTCCAGCTCCACGGTGCCCTCCACGGTGAGGTCCGGCCGAGCCCCCTTGGGCAGCGCGTCCGGCAGCGACACCTCCACGCGCACCGTGCCCTGACTGGCCGCGGGCGCCACGCGCGCCACGGTGCCCTCGACGATGCCGTTGCGCGTGTCCACCTGCGCCTTCAGGCCCGGGAGGATGTCGCGCGCCTGCGTCTCCGCGATTCGCAGCTCCGCCTTGAGCCGGTCCGGCTTCACCACCTTGGCCAGGAGCACGCCGGGCGTCACCCACTGGCCCAGCTCCAGCGGCAGCTCCTGGAGCACGCCGTCCTCGCCCGCGAGCACCTTCATGGACTCCACCTGCTGGCGGCGGAAGCGCGCCACGGCCTTCAGCCGCTCCACCTGCTCCTGCTGGGACGCCAGCCGCTGGCGCAGGCTCTGGGACATGATGTCCAGGCGCTGGCGCTCCAATTCCAGACGCTGGCCGGCCTCCTGCGCCTTCTCCTGGGCCTGGCGCGTCTCCAGGTCGCCGACGAAGGACTTCTGGAACAGCGCGGTGTTGGCCTGCGAGCGGCGGGTGGCGTCGGAGGCCTCGGCGGTGAGGGCGGCGACGGTGGCCTGCTGGGACAGCCGCTGCGTCTGGAGCACCTCGCGCAGCTCCAGGTAGTCGCCTTCGGCGCTCGCGAGCTGGCGTTCGGCCTCCAGGGCCTGGAGCTGCACGTCCGGGTTGGACAGCTCCAGCAGCACCGTGCCGGCGGTGACGGTGGCGCCGGGCCGGACGTGGATGCGCTCCACGCGGCCGGCGGTGTCGGCGGTGAGCCAGCGGATGGACTCCGGCACCAGCGAACCCGTGCCCTTCACCTGGCGCACCAGCGGACCGCGCTTCACCGTGTCCAGCCACACCGAGGCCTTGTCCACGGTGGGCGCGGCGGGACGCAGCCGGGAGAGCCCCACCGTCACCGCCACGAGCGCGGCGAGGCCCAGGGCGGCCAGGAGATAGGGTTTGCGGCGGGGTGCTCGGGCCTTCGGGATGTCCACGGGCCTTGGCCATAGCGAGCCGCGTGCCATGGCTCCGAGCGGAGACAACCGCCCGGAAACAGGAGGATGGCGGCGGGATGGCCGGCCGCGGTGCCCGGTTGCGCGAAGGGCGCGTCCCAGGACCGGACACCGCGAGCAGGTACGCTGGAGGTGAATAGGAACAGCGTCAGGCCGTCTGCCTGCTCGATTCAATTCCCACACAATTTCGAGGAACACCCCGATGCGCTCCACCGCTCTCCGGATGCGCGCCAGCATGCTGCTGGCCGCGACCCTGCTGCCGTTCTCCGCCATGGCCGACGCCCTGTACCTGCAGCTCAAGGACGTGGGCAGTGACGTGGACGCCGCGGGCCTGGCGGCGGCGACCGTGGCGGAGCGGACGCGCTACGGCATCGAGGAGGCGCTGAAGACGTCCGCCACGCAGGCCATCCTGATGGATGCGCAGCACGAGGGCGCGCCGGACCTGACGCTGAGCGCGAAGGTGACGCGGGCCGGGGAGAAGTACCGGCTGACGTACCAGCTGGCCACGACGCATGAGCCCGTGCGCACCAAGACGCTGGCGTACGAGTTCGTCAATCCCAGCCTGAGCGACAAGGGCTCGGTGGCGATGGCGCAGGCGCTGCTGGCCGAGGCCCAGAAGCTGGAGGCCGCGAGCGCGGAGGTGCCGGCGGTGGCGGCGGCGGAGGTGCCGGTGGCGTCCGCGGGGGAGTCGGGCTCCGAGGCCAACTGGGAGGGCTATTCGCAGCGGACGGACGCGCCGGCGGCGGAGGGGATGGGCCAGGATTCGACGGGGCGCGCACAGGAGACCGAGGCGCCGCGCCGGGGCGGTGGCCGGACGAACCTGGACCTGGGTGTGGCGCTGGGCTTCAACAGCCCTTCGGGCATCTTCGGCGGTGAGATTGAGTACCGGGCGACGCCGTTCCTGGGCCTGAACCTGAGCGGCGGCACGGGCGCCTGGGGCCTCCGGGTGGGGCCGGTAGTGCGCCTGTATCCGCTGGGCGAGACGCGCACGAGCCCGTTCCTGGAGGGAGGCATGAGCTTCAACATGGGCGGGACGTCGACGACCACCCTCGCCTTCAACAACGAGAAGGAGGAGTTCACGACGGAGAAGCTGCTCACGCCGGTGGCGACGCTGGCGGTGGGCATGCGTCAGTCGATGGGCCCCATGTACCTGGGGCTGCGCGTGGGCTGGGGCTTCCGCCTGCGTGAGGACAACTGGCGCACGTTGGACGGCCGCGACCCGAACCTCCTGGACGACCTGGACATCGCCACCAGCCAGCACGGCGGCTTCCTGTGCAGCGTCACGCTGGGCGTGTCGGTGTTCTAGAGGCGGCGACGCACGCGGGGCGCCGCCGGACTTCACGGCACCGGCGCCCCCTCCTCCAGCAGCCGCTCGCGGACCGTGTCCCCGGAGCGGCAGTACCGCAGCACCCAGTAGAACATCGCCCACGACTTGCCCGCCGGCATGGGCCACTCGTCGAGCATCTGCCGCCCCAGGTGCATCCACTGCCCGGTGCCCGACGTGGAGCCTCCGGTCGCGCGAGAAGCGCCCGGGCCGAAGGACTGGAACTTCGCCCCGGGCGCCGCGGTGAGCAGCATCGTGGACTTCAACAGCGTGTCGAGGTTCGGCATGGGGGCGGGGAGGTGTCGAGCGAGGAGAGACGCGTTCAGACCCGGTCCGGGACGGTGTCGACGGTCCAGGTGCCCGGGAGCGCCGCGGACTGGGGCGCCCGGTCGTCCAGGACCTCGAGCAGCGTGTAGACGTCCTTGCTGCTGGCGCGGGGGATGAAGATGTCGCCGGCCTCGTCGGATTCGAACTCGCGCGCCACGCCGTCCGGGCAGAGGACGCGCACGCGGCAGTGCGGGATGGGGTTCTGGTCCAGCGTGTCGTCCGCCAGGTGGAACACCGGGACGTCGGGCGTGATGCGCAGGGAACCGGACACGCGGATGTCGCAGCCGGAGTCACAGCAGGAGAATGGACAGGGGATGGGCGGCTGTTCGGCTTGATCCAACCGGACCGGACCGGGCGCCTGGGGGAAGGGCAGGGACAGCTGGGTGCTGACGGAGAACTCTTCGTTGACGTGCCCCTGGGCGGGCTTGGGCGGCGAGGTGTCCCAGACCTCGATGCGGTGCTTCAGGGTGAACGGGCCGAACGAGCCCAGCCGGAGGGTGGCCGTGTTCTTGCCCCCCGGTTGCAGCTCCAGGTTCACGTCGGAGGGTTGGGTGACACCACCGAAGGTGGAGCGGCCTCCCCGGCGGATGAGCTCGCCGCCACCGCCCTGGAACTCGAACTCGTTGAACATCCGCGCCTGGACGCGGAGGGTGACCTTGTCGTTCCGGAAGTAGGGCCTGTCGCCGTGCGCGGCCACCAGCTGGAACGTCCCGACCACGGACACGGTGACGTCATGGGTGGTGTAGCCATGGACGGCGGGGATCGTCTCCTTGCGCGACCGGTGCGAGCCGCTCAGGAGCACGCGGCAATACAGCGCGGAGACGTCAAACCAGGGGCTGGTCATGGCGACAGGACTCGGATGTTCGGGCGCGGAGCGGCGTGAAACGTATCACGCGCACGCGACACGGCCGCGGCAGGCGCCAGGCTCGCGCGCCATGCCGGACTCCGGTCTACTGAAAGGGCGCGGGGTCTGGAGCGCCCGCATCCTGCCAGGAGCGCGGCAGGAACGGTGAGGGCCCGTCGCCCAGCGCATCCGGGGACGCGGCCCCGGGCTCTCCCGGCGTGGAAGGCACACCGGCATCCCCAGGCTTTGAAACATCCGTCTGGCCGTCAATGAGCCGCCGGAGGATCCGGCCGTCTCGGTGGACGGCGTAGCTCGCCCCTGAGTCCAGCGCGGGCTGCGTGCGGCCACACGCCTTCGGGTCTTCGTCGATGCGGATGAAGATGATGTCGCCCTGCCGGACGACCCGGTACTGCTGCGACTCCCAGCGGCTTCCGCAGGACACGGTGGCGTCCTGTGGCGGAAGCAGGTCCCGGGTGGCGACGGAGAGCGCCCTCAGGGTGTCTCCATCCAGCGCGTACACCGTGCCTTCCGTCCCCAGCGAGACAGCGGGCTGCGAGAAGAACTGCGGGAAGGTGATGGAGGCGTCCTCCTCGTACTTCGCGGGGGTTGGAACTGTGGCCCGCATGCAGCCCGCAAATACGAGCCCGGAGGCCAGGACGGAATGAGTCCTCTTCATGAAGCGCTCCTGGCGGCTACTTCTCATTCATGAGGCAGTACGCCGAGGCCCTCTCCACTCGGCTCGAGTCGTGAGCGCCTTTCAGACAAACTCAATAACTCCCCTGCGCCCAACGTCAGGCAGTGATGACCTCCAGGTGTCCTGGAGCCCGGGACCGGGGCCGGTCGCGCACGACGATCTGGACATCACTCCCCAGGAGGGTCAGGAAGCGGATCAGCCGTTCCGTCGAAAAACCCGCCATGTGTCCACGCAGAAGGGCCGAGACCTTAGGCTGATCCACGTCAAGCAGCTTCGCCGCCGCCGACTGGGTCAGCTTCTTCCTGGCGATGATCTCCGCGATCTTCGCCACGAGTTCCGCCTTGGCCAGGGCCTCCTCGGGCTGAGCGACCTCCAGGTCCTGGAAGACATTCCCACTGCTGGGTGTGAACTTCGGTTCGCTCTTCATTCTGAGCCCTCTTTCTCAGCGCGCTCCCAGGCCACGTGAAGGTCTTCCGCTGCCTTCAGCCTGCGCTTCACCAGATCGATGTCCTGCTTGGGAGTCTTGATTCCCTTCCTCGACTTCTTCTGGAAGGCGTGCAGCACGTAGATAACTCCCTTCAGTTTGACCGTGTAGACCGCCCGGAAGGTGTCACCGTCGAAGTCCTCGACGACCTCCAGCACTCCAGCTCCCTTGAAGCCCGTGAGTGGTTTCGCCTCCGGGTGCTTTCCTCCAGCCTGGGCCAGATGCAGTGCGTAGCCCATGACACCGCGCACCTCCTCGGGAAACGCCTTCAGGTCATCCAAGCTGCTTCCCACCCAGATGAGCGGCCTCACCATCCTCGGTAACATGCCAGTTCTGGCATACCAGGGCAACCGCACCACGGAGTGACGTGAGCACTGCTCGGCAGGCTGCCCCGTTGCTGAGACCGGCTCCCATCTCCGCCATCAGGCGCTAGGCTCGCGCGCCATGCCGGCCTCCCTGCTCAAAGTGTTCCTGGACCACGCCCGTCACGAACCCGCGCGCCCGCTGCTCTCCTTCGAGGGAAGGCGCTACACGCGCGGCCAGCTCGCGGAAGCCGTCAACGCGTTCGCTCGCGGACTCAAGGCCCGGGGGCTCGCTCCCGGGGACCGCGTCGCCCTCTTCCTGGAGAACAGCGACGCGTTCGTCATCACGTGGCTGGGGGTCCAGGCCTCGGGCTGCGTCGCCGTGCTCGTCAATACCGCGTACCGCCAGGTGGAGCTGGCCCACATCCTCTCCGACGCGGAGGTGAAGGTCTGCGTCACCGGCGCCTCCGGTGCCTCGGAGCTTGCTCCCCTTCGCGACCAGCTCCCCGCGCTGCAATGGCTCATCACCGTGGAGCCGCCTCCCACCGGGCTGCCCGCGTCCCTTCCCACTGTCGCCTTCGACGCCGTCGTGGCGCAGGGCTCGACCTCCTCCGTGGACCTGCCGCTGCCTCGCGCGGAGGACCTGGCCGTGCTGGGCTACACGTCCGGCACCACCGGCCGCTCCAAGGGCGCCATGCTCCAGCACCGGCAGCTGCTCGCCAACGTGCGCGCCGTCACCGAGGCGTGGCGCTGGACCGACGCGGACCGGCTCCTGCTCACCCTGCCGCTGTTCCACACGCACGGCCTCATGGTGGGCCTCCACGGCACCCTGTTCACCGGCGCCAGCGTGGACCTGCGCCGCCGCTTCGTCGCCTCCGAAGCGCTCGCCGCCCTGCACGACGACGCGTCCCTCACCCTCTTCTTCGGCGTGCCCACCATGTACGGCCGCCTCCTGGAGGAGTCCCGCCGCACCGGCGTGACGCCGCACCCCCTGCGCCTGTGGGTCTCCGGCTCCGCCCCCTTGAGCCCCCAGCTGTGCCTGGACATCGAGGCGCGCTTCGGCGCCCGCATCCTGGAGCGCTACGGCATGACCGAAACGCTCATGAACACCACCCAGCCCTACGACGGCGAACGCCGCCCCGGCACCGTGGGCATGCCCTTCCCCGGCCAGGAGGCCCGCGTCGTGGACGTGCGCTCCCGCAAGCCCCTGCCCCGCGGCGAGACGGGCGAAATCGAGGTCCGCGGCCCCCACGTCTTCACCGGCTACTGGCGCCGCCCGGACGCCACCGCCGAAGCCTTCGACGCGGACGGCTGGTTCCGCACCGGCGACCTGGGCGAATGGGACCCCGACGGATTCCTGCGCATCACCGGCCGGGCCCGGGAGCTCATCATCAGCGGTGGCTTCAACATCTATCCCCGCGAAGTCGAAGAGGTCCTCGCCGCGCACCCCGCCGTCGCCGAGGCCGCCGTGCTGGGCCTGCCCGACCCGGACTTCGGCGAGCAGGTCGTCGCCATCCTCGACATGCCGGACGTGAGCACGGTGCTGGGGCTTCGCGACAAGGCCATCCTGGAGATGCTGTACGGCGGCGGCCTGCGTATCAGCGAGCTGTGCGGCCTGGACCTGCTGGGCGTGGA
>NZ_RAVW01000240.1 GCF_003611585.1 Corallococcus exercitus | reverse complement strand
GCTCGGGGGCCTTGGTCCGGGCGATCATCGAGCGCACGGAGGAGGCGGCGGCGCGCTGCTGCTGGAGCTCGGCGGCGACCTTCGCGTCGACGAGGAGCGAGCGGCCCGCGGTCTCCTCCTGCCAGAGGAGGTGGCGGCGCACGTCCTGGAGCACGTCGGCCAGCTCCTGCGCGGAATCAGGCGTGTCGTCGTTCACGGTCGTGGATCGGTATCGGAGGAGCTGCCCCGGTGCAAGGAAGCAGCCGGGGAAGTTGCCTGTACGCTTAGCCCAGGGTCGGGGCTTCCGCCACCTTCCGGGCGGACGCGCCGGGCTCTGGTCGAATCAGGACACACCCCGGGCGAACCCGCCCTGGCTCCGGGCGGACGCGGGGAAGATGCCGGGTGGACGTCCTACCCGTTTTCCCAGGAGCCCCTCGCACATGATCAAGGTGGCCATCGTCGTCGGAAGCACGCGGCCGGGTCGCAAGGCGGACAAAGTCGCCAGCTGGGTCCACGACATCGCGAAGAAGCGCGGCGACGCCACGTACGAGGTCGTCGACATCCAGGACTTCAACCTGCCCCTCCTGGACGAACCGACCCCGCCGTCCATGGGCAAGTACACCCAGGAGCACACCAAGAGGTGGAGCGCGGCGGTGGCGGGTTACGACGCCTACGTCTTCGTGACGCCCGAGTACAACCACGGCACGTCCGGCGCGCTGAAGAACGCGCTCGATTTCGTCTATGGCGAATGGAACAACAAGGCCGCCGGCTTCGTGGGCTACGGCAGCGCGGGCGGCGTGCGCGCGGTGGAGCAGCTGCGCCTCGTCGCCGCGGAGCTGCAAATGGCCACGGTGCGCGCGCAGGTGCAGCTGTTCCTGTCCACCGACTTCGAGCACTACACCGTCTTCAAGCCGGACCCGGCCAAGGAGAAGCAGGTGAACACGCTCCTGGACCAGGTCGTCTCCTGGGGCACGGCGCTGCGCACGGTGCGCGTGAAGCCGTAGCGCCTCAGGTGTCCTGGCGGGCCCTCTCCGTGGCGGCCCGCCGCAGCGCCTCCGCGGTGTCCGGGTCCGCGGGGAAGAACGACTCGATGGCCAGCTCCGCGAGCGTGATGTCCACGGGCGTGCCGAACACGGTGGTGGTGCTGAAGAGGGACAGCCGCCCCAGCGACGTGCGCACGCGCAGGGGCACCACCACGCCCGCGAAGTCGCGCGCCTTCGCGTCCGGGGCGGCCTCCGGCACCGGGTAGCCCTTCAGCTCCTCCAGCAGCGCCGCGAGCGTGGCGTCCGCGCTGGCGTCCACCTGCCGGTGCAGCCGCGTGAGGACGTGGTCGCGCCACTGGCGCAGGTTCTCGATGCGCGGCGCGAGCCCGTTCGGGTGCAGGCTCAGGCGCAGGACGTTGACGGGCGGCTGGAGCATTTCGGGAGGGATGTCCGCCAGCAGCACGCCCACCGCGCGGTTCGCGGTGACGAGCGTCCAGTGCCGGTCCACCGCGAGCGCCGGGTACGGCTCCTGGCCCGCGAGCACCAGCTCCACGGCCTCGCGCGTGGCGGTGAGCGCGGGGTCGTCCAGGGGGCGCTCGGAGAAGACGGGGGCGAAGCCCGCCGCCACCAACAGGCCGTTTCGGTCGCGCAGGGGCACGTCCAGTTCCTCCGCCAGGTGGAGCAGCATCTCGCGGCTGGGCTGGGAGCGGCCGGTCTCCAGGAAGCTCACGTGCCGGGTGGAGACCTCCGCGCGCAACGCGAGGTCCATCTGGCTCAGCCCGCGCCGCTGACGCCAGCCGCGCAGCAGCTCTCCCACGGGACGGCTCTGCTGAAGGCTCGTCATGGCCGGGAAGATAGGGGGCCCACGTCAGCGCTTCCATTCCCTCGGAGGTAATCGACACCGCGCGGGCCGGCTCGCATCTTGTCCACCAACGACGGACGGCCTCACGGCCTCCGCCGCATCCAACCCTTCGCAAGGATTCGTGTGCCATGAGCGTCAAGAACGTGTCGGGAAGCCTGTTGCGCCGCGCGCTGCTGCTGGACGGCGTCGCCAGTGGAGCCATGGGCCTGTTGATGGCGGTGGCCGCCGGGCCCATGGGGCCGCTGCTGGGCCTGGAGCCGGGACTGCTGCGCGGGGCGGGGCTGGGGCTCATCCCCTTCGCGCTGCTGCTCGGGTACCTGGCGTCGAGGGACACCCTGCCCTCGTGGCCGGTGTGGTTCGTGGTCGCGGTGAACGCGCTGTGGGTGGTGGACAGCGTGCTCCTGATGACGCACGGCCCGACGGCGCCCACGGGGCTCGGGGTGGCGTTCGTCACGGCGCAGGCGCTGGCGGTCGCGATGTTCGCGGCGCTGGAGTACGCGGGCCTGCGGCGCGGCACCTCGGCGGCGCTGGCCTGAGTGCTTGGTTGAGTGTTGGGTTCGCGCGGCCCGGGCCTCACACCGAGCCGCGCGGCCCGCCGGGTATTGTTATCGTGGCGGGACATGACTTCCTTCCCGCGCCCGTGGCTCGTCATCGCAGCGCTGTCCTCCGGAGTCATGGGCTGCGCCACGCTCGGAGGCGCGCAGGGGAAGGACCTGGTGACGCTGCGCTACGGCTGGCCGGAGCAGGCGACCATCCGGGTGATGCACACGGTGGACGTGCGGACGGACTGGAGCGGCCGGATGACGGCACAGCGCCGGTACGCGATGCGGCTCGGGCCCGTGGATGAGGAGGGGCGCCGGCGGTTGGTGATCCAGGACGTGGAGATCATCGAAGCCCCCTTCCCCGCCTTCGTGGAGCCGCTGGCTACGTCCATCATCGACGCGCAGGGGGACTTCCAGGGGATTGATCCGCTGGAGGACGGCCCAGGTCAGGACCTGCTGGACGCGCTGCCGGTCAGCCCGCGAAAAAAGGCGCAGATGACGAAGGCGCTCACGAACGGCCTGGAGCGCGAGGCCCGCAACCGCTGGAACGAGTGGGTGGGCAGCTGGCACGGGGCGCGCTTCAAGCCAGGACAGACGGAGGTCGTGTCCACGACGATGTCCGTGGGCACCGGGCGCAAGAAGACCGAGGAGGTCCCCGCCGAGGAGCGCGTCCGGCTGGATGTCGGAGTGGCCTGCTCCGAAACCGATCCGGAGCCCCGGTGCGCGAGGCTGAAAATCGTTCGGGAGCCCGTGGGGCAGACGGATGAGACGCAGGGACGATACGCGCACGTGGAGCTGGAGTTGGTGACGGATCCGGCGACGCTGCTGCCGTACTCTTCACGCGTCATCCGCATGGACCGCGTGGACTGGAGCGACGGCAACGGTGAGCCTGACTTCCATGAGGCCGTGCACTTGGAGCAGCACACGTTCCTCCATGGCGTGGAAGGAACGCCGGGACAGGTCGCGGCAGTGGAGTGGCGTTAGTCCGGGTCTGATTGTCGGACGCGTTCTTGCCGCGCTATCACCGCCTGCCGTGACAGCCATTCTGCGTGCCGCGAGCGCGGCGTTCGTCCTTGCCCTTGTTGGATGCGGCTCGGCCACCGTCGGCACGGTGGGCAAGCCCGCCATGGCGAAGTGGGTGGGGCCGGTCTTCGGGACGCCGGACGGAGGTCAACTCCGCACGACCATCTATTACGGCCCCTGGCAGTGCAGCGCCGCGTTCCTGTCCCGCTGCGAGTCGAAGTGCGCGGCTCAGGGCCATGCCCTCATGGGCTGCATGTGGCTGGCCGACATCAAGGCAGACTGGCAGGGGCGCTACCTGTTCATGCCCGCGGAGGCCGGTGGGCGGATGGCCATCACGCATTGCTGCTGCGATTACCCCAAAGTGGACGGCGAGCCCCTTCGGAAGATGTGGAATAGCGCCCGGCCCGCGTTCCGCGAAGTGTGGGGGCGCGAGTTCGGCGCGTGGCCCCAGTCGGGTTCCGGGAAGTACTGGCCAGGCCACCACATCTTCGACCTGGGCCACGGGGGACCACCTACGGCACCGGGCAACGTTCTGCCCGCCCCTGACGACGTTCACAGCGTCTTCAATACTGAATACCCCGCGTGCTACGCGCCGGGCGGGAAATGGCTGACACCAGGACCTGCGCGCCCCTACGTGGACTGAGGATTCCGCCATGCCGAAGCCCCTGAAGGAACTCCTGGCCGAGATTTCAGCTCGCCACTTCCCCAATCCGCCCGCGACGCTCGCGCAGGTTGCGGCCTTTGAGGCTCGCGTCGGATGGCAGTTCGATGAGGAGCTGCGTGCTTTCTATCTGCACTGCGACGGTGCCACCCTCTTCCAGCCTTTCCCTGATGCGAACTATCACCTGCTGCCGCTCGCACAGATCCGCAGGGCCCGAGTGGCCATGCGTCCCGGTGACGATGACCGCTTCGGGCCAGCATCCTGGTACACCCTCGTGGATCTCCAGGACTCCGACTACGTCATCCTGGATACTGCCCGGCAGACGAATGGTCGGTACCCGCTCCTTGACGCGTACCACGAGACTTTCCCTGAAGACGTGCGCCCCATCGCGACATCCCTCAGTGAGTTCCTGGAGAAGGCGCTGGCCAGTGACGACGCGTTTTTCTGGCTCAAAGGTTGAGTTCAGGGGCTGAATCAGGGCGGATTCCGCGCCCCCATTCCCACTTCGCCGAAGTAGTCGAGGAACGCGCGGATGCGCGCTGGGAGCTGCCTCGCGGGATCGAGGAACACCGCATGGAAGGCTTCAGTGTCCCCGGGGTTCCGGTCCTCCAACACCGTGACCAGCCGCCCTGCCCGGAGGTCCTCGCGGACCATGAACACCGGGAGCCTGGCGAGGCCTGCTCCCGCGAGCGCCAGATGCCGCACCGCCTCGCCGTCGCTGACCTGCACGTTGCCGACACACGGAATGGAAACCGGAGCGCCGCGCTCCACGAAGGACCAGTGCTGCGCGGAGCGCGCGTAGCTGAAACCCAGGCGGTTGTGCTTCTCCAGGCTCGCGACCGTCCTGGGCGTCCCCTCGCGCTTCAAGTACTCCGGTGAGCCGACGACGTGGAAGCGGGTCTCCCCCAGCTTCCGCGCGATGAGGTTGGAGGACTTGAGCGGACCCGCGCGGATGGCCACGTCCGCGCGATCCTCCAGCAGGTCCACCACCTGATCCGTGAGCCCGATGTCCAAGCGGATGCCCGGATAGCGTGCCTGGAACGCGGGCACCTGCGGCAGGAGAACGTGCGTCCCGTAGGGCACGTTGGTGTTCACGCGCACGCGGCCCGAGGGTGCGTCATGCGACGTGACACCCCGCTCGGCCTCATCCAACTCCGCGAGCACCTGCACGCTGCGCTCGTAGAAGACGCACCCCTCCGACGTGAGCTGGAAGCCCCGCGTGTTGCGGTGCACGAGCCGCGCGCCCAGGCGGGCTTCCAGCCGTGCGACGAGCTTGCTGACCGCCGAGGGTGTCATCCGCAGGGTACGCGCGGCGGCGGAGAATCCCTCCTGCTCCACGACCCGGACGAAGACCTCCATCTCCCCGGAGCGATTGATTTCCAGACGGGCCATTGAATTGAACTCACAAGTCCTGTGCCTGGAGCGGCTCTACCTCGTGACACGGCACACGAATACTAGTCCTGTGCGGCCCGGAAACGGATCCACGTGGGGCCGCATGGAGAACCCCATGTCTGCCCCCAAGAACGTGGCCCTGGTTGTCGGGGCCAATGGAATCGCTGGCCTCAACCTCATCGAACACCTCGAAGCGCTCGGCGGCTGGGAGGTCATCGGCCTGTCCCGTCGCGGAGGCGAAGCGCGGGAAGGCGTGCGCTACATCCCAGTGGACCTGCTGAACGCCGCGGACAGCCGCGAGAAGCTGAGCGGCCTGACGCAGGTGACGCACATCTTCTACGCCGCCTACCAGGACCGCCCGACGCTCGCGGAGCTGGTGGCGCCCAACGTCGCCATGCTCGTCAACGTGGTGGACGCGGTGGAGCCTGTCGCCCGGAACCTCCAGCACATCAACCTGATGCAGGGCTACAAGGTCTACGGCGCGCAGTTGGGCCCGTTCAAGACGCCCGCCCGGGAGACGGACGCGGCGCACATGCCTCCCTCGTTCAACGTGGATCAGCAGGTCTTCCTGGAGCGGCGGCAGCAGGGCAAGGCGTGGACGTGGTCCGCGCTCCGTCCATCCGTCGTCGTGGGCTACGCCATGGGCACTCCGATGAACGCGGGGCTGGCCATCGCGGTGTACGCGTCCATGTCGAAGGAGCTCGGCATCCCGCTGCGCTTCCCCGGGCCGCCGTCCGCCTACGACATCCTCATGGACATCACGGATGCGCGGCTCCTGGCGCAAGCCATGCTGTGGGCGGCGACCAGCCCCAAGGCCGCCAACCAGGCCTTCAACATCAACAACGGCGACCAGTTCCGCTGGAGCGACCTGTGGCCGAGGATCGCCCGCATGTTCGACCTGGAGGTGGCCCCTCCCCTTCCCATCTCCCTGGTGGAGACGATGGCGGACAAGGCACCGCTCTGGGACGCGATGGTCGCGAAGCACGGACTCGCTCCCCATCCGTACACGGACATCAACCCCTGGCGGCATGCCCAGGGGATGTTCTCCATCAACTTCGACTTCCTCGCGGACCCGTCCAAGGCGCGCCGCCACGGGTTCCCGGGGCACATCGAAACGGAGGCGAGCTTCCGCGAGGTCTTCGAGGACTACCGCCGCCGCAAGGTCATTCCCTGAGCGCTTCGACCACGAGCGAGCGGAAGTAGCGCGCACCCGGGTCCGCATCCGTCCGGGTGTGCCAGATGAGCGACTTGGTCATGCGCGGTGAGGGAAACGGCATCTCCACCGTGCGCAGCGGCAGCATGTCGCAGAAGGCCCGGGCGACGCGGCGGGGCACTCCCGCCACCAGGTCGGAGCGGGCTGCCGCCATCGCCGCCGCGAAGAAGTGCGGGACGGCGAGCCCCACCTCCCGCGTGAGCCCGTGCTCCTTGAGGACGCGGGCGTGCTGCTGGGCGCCGATGCCCGGGCGCCCTTCCGCGAGGTGCAGGTCGATGTGCTTCGACGTGTTGTAGAGCGCCTTCGTCAGCGTCTTGCCCCGGATGCGCGGGTGGTCGCGGCGCACGAGCAGCACGGCGTCATCCGTGTACAGCGGTTCGGCGTGGCACCCCGGCCCCGTGGCCTCCGGTGGGCCCAGCGCCACGTCCACCGCGCCCGTGGTGAGCCCATCCCGCTCAACGAGGTAGTCGATGCTCACGACGCGCAGGAGCGCGGCGGGAAGACGCTTCGCGAACAGCGCCGCGAGCACCGGCACGTCGGAGACACCGTGGTGGTCCGCGCCCGCCAGGGTGAACGTCCGCGTGCACGTCTCCGGCTTGAAGCCCTGGCCACCCTCCAGCGCCAACTGGAGCTGTCCCACGGCGGATGCGATGAAGGGCCGCAGTTCCTCGCATCGAGGCGTCGGCACCAGCCCCCGACCGCTGCGCACCACCAGCGGGTCTCCCAGCACGTCGCGCAACCGGGCCAGCGCGTTGCTCACCGCCGACTGCGTGACGTGAAGCTCGCGCGCCGCACCCGTCGCGCTGCCGGACTCCAGCACCGCGTGCAGCACGAGGAACAGGTTGAGGTCGATGGCGGAGAGATTCACGCTCGTGATTCTAACCATCATGGACCATCACTGGTGGAGATGGCCTCAGGACCGTAGTCATGGGCCCAGAAAGCGAGGTCCCCATGAGCCAGCCGATGTCCTTCTCCGCCTTTCACGAGCCCGCCGAAACCGCCGCCATCCGGGAGCGTCTGCTACGGCTCTACGAATGCTGGAACCAGGGTGACGCCCAGGCCTACGCCGCCTGCTTCACGGAGGACGTGGACTACGTCGCCTTCGACGGCAGCCACATCCGGGGACGGCAGGCCAACGCGGAGGCCCACCAGGCACTCTTCGACGGCGTGCTCCGGGGCTCCACACTTGACGGTGAGGTGAAGTCCCTGCGCTTCCTCGCTCCGGACGTGGCGCTCATCCACACCGAAGGCGTCGTCAAGCTGCGCTGGCAGCGCAAGGCGCCCAAGGGCCGGCGCTCCATCCAGACCACGGTCGCTGTGAAGCGTGAGGGCGTCTGGTACTTCACCGCGTTCCAGAACACCCGCATCCAGCCGCCCAACGCCTTCGCGCGCCTGATGCAACGGCTGATGACGCCGAAGCGCTCAGCCGCGCGGTGACACGAGCAGCAGGGACAAAATCTCCCCCGCCACCGCGCGCTTGCTGCCCTGCAACACGCGGTCGGGGCCACTCCGAGAGATCACCGTCACGCGGTTCGTGTCCGTCCCAAACCCCGCGCCCTCGGCGGTGACATCGTTGGCGACGATGGCGTCCAGCCCCTTGCGCTCCAGCTTCTCGCGCGCGTGCTCCACCACCCGCTCCGTCTCCGCCGCGAAGCCCACCAGCACCGGACGCTTCGCCCTCCCCGCCACCTTGCGCGACGCCTCCAGCAGCACGTCCGGCGTGCGCACCAGCTTGAGGTTCTCCGGGCCCTCGCCCTTCTTCACCTTCTGCGGCGCTCGCGTCTCCGGCCGCCAGTCGCTCACCGCCGCCGTGGCGATGAACGCGTCCGCGGACTCCACGCGCGACAGCACCTCGCGCGCCATGTCCTCCGCGCTCACCACGTCCACCACCTCCAGGCCCGTGCGGTCCACCGCGCCCACCGGGCCCAGCACCACCGTCACCTTCGCTCCCAACGCTCGCGCCTCGTGCGCCAGCGCCAGGCCCATCTTCCCCGTGGACGGATTGGAGATGAACCGCACCGGGTCCAGGTACTCGCGCGTCGGGCCCGCCGTCACCAGCACCGTCCTGCCCGTGAGCGGACCTCCGCCCAGCCGCGCCTCCACCGCGGACACGATGGCGCCCACGTCCGCCAACCGGCCCGAGCCCACGTCGCCGCACGCCAGCATCCCCGCGCCCGGCCCCACCGTGGTGAAGCGCGCCTCCGCCAGGAGCGACGCCACGTTCTCCTGCGTCCGGGCGTTCTCCCACATGGCCACGTTCATCGCGGGCGCCAAAACCACCGGCCCCTTGAACGCGAGCAGCGACGTCGTCACCGCGTCACCGCCGAAGCCCGCGCGGATCTTCGCGATGAGGTCCGCCGTCGCGGGCGCCACCACGTAGGCCTCGCCCCAGCGGGCCAGGTCCAGGTGACCGAAGTTCCCCTCCTGCGCCGGGTCGAAGTAGTCCGTGAGCGGCGGATGCCCCACGAGCGCCTGGAAGGTCAGCGGGGTGACGAACTGGCGCGCGGCCTCCGTCATGGCCACCCGCACCTCCGCGCCCGCGCGGCCCAGCTCACGCACCAGCTCGCAGGCCTTGTACGCCGCGATGCCGCCACCCACGCCGACGATGATCCGGCGACCCTTCAATGCCGATGCGTCCATGCGGCTTCATTACGCGCCAGCCCGTCCGGCCGCAATACGACTACCGCAGGGACACCTCACCCTGGGAGGGAACGTCCACCGCGCGCACCACCGGGCCCGTCCCCGGCATCTCCGCGTGGAAGTAGCCCCACACCAGCGTGTAGCGGCCCGGCCGCAGGCCCTGCACCACCACCCGCTCCGACATGGGCTGGTACACGAGCTGCGCGTAGCGCGAGCGCAACAGCTCCGTGGGCGGATTGCCCACCGCGCCCACCTCTCCCGGCACCACCCACAGCGCCTTGCCCCGCTCCGGCTGGAGCAGCACCGTCACCGAACCCGTGCCCGGCACCGGGCCCAGGTCCAACGTCATGTCCGCGCCCGCCACCTGCACCACCACCGCCGGCTCGCCCATGCCGCCACGCGGGCCCACCACGAAGCGGTAGCTGCCCGGCGACAGGTCCGCGCTGTAGCGGCCATCCGCGCCGGTGATGAGCGACACCGTCTCGCTGCGGTCCGCGTTGAGCCCCTCCACCTGCGCGCCCGCCGCGGGCTGGCCGTTCGCCAGGTACACCCGGCCCGTCAGGTGCGTCGCGGGCTTGAGGGTCAGCTCCACCGGCGCCGTGCTCCCGCGCGGCACCTCCTGCGTGCCGCTCACCTTGCCCTTGCGGGCGGACACCGTGAAGCGGGGCACGAAGGGAGGACTCGCCAGCGTGAAGGTGCCGTCCGGCCCGGACAGCACCGACCCGTCGCACACGTCGCACGTCACCACCGCGTCCGGCACCGGCCCGCCGGACGCATCCCGCACGCGGCCGGACACCGACGGAGCCTTCACCAGCACGATGTTCCCCATGTCCGGCGGCGACGAAGGACGGTCCACCACCTGGGGCTCGTACCCCGTCGCATCCACCGCGACGATGAGCCGGTCGCCCGCCGTGGACAGCGGCAGCTCGAAGCGTCCATCCGGGCTGTTCACGTCGTGCTCGTCCACGCGGAAGCGGCGCACCGGCTGGCCGGAGTCGTCCACCACGCGGCCCCGGAACGTCGAGCGCTTGCGCATCTTCACCTGCACCGGCGGCCCGCCCGGCCTGGCCTGCGGGCGCTCCATCGCCTCGTAGCCCGAGTGGCGCGCCTCGACCATGTACGTGCGGTCCGGCCGCAGCGCGCGGAACTCGAAGTGGCCGCTCGAATCCGACTGCGTGGGCTCCGCCACGCGCGGCGCCACGCTCATCGCCGCGCCCACCACCGGCTGGCCGTCCTCGTCCACCACGTCGCCCGTGAGCTGCGCGCCGGGCTCCAGATCCACCGCCACCTGCTGCTTCGTCCCGTCCTGCACCGTCACCGACTTGGGCCCGGACTGCAGGTACTCCGGATGCGACGCCATCAGCTGGTACGTGCCCGGCGGCAATCCCCGCATGGGCACCACGCCGTCCGGCCCCGAGGGACGGTCGCTGCGGAAGATGTTCTCCGGATCCGCCCACATCACCACGTCCGCGCCCTCCACCCGCCGGCCGCCGCTGGACACCGTCACGTCCGCGCCCGCCTTCGCCTCCAGGGACAGCGTCACGTCCGTCGCGGGCGCCGTCGCCTGCACGCTGCCGCCGCCCCACTCGGAGTGGTGCGCGTGCAGCGTGTAGAGCCCGGGCATGGGCACCTGCGCCGTGAAGCGGCCGTCCTCGCCCGCGTTCACCACCTCGCCGGTGGGCTGCACCAGCACGGACACGCCCGACGCGGGCCGGCCGTACTCGTCGATGACCTGCCCGCTGATGACCGTGGCCTTCGCCAGCTCCAGCTCCAGCGGCGTCTCGCCCGGCGCCACGCGCGCGGGCAGCTGCGCCGCGGTGAAGCCCTCCGCCTGCCCCTCCAGCACGTACTCGCCCGGCGCCAGCGGCCCCAGCTCCGCCAGCGCCCCGGTGGGCACCGCGTCGCGGCGGATGAGGTCGCCCGCCACCGTGCGCAAGAGCAGCTGCGGGTTGGGCACCGGCTGGCCGTCCTCGTCCACCACCGTGACGAGCAGCCGGCCCGCAGCCTCCAGCACCAGCGTCACCTGCGTCACCCGCTGCGACAGCGTGAGCGTCTGGGGCGCGGAGCCGAAGCCCGGCGCCTCCGCCGTCACCACCACCTCGTCCGGGTACAGGCCGTTGAAGCGCACCGGCCCGCCCTGCGCCTCCGTGTGCTCCTCGCGCGTCAGGTGGTCGCCCCTCAGCCGCACCGTCGCCGCCGCGGGCGCCCCGTCGCGCGTCACGCGCACCTCCAGCGTGCGCGACGGCGTCAGCTTCAGGCGCAGGGGCTGCGAGTCCGCCTCCACCTGCTGCGCCACCGCGGGCTGGAAGCCCTCCGCGTCCGCGAGCACGTAGAAGGGCCCCTCGCCCAGGCCCGACAGCGTGAAGGCCCCGCCCGGGCCCGCCACGGCCTCGAAGGGCAGCGGCACCTTGCGCGACACCGCGCGCACGCGTGCCCCGGGCCTCGCCTGGCCGGAGTCGTCCACCACCGTGCCGGTGATGCTCCGCAAGGGCGGCAGGTACAGGTCCACCGGCTCGCCCGGCGCGGCCCGGTCCCTGAGCGCCACACCCAGCCCCGCGGAGCGCGCCCAGACGGTGAAGGACACGCCCGCCAGGTGCTCGAAGCGGAACCTGCCTGCCGCGTCCGTGCGCACCGTGGCGCGCGCCGTGAGGAAGCCCTGCTGCTGTTCGAAGAAGGCCCGCGTGTGCAGCGCCGTCTCATGCGCGGTGCAGGCCAGGAGCGCCAGGCCGCACTCGTCGCACCGCACGTCCGCCAGCGTCCGCTCCGCCGACGCCGCGAGCGACACCTCCGCGTCCGCCACCGGCCGGCCGCCGCCGTCCAGCACGCGCCCGGTGAGCGTCAGCCCCTCCTGCGCGCCGGACGACACCGCCACCGCGTTGAAGGCGGGCATCCCCTGGCGGATGGAGCTGGCGGAGACGGGCGAGACGGGGCGCGCGGCCGGAGCGCCCCACCGGGGCACCAGCACGACGGCGGCGAGCGCCAGCACGGCGGCCACCGCGATGAAGACCCATTTGCGCATGTGTACGCGGCCGGGACCTTACTCGCCGGCCGGCCCCCCAACGACGGTTTCCCCCGGGAAATTCCAGAGCGTCCTCTTGAGGACGTCCCGGGGGCCGGTGGGGTTCCCTGCTCAGTCTTCCGCGAACGGCTGGATGGCCTGCGCCACGGCCAGCTCCTGCCGGGCCTCGCTCAATTCCGAGTTGGTGGCCCGAAGCCGGTCGCTCAGCACCTGCACGAAGCTCCAGAGCATCTTCACCGCGAGGATGGCCTCGCGCTTCATCAGCCCCATCAAATCAGAGCGGGCGATGACCATGGTCCGGGTGGGCTCCGTGGCGCGCACGGTGGCGGAGCGGGGCGCGTTGTCGATGAGGCCCATCTCGCCGAAGTGCCCGCCCGAGCGCAGCTCCGCGATCTCCACGCCGTTCTTCTCGATGGCCACCCGGCCCCGGATGACGACGAAGAGCTCCTCGCCCGGCTGCCCCTCCACCACGATTTCCCGACCCGCCGGGTAGGTGCGCGTGGTGGCGATGGACAGCACCGCCGTCTGCTCCTTGTACGTGAGGTGGCGGAAGAGCGGGATCTTCCGCAGCGCCTCCATGCGCGACTGCGCCTCGCTCGTCTCCTCGCTGGCGAGCGCCGCGCTGTCGCCGGCCACCTTCACCACCACGGCGGTGATGTTGTCCTTGCCGCCGCGCTCGTTGGCCATCTCCACCAGCTTGCGCGGCAGGTCCCCGGGCTGCAGCCCCGCGACCAGGGGGAGAATCTCCTCGTCCTCGATGTAGCCGTGCAGGCCGTCCGAACAGAGGAGGAACACGTCGCCGGGCATCAGGTCCACGATGAGCGTGTCGACCTGGACGGACTCCTGGATGCCCACCGCGCGGGTGATGACGTTGCGGTACTGCGAGGTGGCCGCCTGCTCCTTGGTGATGGTGCCGGCCTTGAGCTGCGCGGCGACGAGCGTGTGGTCCTCGGTGAGCCGGTGGCACTGTCCATGCCGCACCAGGTACACGCGGCTGTCGCCCACGTGGCCGATGACGCCCTTGTTGCCGCCCACGGCCAGGCACACGAACGTGGTGCCCATGCCGCGCTTGGAGGCGTCCGTCATCGCCGTGCGGTAGATGTCCGCGCACGCGCGCTGCACCGCCACCTCCACCAGCGCGGCGGCCGCGGAGCGGCTGTCCGCCGTGGGGTTCTGCGCCAGGTCCTTGAGCAGGTGCCGGTTGGCCGCGATGTGCTGCTTGACGACCTCCGTGGCCCGCGCGCTGGCGACTTCACCCGCGGCGTGTCCGCCCATGCCATCGGCGACCATGAACAGGCCGAGCGACGCGTCCACCATCATCGCGTCTTCGTTGTGTTGCCGTTTCCGGCCGACATCGGTCAGCCCGAAGGCTTCTGTGGTCAAGGCCACCGCGAACGCTCCATCCGTGCCTAGAGGGTGACTCCGCACGTTACGCAGGCCGCCGAAGACGTGGCAAGGCTTCAGGACTGCAGGCGCACCGTCAGCAGGCGAGCGAAGCCGCCCGCCGTGTAGAAGCTGACCTCCACCTGACCGAAGCGCAGCCGCACCCCGTCCTCCACCGGCATGGGTTTGCGAGCCAACAGCCGGCCCCCGGCCACGTACGAGCCGTTCTTCGAGCCCGCATCCGTCAGCAGAAACCCCGTATCCCCCGTGTCCCGCGAAAACCACGCGTGAAACCGGGACACACTGCCGTCATCGAGGACGACGTCGTTGTTGCTGGTGCGCCCCACGGTGATGCCCCGGCCGAAGGCGTTGCCCTGGCACTTGAGCACCGGGAAGACGACGGGTTCGTCCTGCCCGAGCGTCGCCGGGCCCGCGTTGGTCACCGTGCGCAGCGGGTACTCCTCCAGGTCGGCAGGGGGCACCCCGCCCAGGGGAGGCGTGAAGAGGAGGACCGCCGCGGGGAGTCCCCGTTCGAACTCCTCGCGGTTGCGCAGGTAGCGCGCGACGTGGGCACTGAGCAGCTCGACCATGGGGCGTGAACGTGGACGCGGCACCCTGCCCGCACCGGCAGGCGGGGCCGCTCTCGCTCACGGAGTGTACCGCGCCTCTACCGCCAATCCGCGAAAAATCCGAGGTTCACGCCACCCACGAAGTCACGTGCGAAGCTGCGGTTCTTGAGGCCGAAGGGCTCCGAGTAACCCAGGGCCAGCCCCACGCCCACGTCCCGCTGCATCTGGTAGCCAATCTGGAAGCGGCCCTGGACGGTGCCCGCGGTGCGGCGGTCCGGAGGCTGGGTGGTGAAGTGGGCGCCGTAGAAGGTGGGGCCGCTCGTCACCTGGAAGCCCCAGTGGGCCCTGCCCGGCAGGTGGTTGCGGTAGCCGAAGCCCGCCTGCACGGTGTGCTCGTAGTAGGAGGACACCGGCAGGATGAAGCCCTGCAGCGCCGTGTCGGGCAG
>NZ_RAVW01000023.1 GCF_003611585.1 Corallococcus exercitus | reverse complement strand
GCTCCACGGGCGTGGGGGCCCCGCTGGCGGCGGCGGGGGCCGCGGTCTACGTCGTCGGCGAACTGGTCAGCATGGGCCTGATGGCCCGGAGGGAATACGAGGCCGCGTCGCAGCTGCGCGCGGAACAGCGCACGCTGCTGAGCCGGGCCGGGGCGGACGCGGAGCAGGTCCTCAACCTGGAGAAGTACTCGTCGCCGGAGCAGGTGGAGTCGCTGGTGAAGTCCACCGGGTGGACGCGCGACCAGGTGCTGGGCCTGGGCAAGACGTTCCCGGAGTTCTTCCCCAACGCCGCGACGGCGCTGCCCCAATTGGACAAGGTGGCCAACGACTTCGGGCTCACCCCGGATCAGCGCTACCGGATGCTCCACTCGCTCTCCGACACCGCCCTGAACCACGGCAAGGGCAGCGCGCAGGCGCTGAACACCTTCGCGTCCACGGTGCGGGACTTCGCCAGCATGGCCCCGACCGTCTACATGCCGCCGGGCACGTCGAAGCAGGACCAGTGGATCCGCTACCTGCGCGAGATGGGCAACCGCCTGGGCAACTTCGAGGGCATCGGGCCCCGCAACGCGGCCAGCTTCCTGGAGGGGATGAAGCGCTGACGCGGGCGCTCGCCGCCGCCCCCGCGGCCGTCCGCGACAGGGGGCTGACGAGCGGAGGGTAGGGCCCCCGGATGCGCGTGGGGTCGCTGCCTGGCGCGGCTCGGGCAGCGGTTGCCTATCCTACGGGATGACCGCCACGCGAAAGCCGCTGCCGCCGCTCCTCCGGAAGGTGCTCGTCGCCACCGACTTTTCACCCGCCGGAGCGCGCGCCGTGGAGCGGACGGCGCGCCTGCCACTTGCCCCGGGGGCGGCAGTCACCCTGGTGCACGCGCTGCCGGGACGGGCGCCCAGGGAGTTCGTGGAGCAGGCCCGGGAGCGGGCCGGCAGGACGCTGGCGGTCATCGCGCATGAGCTCCACGCCTCGCTTCACGCCGCGGGCTCCAGCGCGTCCGTCGAGGCGCGGCTCGTGTTCGGAAAGCCGGCCCCCACCCTCGTGCGCCAGGCAGAGTCGGCGGGCACGGACCTGGTCGTCCTGGGCCGGCATGGCCGCCGGCCCGTCCGGGACCTGTTCCTGGGCTCCACCGCCGAGCACGTCATCCGGTACGGCCCGTCCCCGGTGCTCGTGGTCCACGGGCTCGTGGAGGACGCGTACCGCCGTCCCCTGGTGGCCGTGGACGCCGAGGAGACGGCGCGGCACGCCGCGGGTTTCCTGCCCGCCCTGCTGGAGCCGCGCACCTCGCTGCGGCTCATCCACGCGTACGAGTCGCCGTTGGAATACATGGTCTTCCCCGGACTGACGCGCGAGGAACGCACGCGGTACCGGGCACGGTTCAAGGACTCCGCGCTGCGCGAGCTGCGCCCGCTCCACCGGCACCTGGACGCCCTGGGGCTGCGCTATCGTCAGGCCGTCGAGCACGGCAGCCCGTACTCCATCATCCTGAAGGAGGCGCGCCAGCACCGGGCGGACCTGCTCGCGCTCGGCACCCAGGCGCGCTCCGGCGTGTCGCGCATCCTGCTCGGGAGCGTGGCGACGGACGTGGTTCGCGAGGTCGGCTGCGACGTCCTCGTGGTCCGGCCTCCCGCGTAGGCGCGCGTCCGCGGCCACGCCTGAACGGAGGCTGGCCAGGGTCCGTTGCGCCGTGGCCGTCAGCGGGTCAGGGCCGTGGCGACGTGGAGGAGTGCTTCGAGCTTCTCCGCGTCCAGCTTGCGCGCGAGGTAGAGCAGGCGACGCAACGCGGGGGCCTCGTCCTCACGTGCGCGTGGGCGCTGGCCCTTGCGGCCTCGCACCAGGGCGGTGAGGCCCAGCATGTCCTCCGGGGACACCCTCAGCTCCGTGCAGAGACGGTAGAGCGTCGGGACGCTGGGCAGCATCTTCCCGCGCTCCAGGCGGCTGTAGACGGTGGAGAGGAGGCCGACGCGAGGGCCCACCTCGGCCTGGGTCAGGCCCTGCTCCTCGCGGGCGGCGCGGGCCGCGCTGCCAATGGTGATGGCCAGTTCTTCGTTCATGGACCCTATGTACTTTGGAGGGCCAGAACAGTGAATCCATTGAGGCAAGCCCCAGAGGGAGGAGCGAGCACGTCTCGCGCGGTGGATTCACGGGGATGGTTTCCCGGGCTTCCCGTGCTTCTGGTAGCGTGCGCGCCCGCTGGGAGGACGTCGCATGCGAGTGGCCCGAAGTCCCCGAGGGAGGACGCCATGAGGCCGCCGCCCGCCATCCTGTCGCCTGGGGCCGAGGTGCTGGGCTACACGGTCGAGCGCCAGCTGGGGCAGGGGGGCTTCGGCACGGTGTACCTCGCGCGCAACGCGGGGCAGCGCTTCGCCTTGAAGTTGCTGCACCTGCCGCGCGTGGGAGAGCGGGTGGAGCGCGAAGTCTCCATCCTCTTGAAGCTTCGCCACCCCAACGTCGTGGGCCTCCAGGGCTATGGCCTGTGGCCACCCGGAGCGCCGCGATTCGCCGTCATCGTCATGGAGTACGTGGACGGGCGCCGGCTGGACGTCTGGGCGGACGAGGAGAACCCCACGGCGCGGCAGGTGGCTCGCGTGGCGCTGGACGTGGCGCGGGCGCTGGCGGCTTCGCACGCGGCGGGGGTGCTGCACCGGGACGTGAAGGAGGCCAACGTCATGGTGCGCGCCTCGGACGGCATGGCGAAGCTGGTGGACTTCGGCATTGGCGACTACGAGGGCGCTCGTGGGCTGACGGTGGACATCCTGCCGCCGGGGACGCCGGAGTACCGCGCTCCGGAGGCGTGGCGGTACTTCCGGCAGCATGCGCGCTCGCCCGGAGCGCGGTACAGCGCGGGTCCTTCGGACGATTTGTGGGCGCTGGGCCTGGTCCTCTACGCGCTGCTGACGGCGCGGAAGCCCTTCGATGGGACCGACGACGCCAGCTTCATCGAGGACGTCATGACCCGCGAACCAACGCCGCCCCACACGGAGAATGCACGGGTGCCCCTGGCGCTGAGCGACGTGTGCATGCGCCTCCTGGAGAAGACGCCGGAGACGCGCACGTTGAGCGCCCTGGCCGCCGTGACGGAGCTGGAGCAGGTGCTCGCGGGCGCGGACACGGCGTGGGACGTGCCGCTCTGCGATGCCTTCGGCGAGGACACCGCGACGACAGTAGGGGGCCGGGACAGCCTGGACCGGTGGATGCGTGCGCCGCTGTACCGGCCTCGCCGGGGCAAGCGGGCGCCACCACCCGCTGCCGATGCGGAGGTGACGGCACCCGGGACCACCGTGAAGTCGGTGCCGAAGCCGCGTCGACGGTCGCGAGCTTGGGCGATGGTGGCGCTGGCCCTGATGCTGATCGCGGCGGGGGCCACGCTGCTGCTTTGGACGTCGCGAGTCGCTGGAGTGGATCCCGCCCGTCAGGAAGTAGCGGCCTCTGGGGAGTCCCCTCAAGCTGACCGCGCCGCAGCTCCCACCGGGCCGGAGGCCACTGCCGCGGCCGTCGCGCTCCCCGCGACGCTCCAGGAGGACTCAGCCACCGTGACGACGCCGCCGAAAGACACGCAGCCCCTTCAGCTCCCCTCGAAGCCCGCGAAGACGGGCATGAGCACCATGGCCCGTGCGGTGAGCACGGCGGCGGCCTGCACCGCGCTCGCGTGCCCGGGTCCGCAGGTGCGCCCGGCTCCGCCGCCAGAGCCGTGTCCGGTGGGGGCGGTGAAGGCCATGGAGAAGCGGGGGGTGGACATCGGAGACAAGCAGCCGGCGCTCTTCGCGAAGGGAGACGCTCGGATCATTTCCATTGGAGAGGGCCCTGTGGAAGTCCACCTCTTGGGTAGCTGGAAAGGCCTGCCGGGCGGCTCCGTTTTGTCAGGGCGGAGCATCGTGCGTGACCGTGTCTTTGCTCGCCTTACCTGGGCGACAACGGCAGAGGGAGACAGCTTCCCTGTATGTTTTGATGTCCATGCCGAAGAGGGGCCGCGAGGGATGGCGCGAGAAGCAGGCGATGACTCTCCCGACCGAGCGCGTATCTGGACGACTGCCTATGTGAAGGCGGTTACTGAGTTCGAGTAGCGACTCCTACGGAAAGACTGTCGAGTGCCTTCTTCATCGCTTGTCGTTCTGCTGGGACTGCTTCTCGCTGGGAGTTCGGCGACTGCACAGCCGGAGATGTCGTCTTCAGTGCCAGGGGCAAGGCGCATCGAATTGAGCCCGGAGGAAGCTGGGAGCGCCAGTGAAGTGGTGGTCAGCCCGGGCCTTTCGACGATGCTCCTCTTCGACTCAGAGCTGCAGCGCGAGAGCGTTGAACTGGAGAACCGCCACCGCTTTTCCCTGGTGGATGTGGGGCAGGCCACCCTCAGGCTTGTGCCTTCAGTGAGCGCCACTCCGGGCGAACGATTCAAGCTGATGGTGCGCTTCCGGGACGGCTCGGCGCCATCGAACGCGGTGTTCTTGCTGAAGGTGCATCCGGCGAAGGCGGAGGCCACCATCGAAGTCTACCGGGCACAGCGGACGATCGAGACGTATCAGCAAGAAGCCCGGGATGCGCGCGCGGAGACCTTCCGTTGCCAGGAGGAACTGGCGCGCCTGATATCCGAGCACAAGGCACCTGGTGGATTGACGGGCATCCTTTTCAATGGCGGATTGGATCCGAGCGGTGTGGCGGGGCAAATCCTGACCAAGGCTGTCGCGAAAACGGCGGCCAACGGGCTCGGAGCATCCATCATCACCAGCTATCACTCCAGCAAGCTGGTGGCCGTGGATGTCTGGATTGATGTGAAGACGGGAACACGACCGTGGACGGCGGAGGGTGCGACGCTCAAAGGCAGGCCGGGCGAGGAGTTGAAGGTCCTGCGTGTGTGGCAATCAACGCCAATACCGCCAGGCGGTCCAGGCGCGCGCGTGATTGTCGAGGCCGAGGCTCCGGCGGCTGCTGTCCAAGGGCCCTTCACGCTCAAGCTCTGGGAGGCAGACGGGCTGCGGAGCATCACGCTCGGCAACGTGACGTTCCCTTGAGCCCTCGCGGCCCTCACCGGTCGCAGTTATGGGTGTTGTCCACGAGGAGCCGCGTGCGTTCCGGGGTCGACAGCGTGTCGCCGTCGATGCCGTACTTCACCCGCGTCTCGAAGACGTTCGGGCCCCCCGTGCAGCCGGCCTCGTGGGTGAGGTAGGTCACCGTCGGCCCCGCTCCGTCCAGGGTGGGGATGAACCCCGGCTTCATCGCGAATTCATCCACGGCGGGCTCGCCGTTGCGCTCGTCCAGGCCGAGCACCTGCCCGTCGGGGGCTCGCAGCATCACGCGCAAGGCCTGGCGGGTCGGCGCGTGCGGCTCCTTCGTCTCCGGGGTCTGCAGGAGGACGGCCGTCAGGGTGCCGTCCTTCTTCTTCCACGACTTCGACTGGAGGACACGCCACTCGGGGCCGAGCTGGGGGCACGCCAGGGGCTCCGCCCACGTCACGTCGCGCGCGTACGCGGCCGGCTCGAAGGCCTTGAGCGTCTCCAGCACCTTCGGCCCCGCGGCCGGCTCACAGGCTCCGAGCACCACCACCACGAAACCCGGCTTGAGCCCCGGCACGGTGTGGCTCTGGACGATGCGCGGGTAGCCCTCGGCCACCTTCAGCGTCCCGTCCCATTCGTCCATCTTCGCGCGCTGCTGCCACCGGCCCAGGGACGCCTCGGCTTCGGCGGTGTCCTTGCCGCCACCCCAGATGATGAGCTGGGCCGGCCGGGGCTCCGCGCCCGCCACGCCCGCCCACGCCAGTACGACCGTCATCACCACGAAGCCGCGTGCCTTCATGATTCCCCCTGTGGGTTCGACCCAACGGAGGAATCCTACGCCGCGCGGCTGACGAGCGCCGCTCATGACGAGCCCCAGCACACCGTGGCCTCCATTCGATGCGAGCGATTCCGGATCGAGCGCCCAGGTTCCCTCTTCCCAGCGCTTCAATGCAGGCTGGAGTGGAAGCAGTCGTGGCGCCTGACCTCCGAAGGGCGCCGTGGAGTGGACGATGCGGTCAGTCAGTATCGTGGTTCTCGGCTGTGTCTTGATGCTGGCCGGCTGTGCCGGAGTGGAATCAGCCTCCGCCAGAGGAGGCTCGCGAGTCCTCCGGCAGCGTACGGCCCATGATGCGCAAGCCTCCGATGATCACGGAAAGGTTTCACGGCAGGCCCGGGAGATGGACCTGCTGGACCTGGAGGCTTTCGAAAAACTGCTGGTCCGAGCCGGGCTGGAGGATGTGGACGAGCTTCCACTGCGCCGCAATCCCTTCACGCCTGACGACGCTGTAGAGGTGCTGGACCGGTTGATGGAGAAGCCCGTGACGCTTGGCACCTTTCCGCCGCGCATGACAGCAGGCTTCCTCCTGCGGGAGGTGCTGGAGCAAGGTGAGGTTTCTCGCGAGGAGTTGGCTCGGAGGATGACGAGGATTGCCCGGGAGCAGTTGGCGGTGCTGCGACCGGATGGCTACCTCGCATGGGCCCTTACTGGACGTACCCAGCAGAAGGTGGCGCCCGTCGAGTGGCGGGATGGTGCCTTCCGCGCGAACGGCTTCGAGCTGGGCCGCTTCTACAGCGGCAAAGGCGGTGTCTTCCGCGTCGTGGACGCGCGACTTGAGACTTTGGACTGGCGGCCCCTGGCGGAGGTGTACGACGACGCGGACGTCATCAACCGCTCACTGGATGGCGCCGAGGACGCCTTCGTGGATCTGTACCACGGATTGGGGAAGGCGCTCTCCCGCCCCATGGACAGCCTCGCGGGATTGAGCAACCTGCCATCCGGTCTGGCAGCCCTCATCGCGTCGTCGCCCGCCTACTGGGAACGCTTCCGGTACATGACAAAGGGAGAGCAGATTCGCGAAGTGGCGCGGCTGACGACGAACGTCATCGCCACTTGGGGAGCGGCCTCGGCGACGACACGCACGGTGACCGGCCTGTCCGCGGGGGCCGAGGTCACGGTACCGGTACTCGCCCTGTCAGCGGAGGGGGCGCTGGCACTGGAGCGCATCGCGGTGCCGGTGGGACGCGCGGTGGCGGTGTGGAGTGGCGGGTCTGGGGCAGCCATCATCCTTCAGCGGGCGAATACGTCCTCGATGGGAGCAACGCCTTCCAAGGGGCCGGGGCAGTGGGGCCCCGCCAATGAGTCGATGTCTGAGCGTGCCCAACGTTACCAGGAGCAGATCACCGGGCACCCGGCTGATGACGCCTACTGGATTGGCGGCGTGGGCCAGAACAGCGGAGGCGTGAAGTTCGATGGCTTCAAGGACGGCGTGCTCCTGGAGGCGAAGGGCCCCGGTTATGCGAACAAGTTCCTCGATAACCTTTCGCCCAAGGTCTGGTTCGAGAAGTCGGGAGCAAAGGCCCTCGTCGACCAGGCGCGAAGGCAGCTCCGTGCAGCAAGAGGAACGCCGATCCGGTGGTACATTGCGGAAGAGAAGACGGCGGAAGCCATCCGGAAGCTGTTCGATGCCAACGACCTGGACGGCATTGAGGTCGTCTTCGCTCGTCCTCTCTCATGAACAAGGAACAGCGGGCCGTGACAGACAGCTACTCCGCAGGCGTCTACTGGGGGCCGAGGCAAGAGTCGTCCGAGGATTGCGCGAGACGACTGGCCGTCCTCATTACGGCTCTTGCGACGGTGGATCCGTCTTTCGCCCGTTGGTTCCAGCAAGGCAAGTCGCGCAAGGATGCCCTGAAGCGATCCATTGGTCCCGCCTCCGCGGAGCTGGAATCGTTCGTCCGCCAGGGGCGGGACCGGACTTTCGCAGACCTCGGATTCAGTCTCGGGGGATGGAATGGAGCGGCCGACGAATACGAGGTCAGTGGTTTCCTCATCGCATGCGGCGGCTACTCTGAGTGGGTGAACAACCACTGCGTATTCACCCTGCCGAGTCGAGGACCGAGCAGCGAGCGGGTGTTGACCGCGCCTGTCCTGACCAGGCTGGTGCGTGAAACGGCCGCCGCCTGGGAGCCTGATTGGGGCGTGGCGATCTCGGAACAACATCGCGACCTGATGAAACCACACCGTGCCAAGGGGGCCCCTTACGTCGGATGGGTGACGTACCTCGCAAGGCACCGGGGAAGGGTGCCCCTACTGCCTGCCCCCGTGCGCGTCGAGAATGTGGAGGACAAGGGCACGCTCATCATCCTGACCCCGGAGCGCTTCACGGTCAGCAACCCGGAGCATGTGGCACTCGCGGAGCGGGTGCGGGAACTCCTGGACCGGGCGGGTCTCTTGAGGCCACTCCAGCCCCAAAAGTAGGCTTCGCGCCCGCCATGCAACTCGCCATCCCCCATGCCCCCCGCCGTGTCCGACTCGCCCAGGTGCCTGGGGCGGTGACGCGACTGGTGCGCGGGGTGGTGCTGGGCCTGACGGTGATTGCCGTGCTGGGCCTGGGCGCCGGCTACCTGGGGCGCTACTTCGTGGAGGAGCAGCGCTTCACGGCCCGCGCGGAGCTGGTGGACGCGCTGGTGGGCGCAAGCCACGCACCGCCCCTGAACCAGCGCGAGGACGCGGAGGGCACGCTGGACGTCCTCTACACGTTCGCGGGCGAAGAGCACTCCGTCTCCGGGGTGCGCACGGACGCGGAGCACGCGGCGGGCCTGGGCCACGGCGCCCGGGTGCAGCTGCTGGTGGATCCCTCCCAGCCGGGACGTCCTCGCGAGGCGACCCACGCTCGGGCGCGGGCGGCCCGGGTGGGCCTCTTGCCCTGGGGCCTGGGCCTGGGCTCGCTGGTGGCGCTGGCCGGCTTCGCGTGGGAGGTGCGGCGGCTGTGGCGCCGGGAGGTGGTGCCCCTGCGCCTGGGCGCGCTGGTGTGGCTCACCCCGGACGACGGCTACCTCCCGGAAGGGAAGGGCGAGGCGGTGTTCCCCGCGCACTTCTTCCGCCAGGACGTGAAACATGCCGTGCGGGCGCGCTGCCGCCCCCAGCGGGCCCCGGTGCGCAACGGCGGCAAGGTGCTGGCGGCCGTGGTGCCCGGCGAGCCGGGCTGGTGCCGCGTTATCGACGAGGAGCTGGCGCGGACGCTGGGCTGGGTGCGCTGACGGACGGACAGGTGGGGTTGAAAAGTTGCTGGCCCCCGGAGGCCGTGTGACACACGCCTGTAGCTGCAACGTCCGGAGGCTTCCATGCGCGTACGCTTCTCCCACTTCGTGCTGCCCATGCTGCTCCTCACGGCCCCGAGCGCCGTCGGGGCCAGCAAGCGCAACGAAGCCGAGGAGGCGTACCAGCAGGCCCGCCGCTCCTACTACGCGCTGAAGGACGACGCGTCCCGCCGCAAGCTGCGCCACCACTGGCTCAACGTGGTGCACCGCTTCGAGGCCGTGGCCACGCGCTTCCCCAAGAGCGACCGCGCCCCCGACGCCCTCTTCACCGCGGGCGACCTGCTCCAGGAGCTGAGCCGCATCTCCTTCGTGGAGGAGGACCTGCAGGCGGCCATCGCGGACTACTCGAAGCTGGTGGAGGCGCACCCGAAGCACCGGCTCGCGGACGACGCGGCGCTGGCGCTGGCGCGCATCCACGTCAACCGCCTGGACAAGCCGGAGGCGGCCCGGAAGATCCTCAACGAGTCGCTGGCCACCAACCCCAAGGGCGACCAGGGCAAGGAGCTCAAGGCGCTGCTGGCCTCGCTGCCCCCGTCCAACCGGACGCCGCCCGCGAAGCCCACCGTGAAGCCGCTGCCCCCGGTGGTGAAGTCCACGCCGGACACCGCCGTCGCCGCCGCGACCCCCAACTCGCCGCTGGTGGATGCCATCAGCAAGCTCGCGCGCGAGCCGTCCCCGGCGCTGCCCCGCCTGGAGCCGAGCGCTCCTGCCTCCGGCACGGACAGCGCGAAGGACGCGGCGGCGAACATCGTGGACGCGCCCACCGTGGCCGACCGGGCCGTGGATGCGAAGGACGCCGTGAAGGACACGGCGAAGGCTCCGGAGGCGGTGGCCTCCTCGCACGGGACGTCGCAGCCCGCGAAGCCGGAGGCCCGCGTGGAGGTCCCGGCCGTGGCGTCGAAGGCGCCCGCGCTGGTGGAGACGGCCCCGGCCGCGAAGCCGGCGCAGCCCGAGGTCGTGGCGTCGAAGTCGTCGCGCCCGGTGCCGCCGGTGTCGCCCGTGCAGGAGGCTCCGCGCCCGGTGACGGCGCCGGTGGACGCGCAGGTGGCGCAGGCTCGGCTCAAGGCGGTGGCGAAGCAGTCGCGCCACGCGGAGCTGACGCTGGCGGAGCAGCTGGGGCTGAAGGTGCGGCGCGTGGTCATCGACCCGGGCCACGGCGGCCACGACTCCGGCGCGGTGGGCAAGGCGGGGACGAAGGAGAAGGAGGTGGCGCTGGCCATCTCCAAGAAGGTCGCGGACGGCCTGCGGGAGAAGGGCCTGGAGGTGGTGCTCACCCGCGACGACGACACGTTCATCCGCCTGGAGGACCGCGCGAAGCTGGCCAACGAGGCGCACGGCGACCTGTTCATCTCGGTGCACTGCAACTCGGCGGCGACGCACAAGCTGCGCGGCATCGAGACGTACACGCTCAACACCTCCGCGGACCGCTACTCCATCCGCCTGGCCGCGCGTGAGAACGCGTCCTCCGAGAAGGGCATCAGCGACCTGCAGTTCATCCTGGCGGACCTGGCCACCAAGGCGAACACGGAGGAGTCGTCGCGGCTGGCGAACGCCGTGCAGCACAACCTGGTGACGGGCCTGTCCACCCAGTACGACGGCATCAAGGACCTGGGCCACAAGGAGGCGCTGTTCTACGTGCTCCTGGGCGCGAAGATGCCCGCCATCCTGGTGGAGACGTCCTTCCTGTCGCACGCGGAGGACGAGAAGCGCCTGGCGTCCGAGCGCTACCAGGACGAGGTGGCGAAGAACATCGTGCTGGGAGTGGAAGAGTTCCTCGGTGATCGCCGCCGCATGGCCAAGGTAGACTGACGCTTTCGTCGTCAGTCCCCATGGCCGAGAAGTCCCCCCCGTCCAGTCCCAAGCCCGCGCAGGACCCCCACGTGCCCCCGTTCCAGACGGAGGCGGACCTGCGCGCGTGGCTGAGGGCCGAAGGGCTGGAGCACCTGGGCCGCCTGAGCCTGGCGCTGCTCACCCCGCGCGTGGAGGCCGCGTACCTGCCGCAGGTGCGCGCCGTGATTTCCCGCCGCCGGCTGGTGGAGGTGCTGGCCCAGGACACGCTCGACCGCTGGACGGCGGAGGTGCTGCCCACGCCGCGCATGCGGGACCTGCTGCCGAAGCTCGCCTGGCGCTACGTGGAGGACGAGCGGCAGGGCGCCATCGAGGCGCGGGCCTCCGTCGCGGAGCGGCTCGCGCCCCCGTCCGACAAGCGCACGCATGTCGTTCACGGGATGCTGCTCGCGTGGCGTGCCCGCGTGCCTCCGGGCATCGCGCCGAGGCCGGAGCGGGCGCTGTCGCTGGAGGCGCTGGTGGAGGAGCCGGACCTGCCGGGCTTCCGCCTCAAGGAGACGCGCATCTCCGAGGCGCCGGTGTCCCCGCCGGGCTCGGGCTTCATCCTGCCGGACGCGCGGCTGACGTTCAGCCCGTCGGGCGTGACGGTGGACTGTTCCTGCGGCGCGACGTTCTGCGTGCACCAGCTGGCGGCGGTGGACACCACGCTGCTGTGGCTGCGGCAGCGCTGGACGGAAGGCTTCGGCGAGACGCTGGAGGAGCTGGTGCGGCCCGCGTGGGCGCGGACGCTGCGCGCGCTGGAGCGGGCGGTGGAGGAGAGCCCGGGCGGCGGCGGGGGCGTGGAGATCTCCTGGCGCCTGGACGTCATCGAAGGGTACGGCGTGGAGGTCGCGCCGTACGTGCACCGGCGCACGAAGAAGGGCCAGCGCACCACGGGCGCGAAGGTCGGCCGGCGCAAGCTGCTCCAGGAGTACGGCTCGCAGCTCAGTCCCGCGGACTCGCGCATCGCCGCGCTGCTCACCGACAGCGCCGCCCCTGCGTCGCGCGCGCTGCTGTTCGAGCTGATTGATCATCCGCGTCTGTCATTGGAGGGCACGCAGGACATCCCCGTGCGCATCGAGCGCGAGAAGGTGGGCCTGGTCGCCGAGGACCGGGGCGGCACCGTGCTGGTGAACGCGGGCGTGGACGGCACCGTGCTGCCCGCGCCGCTCCTGGAGCGCGTGCGCAAGTCGAAGCCCGAGGACGCGGTGTTCCTCTGGGACGAAGGCGCGCACGTGCTCACGGTGCTGGACGTGAGCCCGGAGGTGCGCGCGCTGGCCACGGTGCTCCAGAAGCACGGCAACGCGTTTCCACCGGAGAGCCACGGGGCGCTCCTGGAGCAGCTGTCGAAGTTCTCCGTGCGTCTGCCGGTGGCCATGCCCCGCAGCGTGATGGGCGAGTCCATCGCGCCGCAGCAGCTCCCGGTGCTCCGGCTGGAGGGACAGCCCGGGGGCGCGGTGCGCCTGGAGCTGCGGCTGCGCGCGATGCCGGACAGCGCCTCGTTCCTGCCGGGCGAGGGTCCTCGCGACGTGTACGTGCGGCGTGAGACGCGCTCCTTCCACGCGGTGCGCGACTTCGGGCGTGAGCTGACGGCGGCCACGGCGCTCCAGGCCCGGCTGCCCTTGCAGACGGCGGAGCCGCAGGAGCTGCCATTCTGCTTCCTCTTCCACAGCGCGCAGGGCGGGCTGGCGGTGCTGGCCGCGTGCGCGGAGATGGAGCCCCGGCCGGAGCTGGAGTGGGTGGGCACCTCCATGCGGCTCGTGCCGAAGCGGGGCGCGGGGGACCTGAAGGTCGTCCTGGAGCGCAAGCGCGAGTGGTTCGGCGTGCTGGGCAGCCTGTCCGTGGAGGGCGAGCGGGTGGAGCTGGCGCGCCTGCTGGACGCGGCCCGCCGCAAGGAGCGCTTCGTCCAGGTGGACGCGCGCACCTGGGTGGAGATCGAAGCAGCGCTGCGCGAGCAGCTGGAGAAGCTGGCGGATCATGCGTACCTGTCGCGCCACGGGCTGGAGGTGGGCCCGTCCGCGGCGGAGGCCCTGGCGGGGCTGGGCACCGCGGGCGCCATCATCGACGCGGACGCGTCCTGGAAGACGCTGGTCGAGCGCATCTTCGCGGCGAAGGAGCTGAAGCCCCGGGTGCCCGCGACGCTCAAGACCGAGCTGCGCGACTACCAGCTGGAGGGCTTCCGCTGGCTTACGCGGCTGGCGTCGTGGAACGCGGGTGGGGTGCTGGCGGACGACATGGGCCTGGGCAAGACGGTGCAGGCCCTGGCCGTGCTGCTGGAGCGCGCGAAGCAGGGGCCCGCGCTGGTGCTGGCGCCCACGTCGGTGGCCTTCAACTGGCGGGATGAGGCGAAGCGCTTCGCGCCGTCGCTCAAGGTGACCATCTTCTCCGACGCGGAGGACCGGGGTGGCACGCTGGAGCGGCTGGGGCCGCGCGACGTGCTGGTGCTCAGCTACGGCCTGCTCGTGCGCGACATCGAGCGGCTGGCCGCGCTGCGCTTCTCCACCATCGTCTTCGACGAGGCCCAGCAGCTGAAGAACGCGGCCACGCAGCGCTTCCGCGCGGCGAGGGCGCTCCAGGGCGACTTCAAGTTCGCGCTGTCCGGCACGCCGCTGGAGAACCACCTGGGCGAGCTGTGGGCCCTGTTCGCCGTCGTCTTCCCGGGGCTCCTGGGCAGCCTGGAGGCGTTCCGCAACCGCTTCGCCGCGCCGATCGAGAAGCAGGTGGACCCCACGGCCGCGCCCGCGCTGGCCCGGGTGCTCCAGCCCTTCCTCTTGCGCCGCACCAAGTCCCAGGTGGAGGCGCAGCTGCCGCCGCGCACGGACGTGCACGTGCCCGTCGTGCTGTCGCCGCCGGAGTGGACGCTCTACGAGGATGCGCGCCTGGCGGCCCTGTCCGACCTGGAGACGCGCAAGTCGAAGATGAAGGACCAGGAGCGCCGCATCGAGGTGCTGGCGGCGCTGACGCGGCTGCGGCTGCTCGCGTCGCACCCCCGGCTGTACGACGAGGCGTCCAAGCTGGAGTCCTCCAAGCTGGAGCGCTTCCTGGAGCTCATCCAGGAGCTGCGCGAGGAGGGCCACCGTGCACTGGTGTTCAGCCAGTTCACGTCCCACCTGGCGCTGGTGCGCGAGGTGCTGGACGCGCAGGGCATCGCGTACGAGTACCTGGATGGGCAGACGCCCGCCGCTTCACGCGCCGACCGCGTGCGCGCCTTCCAGGAGGGCGACGCGCCCCTGTTCCTCATCTCCCTCAAGGCGGGCGGCTTCGGGCTCAACCTGACGGCCGCCACCAGCGTCATCCACCTGGATCCCTGGTGGAACCCGGCCGTGGAGGATCAGGCCTCCGATCGCGCGCACCGCATCGGCCAGCAGCGCCCGGTCACGGTCTACCGGCTGGTGGCGCGGGGGACGATCGAGGAGCAGATGCTCTCGCTCCATGAGCAGAAGCGGGCCCTGGTGGCCGGCGTGCTGGAAGGCAAGGACGCCGCCGCCCGCCTGTCCACCCAGGAGCTGCTGGGGCTGCTCGCGCAGCGGCTGCCGGACGTCGACGGACTGGATTCCGACGCTCCGAAGCACTGAACGGTCTTTCCGTGGTTTTTGGCCGGGCTTTCGTGCGCCTGAACAGGCACTGAACAGACTTTTAGCCATTTCATTCATGACCCAGACTGAACAGTCGAGCAGTCCTGGGGTTCTGATCGGCCGCGCCTACATGAAATTCTGATCAGGTGGGGAAGAGGCGCCGTTTGTCGTCGGACATCCAGCGCCAACGCCTACGATCACCCACCGATCAGAGTCGCCATGCCCACATGCTCATGAGTTCAGTGGGTCAACACCCACCCGAATGAAACATGTATCAATTTAAATACATGTTTCATTGGCGGATATGTCTGCAATTTGATGCAATCAATTGCATTCATGTCCATGTCTCAGTCATGCATCAGCGGGAAGAAGTGCCCGATCGGGCCGTTCCCGTGGCCCACGGCGAGCGGGTAGCGCAGGGCGGAGGTGACGTACTCCTTCGCCAGCCGCACGGCCTCCAGCGGTGGAGCCCCCAGCGCGAGCCGCGCGGCGATCGCGGCGGACAGCGTGCAGCCGGTGCCGTGCGTGTTCGGCGTGTCCACGGGCGCGACGGACAGCGTCTCCATCCGCGTGCCGTCGAACCACACGTCCGTGCCGCGCAGCGCGCCCGGCATGCCGCCGCCCTTCACGAGCACCACGCGCGAGCCCAGGGCATGGATGCGCCGGGCCGCCTCGCGCATGTCCTCCAGCGTCTCGATGTCCATGCCCGCGAGCAGCTTCGCCTCGTGGCGGTTGGGCGTGAGGATCGCGGCCAGGGGCAGCATGCGCGTGCGCAGCGCATCCACCGCCGCGTCGTCGATGAGCCGCGAGCCCGCGCGGGACACCATCACGGGGTCCACCACGATGGGGCCCAGCGACACACGGGAGAGCTGATCCGCCACGGCCTCGATGAGCGGGCGCTGGGCGAGCATGCCCACCTTGACCGCGTCCACGCGCATGTCCGAGACGACGGCGTCCACCTGCGCGGTGACGGACTCAGGGGGCAGCAGGTCCACGCGCGTCACGCCGCGCGTGTTCTGCGCGGTGATGGCCGTCACGGCGCTGGTGCCGTGGACGCGGTGGAAGGAGAAGGTGCGGAGGTCGGCCTGGATGCCGGCGCCACCGCCGCTGTCCGAGCCGGCGATGGTGAGGGCGGTTGCGACAGGGAAGGGCTTCATGGGCGCGGCATCCTAGCCGCGGCCCGGCGCCACGGGCCCTGGAACTAGAACTGGTTCCGCCGGGCCTGGTCGAAGTCCACGCGGTGCTTCAGGTAGAGCGTGTCCAGCATGTGGTTGCTGATGGGGTTCAGGTTGCCGTCGGTGAAGCGGTGCACCACCGCGCCCTTGCCCGCGTCCTTCAGGAAGGCCAGCGGATCCACGTCGCCGCCCAGGCCCGTGAGCGTGGGCACCGGGTCCGCGTTGTTGACGTAGTGCACGTACTGCGGGCCGTTCGGGTACTTCGTGGACGCGGCGCCGAAGGTCTCCACCTCCAGGTGGCCCATCTTCGCCTCCACCTGCGCGGGGGACAGCCCGTCCTCCACACGCAGCCGCTTGGCCACGTCATTGAGCGCCCGCGCGGTGATGAGCCCGCCCTGGCTGTAGCCCACGAGGTGCACGTCGCGGCCGGCCTTCAGCTCCGAGTAGAGCGTGTCCGCCAGCGTGTCCACCGCGGGGTTCTTGCCCTTGTCCAGCTTGTCCGTCACGCACTGGGCCAGGTCCTTCACCAGGCCTTCGGTCGCGTTGTGGATGCCCACCACCTTCGCGCCGGAGCTGTCCGCCAGCGCCTGCATCTCGCCCAGCTGGCCCGCCGTCGGCGTCATGATGCCGTTGACGTAGAGGATCGTCTTGTCCGGGTTCGGGTTGTTCTTCGGCGTGACGCCCGGCACGTCGCCCAGCTTCGTCGTCGCGGGCAGCACCTTGCCGCCCGCGCCCACGAACATGCCGTCCTGCGCGCGGTCCGGCTTCGCGCCGCCGAAGAGGCTGGTGATCTCCTTCACCGTGGTGGCGTTGAAGACGTTCGCGCCCATCTCCACGAAGCGGGGGATGTCCTTGATGCCCCCCACCGCCGCGTCGATGAGGCCGCCCAACAGCCCGTTCTTCTGCGCCTTGGACGACGGCGACTGCTCGAAGGAGGACTTCTGGAACGCGGGCTGGTGCGGCGCGGGCTTCTTCGCGAGCGGCTCCGCGGCCGTCTTCGGGGTGGAGGACGGCACGGCAAGGGAACGGGTGCGGTCGATCGTGCTCATGAGAACCTCCAACCACCGGGGGACGTGGGTTTGGGTAGGTTATCCGCAACCGGCCCGGGAAGTTGCGTCCCCGCGCGTCATGGCTCTCAGCGCTTCACGACGTGGATGTTGAAGTCGCCGGTGCGAAGGGTGCCCCACAGGCGCAGCCACAGGGGGAGGAAGGCCTCGGTGCCGCGCGCGGTGGTGATGTCCCCCAGGTCGATGACGTGCTTCCAGCCGAAGCCCTCCGTGAGGAGCTGCTTCACGCGGGCCTTCGCGTCCACGTCGTTGCCGGACACGAAGACGTCGTGGTCTCCAGGCACGCGCGAGGGATCCACCATCACCTCGCAGTTCATCGTGTTGAGCGCCTTCACCACCTTCAGCGACGGGAAGGCGCGCTGGAGCTGCTCGCCCAGCGAGTCATCCGGGGGCGTGGACAGCACCGGCGGCATGCCCTTGGTGAAGTCGAGCGGGTTGGACACGTCCACCAGCACCTTGCCGCGCAGGGCGTCCTCGCCCGCGGACTTCAGGACCTCCAGCGACGCATTGCCCAGGGTGCAGTTGAAGAGCAGCTCCGCGAACCAGGCGGCGTCCCGGAACGTGCCCTGCGACGCCTTGCCCCCGGCCTTCTTCACCCACGCGGCGGCCTTCGCGTTGTCCGGCGTGCGCGAGCCCATGCGCACCTCGTGGCCCAGCGCCACCAGCTTGCTGCCCAGCGTCTCACCCACCATGCCCGTGCCCAGGATCGCGATCTTCATGAGGACTCCCTTTCGTGTGGGGTGAACCCTAATCGTCAACCGGAGCGCCCGGGAGCACGTCCGGGTTGAACCATCGTCAACCTTGGGTTGACAATCCCACCCCATGGACCTGTTCACGGGCGTGTTGCCGTTCCTCCACGTGGCGGAGGAGCGGAGCTTCCGCAAGGCGGCGGAGCGGCTGGGCGTCACCGTGGCGGCGGTGAGCAAGGCGGTGCGCAAGCTGGAGGAGGAGCTGGGCGCACGGCTCCTGGAGCGCACCAGCCGGCAGGTGGCCCTCACGTCCGAGGGCACCGCCTTCCTGGAGCGGGCGCGCGAGGCCGTGGCGCAGATGCGCGCCGCGCGCGAGACGGTGGCCCAGGCGCACCGCGCTCCCAAAGGACCGCTCACGGTGTCCCTGCCGTTCATCCTGGGCCCCGTGCTGCTGCCCCGGCTGGCGCGGCTCCAGGCCCGGCACCCGCAGCTCACACTGCACGTGCGCATGAGCGACCGGCTGAGCAAGCTGGTGGAGGATCAGGTGGACGTGGCCATCCGGCTGGGCGGCCTGGAGGACTCCAGCCTCGTGGCGCGACGGCTGTTCTCCACGCGCTGGATGACGCTCGCGTCGCCGGCCTACCTGGCCCGGCACGGGACACCGGATCACCCGTCGCGGCTGGAGCGCCACGCGTGCCTGAAGTTCGTGGATCCGCGCGGCCTCACCCGCGAGTGGCACTTCCGCGAGTCACCCGGCGGCACGCCCGCGGTGGTGCGCACACGCGCGGCCATCGACGTGGATCACGGCCCGGCGCTGCTGGACCTGGCCGCCGCGGGAGCCGGGCTCTGCCAGGTGCTGGACTTCATGAGCGACGCCCGGCTGCGCGAGGGCGCGCTGGTGGAGGTGCTGGCGGAATACGCGGCGGAGGGGCCGCCGGTCCATGCCCTGTGCCTGCCAGGGCGCCAGTCCGTGCCCCGCGTCCGCGCGCTCCTCCAGCACCTGGTGGAGGAGCTGCGCGCCGTCACGGCGTCGTGAGCGCTTCCTTCGCGCCGGGCAGGTCGCGCGCGGGCTCCGCTTCGGGCGCGGGGGCCTCCACTGGCGCCTCGTTGACCTCCTTGTAGAACCGGCGGCCGAAGATGACGCCCAGCACCAGCGACACCACCATGCCTACCGCGGACACGGCGGTCATCACCGTGCGGCCCTGCGCGAGGCCACTGCCGAACTGCGCGGTGAGGAAGGTGCCCGGAATGGTGCCCAGCACGACGCCCAGCACGGACGGCCAGAAGCGCGCGCCGCTCGCCGCGCCGGCGATCAGCATGATGTCCGTGGGGCACAGCGGGTTGAGGCACGCCAGGAACGTGAACTGGAAGTCGTGCCGCCGCGCCGCCTTGGCGATGGCCGGGTACTTGCTGCCGCACAGCCGCTGCATGGGCCGCGTGCCCAGCTTGCGAGCAACGAAGTAGAGCAGGGTGGCGGACAGGAAGCTGCCCGTTAGTGAATAGAGGGTCGCGGCGAGGGTCCCGAACATCATCCCGCCGACCGCGGTGAGGACCTGCCCCGGAAGGAGCGTCAGGGGCCTCACGGCCAGGAAGGCCACGTAGGCCAGGGGGGCGTAGTCGCCCAGGGGGAGCAACAGCTCCCGGATGGTGCGCTGATCGATGAAGTCCGGCCCCAACAGCCGGAGCATCACCAGACCGCCAATGGAGACGACCATGGGCGCGAGGATGCGCAACCAGGTCTTCAGACCGCTGCTGCTCGCCAAGGAAACCTCCCCCATCGCCCACGAAACCCATGTGTCAGGCGTTGCGCACAAGGTGGGAACCGAGCAGGGAATCGGCAACGTGAGCTGAATTGTTGTGAACATCGAGAGCGTCCTGCCGGGCAATCACCCGTCCCGTCCGGATGCCTAGCGTCCCTGACAAGCGCGCGAAATCCTTGGGGATTATGCATGCAATGTCAGGAGAGAACGGCTGGCGGTGTACGGAGCTTGCTTGCATCGGGGCGCTTCCGTCCCAAGGTTTCAGGCAAGGGACACCAAGGCGCGGACGGGGTTGGGCAGTCACGAGAGGAGACACGGACATGTCGGACAAAGACAACAAGGGCAGCATGACGGTGGCAGAGGCGGGGCGTAAGGGCGGCGAGACGGTCCGCAACGAACGCGGTCGCGAGTTCTACGAGACCATCGGCCGCAAGGGCGGCGCCACGGTGAAGGCCGAGCGCGGTCGCTCCTTCTACGAGGAGATCGGCCGCAAGGGCGGCGAGACCGTGAAGGCCGAGCGCGGCGCCAAGTTCTACGAGGAGATCGGCAAGAAGGGTGGCGACCGCGTCAAGGCCACCCGCGGCCCGAACTTCTATGAAGAGATTGGCCGCAAGGGCGGGCAGAAGGTCAAGAAGCTGATTGAAGAGGGCAAGCGCGCTGCCCGCGCCGCCATGGATGCCCAGGCCGGGGCTGCCCCCGCGTCCGAGGGCACCGCCGCTCCGGCCGCCACGCCGGAGGAGCCCGCTCAGCCAGGGGGCAACGAGTAACGGGGGACAGGATGCGCGGTCTTCCGGTATGACGGCCGCGTGTACCTGGTCATCACGTTCCTCGAGCAGGTGGAGACGACCGAGCGGGCGATCCGCCGGCTCCGGGAGTTCGGCATCCCGGAACCGCTGGTCATCCGGGCGCGCAGCGCCGCCGCGGCCCTGTCGGCGGAGGTGCCGGTGTTCGCCGGCCTGCGCAGCCTCGCGCTGGGCGCGGACGAAGACCGCGTCGTGCTCGTGAGCGTGCTGCCTGCCCTCCCGCAGGAGGAGATGGATCGCATGCTCCAGCGCGTACAGCTGGAGATGGATGCGGACGACCCGCCCATGGGCCGCCTGGTGGCCCTGCCCGTGATGGCGGCGCCCACGCACCGGCGTTGATGACGCGCGGGGGCGCACGGGTGTAAGCACGGTCCGTGCAAGCGCTGCTCGTCTTCCTCATCGTCGCGGCGTTGTCGCTGCTCGCGTCCAGCCGGTCGCTCCTGGATCCGGGCCGCTTCCCGGCACTGGCGCAGCTGGCGGCCAGCGGCCTCCTGTTCCTCATCTTCGGGGCCCTGCTGGGCCCGTCCGTGCTGGGCGTGCTCACCCCGCGCAACCTGGAATCGCTCCACCCGCTGGTGGCGCTGGGGCTGGGGACGGGGGGCGTGCTCCTGGGGCTCAACCTGGAGCCGCGCCTGTTGCGGCTCCTGCCCCGGCCCGTCTACGCGGCGGCGCTCGCGCACGCGGGCACGGCGTTCCTCTTCGTCGCGCTGCCGCTGTCCGTCCCGCTGCTCCTGTCCATGGGCCTGAGGCCCCTGGTGGCGGTGGGCGCGGCGGCGCTGCTGGGCGCGGCGGCGAGCCTGTCCTCCGGACACTTCGCGGTGCTGGGCTACCGAAACGGGCGGCTGGAGCGCGCGCGCGGCCTGGGCGTGGCGCTGCTCACGATGATGGACGACGCGGTGGGCCTGGGCGTGCTCGCGCTGGGGCTGGTGCTGGGCGTCACCGGCAACGCGGCCGAGGGGCTGGGCCTGCTGGGGCTGGCGCTGCTGCTGGGCGTGGCGTGCGGCGCGCTGCTGGCGTTCCTCACGTATTCGCTGAAGGACCTGGCGGAGCAGACCACGGTGACGCTGGGCATGGTGGCGCTGGTGGGCGGCGCGGCGGCGTACCTGCGGCTGTCGTCGCTGCTGGCCGGCGTGGCGTGCGGCGCGACGCTGGCGCTCATGGGAGGGCGCACGGCGGAGCGGGTGTCGCGGGCGCTTTCGCGAGTCGAGCGGCCCACGTACCTGGTGCTGGTCTTCCTGGTGGGCAGCCACATCCACGCGCGCGACCTGTCCGCGTGGGCGCTGTTGCCAGCGTTCGTGGGGCTGCGCTTTCTGGGCAAGGTGCTGGGCGGCACGTTCGCGCAGCGGCTCACGCAGGGCGTGTTGGACCTGCCGCCGCGCTTTGGCTACGCGCTCATCTCCCAGGGCGGCCTGGCGCTGTGCCTGGTGGCGGAGTACGTGCTGCTGGTGCCGGGCTCGCTGTCGCAGCGGGTGCTGGACGTGGTGGCGGTGGGCGCGGTCGTCAACGAGATGCTCGCGCACGGGGCCTTCCGGCAGGTGCTGGCCGCGGAGCCCCGGCCCTCGCCCATGAGGGACACGCCTCCCACCGGTGACGCGGGGGTGGCCGCGTGAAGGGGTCCATCTTCCGGTTGCTGCTGCTCATGGCGCTGCTCGCGGCCATCACCCAGGCCCAGGCGGTGCGCGCGGACTCGGGCACGCCGGTGCTGCTGGCCGCGGGCGCGCTGCTGTTGTGCGGCCTGTTCGCGGGCAAGGTGGCCAAGGGCATGGGCCTGCCGCGCCTCACCGGCTACCTGCTGGTGGGCGTGGCGGTGGGGCCGTACGCGCTGGGCTTCATCCCGAACGCGGGCGTGAAGGGGCTGGAGCTGGTGAAGGGGCTGGCGGTGAGCCTCATCGCGCTCGTCGCGGGCACGGAGCTGCACCTGGGGCTCATCCGCCGGGTGGGCGCGCGCGTGGCGCTGCTCTGCGCGGCGGTGTGCGGGGTGACGTTCGCGGTGTGCTTCGGGGCCACGTTCGCGCTCAAGCCCGTGCTGCCGTTCCTGTCCCCCATGACGGTGCCCCAGGCGCTGGCGGTGAGCGCGCTCCTGTCCACGGTGGTGGTGTCGTTCTCTCCCACGGTGACCATCGCCATCGTGCAGGAGACGTCCGCGCGCGGCCCGTTCACGGAGTTCCTGATGGCGCTGGTCATCATCGGGGACCTCTTCGTGATGGTGGCCTTCGGCCTGGCGGCGGGCATCACCCGCGCGACGTTCGGCAACGGCCTGGACCTGCCCGCGCTGGTGGGCGGGGTGGGGTGGGAGCTGTTCGGCTCCGTGGCGGTGGGGTGCCTGCTGGCGGTGGCGATGCTCCTGTACATGCGGGGCGTCAACCGCGAGCTGCCGCTGTTCCTCGTGGGCCTGTCGTTCGCGGCGGCGGAGGGCGGGGCGCGGCTGCACCTGTCGCCGCTTTTGGTGTCGCTGGCGGCCGGGGCGCTCATCGCCAACCTGGACGAGCGCGAGGGCCGGCGCATCCACCAGGCCATCAACCAGGCGGGCCTGCCGGTGTTCGCGCTCTTCTTCGCCGCGGCGGGGGCGGGGCTGAAGCTGGACGCGCTGGTGACGGTGGGGCCGGCGGCGCTGCTGCTCGTGGCACTGCGCGGCCTGGCCATCTGGGGCGCGTGCCGCAAGTTCGCGCCCGCGGAGGATCCGCGCCTCAAGCGCTACCTGTGGATGGGGCTCATCTCCCAGGCGGGCGTGACGTTCGGCCTGGCGGCGCTGGTGTCGCGCACCTTCCCGTCCTTCGGGCCCCAGGTGGAGGTGCTCATCGTCGCGATGATCACCGCGCACGAACTGGTGGGGCCGGTGCTCACGCGACGCGCCCTGCTGGGCAGTGGCGAAATCCGTGCGGAAGAGGCAAGCGGCGGCGCATAGTGGGGACAGCACCCCTCACGGGGTGGCCTCTGCCAGGAGCTTCCCGTCATGCCCGCCGCCGCCGCCCCCATCCTCGAGGTGGACGTGGATCATCCCTCTCCCCGCCAGGTCGCACGGGCGGTGGAGGTGCTGGAGAAGGGCGGCGTCATCGCCTATCCCACGGACACGTATTACGGGCTGGGCTGTGACTTGAATTCCAAGAAAGCAATTGAGCGGCTGTACCAGCTCAAGGGCCGCGACAAGAAGAAGCCCCTGTCACTGCTGTGCCCGGACCTGTCGGACGTGGCCCGCTACGCGCACGTGAGCAACTTCGCCTACCGCGCCATGAAGGGGCTCACCCCCGGCGCCTTCACCTTCATCCTGGAGGCCACACGCCTGGTGCCGGAGGTGATGATGACGAAGCAGAAGCAGGTGGGCCTGCGCGTGCCGGACGCCGCCCTGCCCAGGGAGCTGGCGAAGGCGCTCGGCCGCCCGCTCATCACCACCTCCGCGACCCACACGGACGGTACGGTCCTCTCAGACGCACGGGATATCAAGACGGCGCTGGGGCATGGCCTGGACCTGATTCTTGACGGTGGCGTGACATTGAACGAGCCGTCCACGGTGGTTTCACTCATAGGCGATACGCTTGAAATCCTGAGGCAAGGCAAGGGTAGTCTGGAGTCCTGAAATCCTTTCCAGAGGGGGAAGTCTTGGCCGAGGGCGACCCATCCGCGAAGCCTGTCGTCGATTCACCGGAGCGGGTGCCGGGCGCGCTCGCGCTGCTTGGCCTGCTGGTGTTCCGGCCCATTGATCTGCATTACCGGCTGCGCGAGGCGGGCATCCGTTCGCCGGCGGGCCGCATCGGGCAGCTGTGGCGGGAGCAGGCCGAAGGGGGCCGCGCCGCGGGGGCCTTCGTGGCGCGGATGCTGCTCCTGCTCGTCGTGCTGTCGCCCGGCCTCACGGTGCTCGCGGGGCTGGGGCTGCGGCTCGCGGGCGTGCCGATGCGCGGCGTGTACCTGGTCTCCGCGGCGCTGTGCAGCGCGGTGGGGCTGGTGGTGGCGCTGGTGTCGGGGCTCGCGTCGGGGGTGTTGCTGGGCTCGCTGGCGAGCGTCTCGATGCTGGCGGGGCTGCACGCCACGGCGGGCGGCGCCTTCGGTCCGGAGCACGGGGGCGCGGCGGCGGTGACGGTGGGGCTGTGCCTGGGCATCGTGTCCGGCCTGTCCGCGGGGAGCATCGGTGGCCTCGCGAGCGGGCGCGGTCCGTCCGTGCGCAACGTGCAGGTGGCGGCCATCGCGACGAGCCTCGTCCCCATGCTGGTGTGGAGCAGCGCCTCGTCGGTGTCCTTCGCGGGCGCGGTGGCCGCGAGCGCGCTGGTGGCCTTCCTGATGTGCGCGTTCCGGCTGCCGTTCTACGCGCTGGAGGTGCTGGCGCAGGCGGTGGCGTACGCGGTGGAGCGCTTCACCGGGAAGCCCACGCTGCGCTGGGTGCCGGTGCGGCACCACAACCTGAGCTACCTGCCGCACCCGTTCCTCGGCCGGCACCTGGCGCTGGCGGTGCGCTCGCGGCCGGCGGAGGTGCTGGCGGTGGCGGACGCGTGCCTGCGCTCGCCGGGCAACATCCTGGTGGGCTGGCCCTGGGTGGTGGAGGCGCTGGAGCGCGCGCACGCGCAGGAAGCCGCCGAACCCCACGCGTGACGCACGGCTAGAGCTTCTCCACGTTCGTGACGACCTTCGCGCCCACCTCGTTGGGGGCGTAGGTCAGCTTCACGGAGTCCCCGGCCTTGAGGCCCTGGAGGGATTCCTTGAGCTGGGGCTTCGACGTGTCCACCACGTAGGTGAGCGGCGGGGCGGAGGCGGTGGCGCCCTCCAGCTGGATGCTGGAAGGGCTGACGCTCTTCACCTTGCCCTCCCGGGTCTTCCGCGCCGTCCCCGTGGGCGCGGGCTGCTGCGCCAGCGACGTCGTGCCCACGCTGCCCAGCGTGAGGACCGCCATCCACATCCATGCCTGTGCACGCATCTTCGCTGCTCCTTGTCGTAGGGGACCTGGACAGAGGGTGGCGCTTCTCCGCGGTGGAAGGCAACGGCGTGAGGGGTGGGCGCGTCAGGGAGTTGCCCTGGGGGGCGCGTCCGGTACCCTGCAAAGGACCATGGAAGGACTGCTCGACGCGTTCATCGCCTTCATCCGCGCGGAGCGGGGCCTGTCCGGCAAGACGGTGGACGCCTACGCGGCGGACCTCACCGTGTACTTCGCGGACCTGCGCTCGCGCGGCCGCGAGGACGTGGCGCGCGTCACCCAGGAGGACGTGCTCGCGCACCTGGTGACGCTGGGCAAGCAGGGCCTGGGGCGCCGCAGCCAGGCGCGGCACCTGGCCGCCGTCCGCGTCTTCCACCGCTTCCTCGTCGCGGAGCGGCTGGCGGACAGGGACCCCACGGAGGACGTGGACACACCGAAGTCGCCCCGCAAGCTGCCCGTGTTCCTCACGCTGGAGGAGGTGGAGCAGCTGCTCGCCGCGCCCGACGAGCGCACCGTCACGGGCCTGCGCGACAAGGCCATGCTGGAGGTGCTCTACGCCACCGGCCTGCGCGTGACGGAGCTGTGCACGCTGGAGCTCAACAACGTGCAGCTGACGTCCGGCTACCTCGTCACCAGGGGCAAGGGCTCCAAGGAGCGCATCGTCCCGCTGGGGCGCGTGGCCATCGAGAAGGTCCAGGCGTACCTGTCCCTGTCGCGGCCGGAGCTGTTGGGCAAGCGCGAGGCGAAGGCGCTGTTCGTCACGCCGCGCGGCGAGGGCTTCACGCGGCAGGGCTTCTGGAAGCTGCTCAAGCGCTACGCGCTGAAGGCCGGCATCCTGAAGCCGCTGTCGCCGCACAAGCTGCGCCACTCGTTCGCCACGCACCTGGTGGAGCGCGGCGCGGACCTGAGAGCGGTGCAGCAGATGCTGGGCCACGCGGACCTGGCGACGACGCAGATCTACACGCACGTCAACAGCGCGCGGCTGCGCAAGGTGTACGACGAGTTCCACCCGCGCAGCGACGCCTTCAAGCCGAAGCCCGCCGCGCGAAAGCGCCCGCCCGCGCCGTGACGCCGGGAGTCGAGCCGCCGTCCGCGGCGGGGTGAGGGGGACCCTGGCCTCGGGGACGCGGTGTGGGGCGTGCGTCGCGCGCGAACGCAATCGCTTGCGCTGAAGACGCGCCGCGGGCACGTGCTCGCGCCGCCGGGGCCGGTGCGCAGAGGGAACGCCGACCTTCGGGGAAGTGGATCGCCGTGTGCAGTGGAGGACGCCCGCGAGTGGACGCGGTGTCCGCTCCCTGTCGCACACGGTCGTCCCGTTCCACCCCATCCGGGCGTGGTGTGGCCCACGAAGGTCTGCTCGTCCATGAAGCGTTCCCGCCAATCCCTGATGTCTGGCGTCCTGGGCCTTACCGGCTGCCTGGCGCTGTCCCTCTCCGCATGCAAGGTGCCGGAGGCCGACGCGGCGGAAGCGAAGCCGCCGCCCAAGAAGGCCCCCACCTCCAACGTGGTGCCGGCCTCCGCCACCGCCCCCACGGACGCCAAGGTCCGGACGCCGTTCGCCGCGGCCCGCGAGGTGTTCGAGCGCAACTCCGTGAACGCGAACCCCTTCGCGGACAACAACGGCAACATCCCGCCGTCCTCGCAGTACCAAGGCCCGCTGTTCAGCCTGAGCCACGACTATCCGCAGTCGCCCGTGGCGCCGCCGGCCAACCCGCCGTGGATCGCCGCGCTCAAGGGGCAGCCCATCTCCAAGACGAACGCGCTGGCGTACGTCAACGCGCTGAAGGCGTACATCGCGCCGTCCATGCAGACGCTGCTGTACAGTTATCCCCAGTGGGATGCGGCGAAGGCGGGCTGGTACAACGAGCCGTGGCTCGCCTCCATCCGGGAGAGCATCCACGGCACCTACGTGGGCTCCGAGTTCCCCGCGGCCACCTTCGCCGCGTCCGGCCTCAAGGTCGACATGACGACGTACGTGCTGACCTACTACGACAAGGTGGCGGCGTACGCGCTGGGGCAGGTGTGGGGCAAGACGGCCATGAACCCCACGCTCACCAACACGTCCGCGCAGTTCCCGGAAGGGTCCATCGTCATCAAGGTGGCGTTGACCAGCGCGCTGGCGAAGGACTGGCCGGTGATGGAGGGCGCGACCCTGTGGCCCGTCTACGTTCCGCCGCCCAATGGCCCCTCGAACGCGCCGCCGCAGGTGATGAACGCGTCGGTGATGCAGTTCGACATCATCGTCAAGGACACCAAGACGGCGCCCAAGACGGGCTGGGTGTTCTCCACGCTCGTCTACGACATGCGCGTGCCCGGCAGCGCGTGGGACAAGATGATCCCCCTGGGCGCGATGTGGGGGGATGACCCGAACGTCAACTCCACGCTGAACCCGGGCGCGCCGCTGCAGGAGACGGTCATCAACCCCGCGGCGCCCGAGTACTCCACGGCGACGCTGGGGTGGGGCGGCCGCCTGTCCGGCCCGAACGACGGCGCGGTGGTGGATCCCGCGATCGTCAACGGCAAGCTCGTGCGCAACGTGCAGGCGTCGTCGTGCATGAGCTGCCACAGCGTGGCCGAGTGGCCCATGAAGACGTTCCTCCTGCCCACCACCACGATGCCGCCGACGGTGGGAGGGCCGGACAAGAACGCCCTGGTCCTCGAGCAGCCGGGCTCGCAGGCCTGGATGAAGTGGTTCCAGGACAACCCGGGCAACGTGCCGCTGGATCCCGGGACGGTGCCCATGGACTTCGACATGGTGTTCGCCTTCAAGTCGCTCCCCGCATGGCAGGCGGCGACGCAGGGCAACAGCGGCCTGAAGGACTTCGAGGCCGCCGACCTCATCCGCGGCAAGCCGTCCGTCAACCCGCGCGACCTCAAGTACAACGGCTTGTAGGCCGCTGACACCCGGGAGCGTGGGGGAGGACGGTTCCCCTCGCGCTCCGCACTATCCTGACAGAAGGCTGTCACAAGCCAGGGGCATCGTGGCGTTCATGACCACGAACGCCCTGCCTCCCCTGACCCTGCTGGAGCTCGCCGACCCGGGCGTGCCCGGCTTCGAGAGCTACTCTCCCTTCTGCCTCAAGGCCCACCGCGCCCTGAAATACGCGGGGCTGTCCTACGCCTGTGTCCGCGCGGACACCCCGGCCGCGCATCGGCCCCACAACCCCACGGGCCAGGTGCCGGTGTTGCTGGTGGGGGACGAGGCGGTGCCGGACTCCACGGACATCCTGGCGCGCATCGAGCAGCTGGCCCCCGGCCGCATCGCCCGGTCCCCGGAGGCGCTGCTCTGGGAGGAGTTCGCGGACACCTCCGTCAACGGCTTCCTCGTCGCGGCGCGCTGGGCGGATGACCGCAACTGGCCCCGGACCCGCGCGACGTTCTTCCAGGCCATGCCCGCGCCGGTGCGCGCCGTCGTGCCGGCGCTGGTGCGGCGCAAGCAGGTGGGGAAGCTGGTGGCGCGTGACGTCTGGCGCGCGGGCCCGGAGGCGTGCTGGCGCCGGTTCGGGGCGCTGTTGGACCAGCTGGACGCGCGGGCCCCGGAGCACGGCTTCTGGTTGAACGGTTCGCTCAGCGTGGCGGACCTGGCCCTGTTCGCGCAGCTGCACAGCCTGCGGACGCCGCTCACGCCCTGGCAGGGCGCGGAGGTGGAGAAGCGCAAGCGGCTGAGCGCATGGCTCGCGCGGGTGGATGCGGCGACCCGCACTGTGAGCGTACCCCTGCGCGCCGCGAGCTGAAGCGGGCAGGGGGCTCCCGTCCAATGGTTCCGTCCGATAGCGGAGGGTTGCGCCCGCTTCGGCGCACACCACCCAACGATCAAACGTTGGACATCAACGTCGTACGGGCATGCCAGCCCGGGCCTCCTTTAGGGTTCGGGAATGAACCCGATCCCTCACTCGCCCCCCACTGGTGAACCTGTTCCCCTGCAATCGGCCTCGATGGATACGCTGGATGAGCTCATCCAGCGCGTCGACAACATGTCGGAGGTTGAACTGGATCACCTCCCCCTGGGGATGATCCAGCTCGACGCGCAGGGCCGGATCCTCAAATTCAACAAGACCGAGGCGTCGCTGGCGCGCATCCAGGCTCGCGAGCAGATCGGCAAGAACTTCTTCTATGACGTGGCGCCGTGCACCCGCGTGCGGCAGTTCTTCGGCCTGTTCCAGGAAGGTGTCCGGGCGAAGAAGCTCTACCAGACGTTCGGCTTCGTCTTCCGCTTCGCGCACGGCGCGCGCCACGTGGCCATCACGCTGTTCTACAGCGACAAGACGGAATCGGTCTGGGTGCTGGTGTCCGACAAGAAGATGCCCGGCGAGCGCTGAGCCGCTTCAGCGCACGAAGCCCGCCACGGGGCTTTCGAAGACCTTGCTCACGACGTTCATCGTCCGGAGCCAGGCCTGCGCCTCCTCGCCAAGCCGCCCGTAGACGCGCACGTCCACGGGCCTCGCGACGCCAAGGAGGGCCTTGAACTCCGGCCAGCCGGAGATCATCCGGATGTGCTCCATCACGCGGCGCGAGTCCGCGAACGTGATGACCGCGCCGACCTCCGTGTCCTCCGGCCGGGCGTGGAACTGGATGCTGAGCAGGGTGCTCACGCCCTCTGTCTCCAGCCGCTGTACCGCGGCTTGAATGGTCGCGGTGAAGACGTCGAAGGGCGCCGTCCGTTCGAGCACCTCCACCAGGGTGATCCGCTCACGGGCTGCCTGCTCCATCTTCCGCGCTCCTTCGCTGGGCTCTCCTTTCTGGGTACCCATCGTGCGCGGTTCAGGAAACGGCCTCGCGAACGAGCCATTCTCGAAACGCCATCACCTTCGGGAGCGTGGCGCACTCGGGCCGGTAGACGACGTAGTAGGCGAGCACCGAAGCGAACTCGACCTCCGGGAACAGACGCACCAGCCGTCCGGCCGAGAGGTCGTCACGCGCCATGATGCTGCGGGCCAGCGCCACGCCCTGCCCGTCGATTGCCGCCTGCAGCACCGCCGCGGAGTTGTTGATGCGCAGGCCTCGCTTCGTCTCGACTTCCCTTGCGCCCGCCTTCTCGAGCCAGGCATCCCACGTGGCGAATCCCGAGCGGGCATCCACGGACCGGTCGTGGATGAGCCGTAGCCCGTCCAGGTCCGAGGGCCGGCGCATCCGGCGCCCCTGCCGCAGGAGTGCAGGGGAGCAGACGGGAAAGACCTCCTCGTCCAGGAGCTTCTCGGCAGTCAGCCCGGGCCAGCCCCCGGCGCCGTAGCGCACGCCGATATCAATGCCGCGCGCGGCGAAGTCGAGCAGCTCGGTGGATGCGTCAAGCCGCACGTCCAGCTCCGGCCACGCGGCCTGGAACCGTTCAAGCCGCGGCAGGAGCCACTTGGCCGCGAAGGCGGAGCTGACAGTCACGGTCAGCACGCCGGTCGACGAGACATCCTTCAGCCGTGCGACGCCGGCGCTCAGTCGCTCGAACCCGGCGCGGATGTCCGGCAGCGCCCGCTGGGCCGCCTCGGTGAGGACGAGCCGTTTGTGACCGCTCGCACCCCGGTGGAACAGGGGCGTGCCAAGCGACTCCTCGAGGCTTCGCACGAGCTGTCCGACCGCCGCTGGGGTCACGTGGAGTTCGGCGGCCGCGGCGGAAAAGCTCTCGTGCCTGGCCGCCGCCTCGAAGGCACGCAGGGCGTTGAGGTGTTCGGGTGCGCTCATGGGCGGCCAAGATTTCCTTTGCCGCAGGCCAAGAAACTCCCGATTGCGGCGACGGGTGTTCGGAACGATGAATCTCGCGTGGGATAGCTGAGCTTTCACGTACCACAGTCCCAACAACGGAGGACACCCATGGTCTACCTGCAGATCACCCTGAAGATTTCCCCCTCCCACCGCCCCGAAGCTGCGGGCGTGTACCAGCGCTACAAGGCGCCCTTCCTCGAGAAGATCGCCGGCGCGAAGTCCAAGGAACTCCTCGTCCGCGACGAGGACGTGCAGGTGCTTCACGGGTTCGAAACGGTGCAGCAGGCCAGCGCCTACCTCCAGACCAACCTGTTCACTGCCGACGTCGTGAGCGCGCTGAAGCCGCTCCTCGACGCCCCTCCGGACATCCGCATCTATCAGGCCGCCTGAGGCCTTCCGCACCCAACGCCAACCCACCGGGAGCTTTCAATGCGAGCGCGATTCACTGATCAGAAGGTCATCGTCGTAGGCGGTACGAGCGGCATGGGGAAGGCCGTTGCCCGAATCGTCCTCGAAGAAGGGGGGAGGGCGGTCGTCATCGGGCATCGAGACGACAAGCTCCAAGCGGCGGTCGCTGAGTTGGCTGCGTTCGGTCCCGTGGACGGCCTGCGAGCGGACATCACTTCTGGCCCTGAGAGGCAGGCCCTGGTGGCCCGGCTTCACAAGGACCACGCGGACGCGACGCTGCTGGTCAACGCAGCGGGCGTCTTCCTGCCGAAGGCCTTCCTGGAGCACGACGAAGCCGATTACGACCTGTATCTCGACATCAACAAGGCCGTCTTCTTCATCACGCAGGCCGTCGCCAGGTCCATGGTCGCGCTGGGCAAGGGGGGCGCGATCGTCAACATCGGGTCGATGTGGGCCAGGCAGGCCATCGAGGCCACTCCTTCCTCGGCGTATTCGATGGCCAAGGCAGGACTCCACTCGCTGACCCAGCACCTGGCGATGGAGCTGTCCGGCCATGGCATCCGCGTCAACGCGGTGTCGCCCGCGGTCGTCGAGACCCCCATCTACGAAGGCTTCATCCCGAAGGAGCAGGTTCACGGTGTGCTCCAGGGGTTCAACCAATTCCATCCGATCGGCCGCGTGGGTCGCGCGGAGGATGTCGCGCAAACCATCGCCCATCTGCTGTCGAACGAGACGGCGTGGGTCACCGGCGCGATCTGGGATGTCGACGGCGGCGTCATGGCAGGACGCAACAGGTACAACTGAGATGCCCCAGCATCGTTCGAAGGACGAGACGTACCGCGCCATGCAGGCGACCCGGCCGGGTGTGCTGGAGCTGGTTGAGCGGCCGAGGCCAGAGCCCGGGACAGGAGAGGTGCTGCTCCGGGTCGAGGCGTGCGGCATTTGCGGAGCGGACGCCGGCACCATCGACGGGCAACAGTTCCCGCGTGTCCCCGGACACGAGGTCGTCGGCCGGATTGCCGCCGTGGGCGCCGGCACGCCCTCACACTGGAGGGTGGGCCAGCGCGTCGGCGTGGGCCGGCTCGGGGGCCGCTGCAATGCATGCGAGCAGTGCCGTCGGGGACAGTTCCAGCTCTGCGGGAACCAGCCCTTCGTCGGCACCTCGCAGGACGGCGGCTATGCCGAGATGATGGTCGCGCGAAGCACCGGCCTGGTGGCAATCCCGGACGCGCTCGGCTCCGAGGAAGCGGCGCCCTTGCTGTGCGCTGGGATCGCGACCTTCAACGCGCTCAAGAAGTCGGGCGCGCAGGCAGGCGACCTCGTGGCCATCCAGGGCATTGGAGGCCTGGGGCACCTCGCCGTTCAGTACGCGCGCAAGATGGGCTTCATGGTCGTGGCCATCGGGCGCGGCGAGGACATCGCGAAGGAAGTTCTCAGCCTGGGGGCGCACGTCTATGTCGACACCAGGAAGGAGGATGCGATCGCCCGGCTCCAGGAGATGGGGGGCGCCCAGGTCGTGATGACGACCATTACGGACAGCAGCGCGGCGTCGGCGCTCATTCCGGCTCTGGCGCCGCAGGGAACGCTCCTTGTCGTAGGGGTTGGGAAGGCGCCACTCACCGTCTCACCCGGCCCGTTGGTGGTGGGCGAGCGGCGGGTGCAAGGGACCATCACAGGAACGCCGTTCGAGGCCGAAAAGACGCTGGACTTCAGCGTCCTTGCCAACGTCCTGCCACGCATCGAGACCCTGCCACTCGAGAGGGCGGGCGAAGCCTACGCGCGAATGAAGTCCGGCGAGGCGAGGTTCCGGATGGTGCTGACGATGAGGGAGGAGTCCTGATGACAGTCCTGGCGAGATGCGCATCCTTCCTTCGTGCCCTGCATGAGGCACCGCGGCTGCTCGCTCACGTTCTCTTGATCGGAGCCCGACCGCTGGCGGCGTCCAATGCCTGTTGGACGAGCGTCCGGGCAAGGTCGCGAACGTGCGAAGACAGTCGCTCCTCGCTCACCGGGTCCAGGGACTGACACGCGGTTGGGAACGCCAACTCCAGATCCACCCGGACATCCAGGTCCACCTCGCTCACCACGGCCTCCGCGTCGTCGCGCCCGCACTTCGAGAGGGCGCTGGAGATCCGCGCGGGATTCACCAGCCGTGAGGACCAGTCCCGGAGCTCGGCGAAGGACAGCCGCTGGTGGGCATCCCAGGCCGTGCTTTCGTCGAAGCGGGCCTCGTTGAACTCCTCGATCTTCCGCTTGAAGGCCACGCGCTGCCCGGGCGTCATGGGTTGCTCGCTCTTGATGACGAGCCCTTCCGCCCAGTTGTCGGCCAGCGGGGGCAAGCCCAGCATCGTGGGGAGTCGCGTCGGCCCTCGCGTGGGGACCTCTTCCATCTGCGCACGGGTTCCTCGCGCCACGAGTGGAGGGACGTGCACCCCAGCGGCCTTCGCGGCTGTCTCCACGTCGCGATGCGAGAGCATCACGCCTTCGTCCTCATCCGACCGGGCCACGAGGATATCGAACAGCACCCAGTGAAGGCCCGGCGCGTACCAGATGCCCGTCTGGACCGGCATCATTCCCGGCACAGCGGGAACCTCAGGATGGGGATAGCGGCCCCCCAGCAGCTCTCCGTAGAGGTAGACGCGCGCGTCGGTGAGCCCCAGGGCCCGAACGGCTCCCAGGGCCGCGTTGCTCAAGGACACGCGCAACAGCTGCCATCCAAAGAACGAATCCCCCTCCTCGAGCCAGGCCTTGCGCTTACCGAAGTGGACCGCCTCGTCCTGTACGCCCAGGACGAGCTGCGCGCCATGGAGCTTCTCCAGTGCCACCCAGCTCCCTGAAGGACTGGCCTGCCCCCGCGCATCACCCGCGGAGGATATCTTCAGAAAGGGTCGGAAGCGCATGGCCCCAGTTTCCACCCAAGTCCCCCCGATTCAAACCGCAGGAATCCATCGTCGTCCGTCCAGCGTCGCACCCAGGAGCTCATGCCCTTTCGAGTTCACCTCGCAGTCCTGCTCCTTGCCTTGCTCAGTGCGTGCGCCACGCCAAGGGGCAGGGTGCGGCTGGATACGGGGGAAGGACCGCCCATCGAGTACCGCCCGCCTTCTCCCGTCCGAGCCGTGGCGGTAGGAGCGGGGGTCTTCGAGAAGGCGCTGACCGATCTGATCCTGGCCGCGCCCCTGCGTCTCCGGGCTTCGCGGCCAGGCAGTTGGGTGCGCGCTTCCTATCCAACAAGCGATGCCGACTCCCGATGGCAGCGGGTGACGGACCGTGGCTTTGGCGGCTTCTGCGAACCAGGGCCGCTCCGTGGCGACTGCATCTCGCTGCTCGAAGATGTGATGGGCTTGAGTGACTGGGACAAGCTGGGCGTGGCGCTGGCCCTGTCCCTGGAACCCCTCAAGGCGAGCATCTCCAGGGCCGTGGAGGACACCCTCGCGCCCCAGCTTTTCTACTCGGTGATTGCCACGGGCCTCGTGACCTGGGCGGCGCTCGCCGCCAATCCCGAGCCTGCCTTCACCAAGGCCGCTGCGATCATCTCGGCCCTGCTCCTGATCTACCTGGGCGCGGAGACGTTCCTGGAGCTGATTGAGGCGAGCCAGGACCTGAAGCTCGCGACGGACCAGGCCACCACCTGGAAGGAGCTGGATCAGTCCGGTCAACGCTTCGCCGCACGGGTAGGCCCGTCCATCGCGCGCGTCCTGGTCCTCGCGGTCACGGTCGCGGTGAGCTACGGCATGACCGGTGGCGCGTCGTTGCTGGCGGCGCGGCTGTCGACACTGCCGAACTTCCCGGGAAGCGCGGCGGGGGCCTCACGCATTGGCGTCCACGTTGCGAGCCTTGATCAGGTGCGGGCCGTGTCCGTCTCGGGCGGAGTCATCACACTCGCGCTTTCGTCCACGGCCGTCGCCATGGTGGCGAAGGGGAGTGGAGCACCTCCGGCCGGCGGTGTGCAGTCCTGGGGCTCCTTCAGTGCCCTCAAGCGGGCACGAGGCCCCGCAGGGACTGGGAAGCAGTGGCACCACATCGTCGAGCAGACGGACGGCAACGTTCAGCGGTTCGGTCCCCACGCCGTGCACAACACCGAGAACGTGATCGCCATCGACGAAGCCGTTCACCAGCGAATCAGCGCGTACTACTCATCGAAGGAGTTCGCGCTCTCGGGATCGCAGACTGTTCGGCAATGGTTGAGCAGTCAGTCGTTCCAGGCCCAACGAGACTTCGGCATGAAAACCCTCATTCGCTTTGGAGCTGTTCCTTGAGTGTCCGCAAGTTTCAGAAGGCCAGCATCGAGGAACTCGTCCAGTGGTACGCGGAGGGATCCATCGCGTACGGACAAGCGCTGGAGGCCGCAGACTCGCGGTCCGCCAATCGCGCCCATGACAAGATCACGGGAGCATACGGGGAGCTTCGGAACCGCAGCGCGACATTGCATCTCCTTCCGCTGCTTAAGAGCGAGAACGAAACCGTCCGAACCAATGTCGCGGTCCATGCCCTGGAGTTCGCTCCCGAGTTAGGTGAACCGGTATTGCTCTGGATCGCGAAGCGTCCGGGACGCAATGGGATCGCGGCGGAATACGCACTCAAGGCATGGCGCGAGGGCACGCTCAAGTTCCCCTGAGCGCGCCCTCCATCCCTCAGCTCCCGCCCAGGTCCGCCAGGTTCAACCCGTACGGATCCGTGGTCGTCCGCCTCGGCGCGGGCTCCACGGCTCCTGGCGCCAGCGGGGCCACGCGGATCAACCCCGCGGCCCTCAGCCGCTCCACGGACCGGGACGCGGCCAGCTCTCCCATGGCCGCCGTGCGCAGCGCCTGTCGGATGCTCCGGCTGCCTCGCAGCTTGGAATAGAGATACAGGTCGTCCGCCGTCAGGTCCGGCGGGGCAGGGCGGGGGATGGGCTCGAACACCAGCCTTCCATCCAGCGCGAACAGCTCATCACTCAGCGCCAGCGTCAGCCCCACCTCCGCCTCGCGGTACAGCGCGTGCGCCTCCGGCACCGGCCCACGCTCCAGCACCTGCGCCGCCAGCGCCACCGCCAGGTCGTACTTGCGCGACGACAGGAACGCTCTCACCAGCGCCAACAGCTCCGTGAACTCCGTGGACTCGCCCACCTGGAGCCCCGTGGACCGGTGCGGCGCCAGCGCCCCACGCCGGTACAGGTGCAGCACCCAGCGCGCCGCGAACAGCGGGGCCTCCCTCGCGCTCGCCAGCAACTCGCCCAGCGTCGCGCCTCCCGCCGCCAGGTCCAGGAGCACGTCCTCCTCCTCGGAGAAGGTCTCCACCGCGAACTCGCGGAACACGCGGAACGTCGTGTCCAGGCGCGGGAAGATGTCCCGGAACTGCGCCCACTCCCGCACCCGCGCCACCGCGTCCCGGTGCAACGTGCTCAACGGCAGCCGCAACCCCACCGCGCGCCCCGACAACGGCAGCCCCGGCGTGAACTCCACCTCGCCCGACTCCCAGGCGTAGCAGTCGAACAGCGCCTCGCGCGCCTTGTGCTCCATGGCCTCCGTGAGCTGCGACAGCTCCACGAAGCAGCGCTGCACCAGGAACGTGCCGTAGGGCAGGTTCGCCCCTTCCGCCGACTCGAACGCCGCCGCCGCCCGGGGCGCGTCCAGGATGCGCAGGTTCACCAGCACCTGCGCCAGGTGCTCCCTCGGGTCCGTGGAGGCCACCCCCACCAGGTGCCCGTCCCGCAGGTAGAACTCCCGGCGCACCGCGCCCCGCTCCACCCGCAGCGTCCCCTCCACCCCGGACGTCGTGAACAGCGGAGGCAACACCAGCTGGAGCCGATAGCTGGCCAGGTTTCCCGTGAACGCTTCCATCGGTGGGCGCCCTCCAAGGTGGGCCGCGTGCTGCGTAGGCCGCCAGGGTAGCGGGAGACCCGAGCCCCCTCAACCCCTCGAAACTGCTGGGCTTTTCCTGCCAGGGCGAAATGTTCCAGGAGGGCAGGGCGCGCGAATGTCAGGCGTTGAAAGGCCCCACCTGTCCCAACGGAAGGTTGCAGCATGACGGCGGGTGTGCGAACGAGCCGTGTCCTCCACCCGTCATTCGGAGCGCGAATCGCGATGCGGATTCTCTCAGGCGTCCAGTCGTCCGGAAGGCTGCACATCGGCAACTATTACGGGGCGTTGCGGCAGTTCGTGCAGCTCCAGGATCAGGGCGAGGCCTACTACTTCATCGCCAACTACCACGCGCTCACCACCGTCCGGGACCCGAAGCTCGCCCTGGAGCTGACGCGCGACGCAGCCCTCACGTACCTGTCGCTGGGATTGGATCCGAAGCGGGCCGTCCTCTTCCGCCAGAGCGACGTGAAGGAGGTGCTGGAGCTCAACTGGATCCTCGGCACCGTGGTGCCCCAGGCGCACCTGGAGCGAGCGCACAGCTACAAGGACAAGATTGCCCGGGGCATCAGCCCGGACTTCGGCCTCTATGCGTACCCGGTGCTGATGTCCGCGGACATCCTGCTCTACAGCGCGGATCAGGTGCCGGTGGGCAAGGACCAGATCCAGCACATCGAGTTCGCGCGCGACTGGGCCGTGAAGTTCAACACCCAGTACGTCCCCGGCTACGACCCGGCGGATCCAGAAGGGAAGGAGCGGGGCCACGCGCCCGGCATCCTCAAGCTGCCTTCCGCCTTCGTGCAGGAGAACGCCGCCACGGTGCCCGGCATCGACGGCCAGAAGATGTCCAAGTCCTACGGCAACACGCTGGAGCTGTTCGGCGAGGAGAAGGACATCAAGAAGCGCATCATGTCCATCAAGACGGACTCCACGCCGGTGGACGCGCCCAAGCCCACCACGGACGCGCCGCTCTACGATCTGCTCAAGCTGATGCTCCCGCCCGGCGAGTTCTCCGACGTGGACGCGTCCTGGAAGGCCGGCGGCAAGGGCTACGGCGACTACAAGAAGAAGCTGCTGGAGGCCTTCCACGTCACCTTCGGCCCTGCCCGCCAGCGCCGGCAGGAGCTGCTCAACGACCCGGGTGAGCTGGAGCGCATCCTCCAGGACGGAGCCCAGCGCGCCCGGGCCGAAGCCACCCGCCTGATGGACCAGGTGAGACGGGCCGTGGGAATCCCCTGAACACCCGTTCCTGTTCAAATGTTTGACCCACCTGGGAGGCATTGCTAAGGAGGTCTGTCCCCCCGGCGCGCGCTAAAGGCCGGAAATTCGGACCCTTTCGCATGACGAAGTTCCCATCCCCCCAGAAGGACGCCGGCCGGTGAGCGAAGGTCGCAAGCCCCCACCGCCCGACGACCTCCCGCCAGACCCCGACGGGGAGGGATTGCCGCGCACGCCCGGAGACGCCTTCCGGGTGGCGCTGCCCAACTTCGAGGGTCCCCTGGACCTGCTGCTCCATCTCATCAAGGAGCACCGGGTCGACATCTTCGACATCCCGCTGGCACTCATCACCGCCAAGTACCTCGAGTACCTGGAGCGGATGCGGGAGCTGAACCTGGACATCGCCGGCGAGTTCCTGGTGATGGCCTCCACGCTCGCCCACTTGAAGAGCCGCATGCTCCTGCCCCGGCAGGACGCGGCCCAGGTGCCCGAAGGGGCGGACGCGCTCGCGGCGGTGGAGGAGGCGCAGGACCCTCGCGCGGAGCTGGTGCGCCGGCTGTTGGAGTACCAGAAGTACAAGGACGCTGCGGAGCACCTGGCCAAGCAGGACATCCTGGACCGGGACGTGTTCGCCCGGAAGGTGCCCGTGGAGGCCGTCCCCATCCCCGAGGACGAGGTCGGGCTCCAGGAGATCAGCGTCCTCAAGCTGGTGGAGGCGCTCGACCGGGTGCTCGAGCGGCTGACGCCCAAGGTGCAGCACGAGGTGGTGCTGGAGCGCGTCAGCCTGTCAGAGGCCATCCTCCGGCTGGCCGAGCGGGTGAAGAAGGACGGGCAGGTGGTGTTCGAGGCGCTGTTCACGGAGGCGGCCACGCGCCAGGAGGTGGTCATCACCTTCATCGCCATGCTGGAGATGGTGAAGCGCCGCCTCATCAAGGTCTTCCAGGAGGAGCCCCTGGGCCCCATCCAGGTGACGCCCAACGGGGACGCGCTGGAGAAGCTCGTCCCCACGGAGGTCGACGAGAGTGACTACCGGTAACGGTCCCGACGACGGTGACGAGACGCCCGCCCCCGGTACGCCCGGCGGCCCTGGACAGTTCTCCGAGGAGGAGATCGCCTCCGTCACCGGCCCGGGCCCCGACGACGCGGAGCTGGACGGGGTGGAGGCGGCCGCCATCGAGGAGGGCTCGGACGACGACGAGAACGTCCCGGACCTCCAGTCCTCCTTCGAGAAGCTGATCGCCAAGAGCCGCAACCTCTCCCCGGACCGCATCCGCACGGTGCTGGAGAGCGTGCTCTTCGTCGCCGAGCGCCCCCTGTCCGTGGACGAGCTGTACCAGGCCACCGGCATCCCGCGAGAGCCCATCCTCCAGGCGCTGGATCAGCTCTCCGGCATCCACAGGGAAGGCATCAGCGGCGTGGTGCTCTACGAGGTGGCGGGCGGGTGGCAGTTCCGCACGGACCCCCACTCGGCGGAGTACGTCCGGCGCTACCTGCGCGTGAAGCCGCAGCGGCTCACCCGGGCGGCGGTGGAGACGCTGGCCATCATCGCGTACCGCCAGCCCGTCACCCGGCCGGAGCTGGAGGACATCCGCGGCGTGGACTGCGGCGCGGTGCTCAAGGCGCTGATGGACCGCAAGCTGGTGAAAATCCTGGGCAAGCGGGAAGAAGTCGGCCGCCCCATTCTTTATGGAACCACGCGCGAGTTCCTGGAGTTCTTCGCGCTGAAGGACCTGTCCGCGCTGCCCACGCTCCGTGAGTTCCATGAATTGACCCAGGAACACCGGGAAATCGTGGAGAAGGAGGCGGCGCCCCCGGCACCGAAGGCGGAGGGGACGGTGGCGGCGCTGTCGGACCCGAACTTCACGAAGCGGATGGAGAAGAACGAGGCGGCCAGTGAGGCTGCTTTGGAGGAACTGGAGGAGGCCATGGCCGCCGCGGAGCGGAGCCAGAAGGTCAGTGCCAGCATCCTGGAAAGCCCCCCTTCGCCCGAGAAGGGTGATAGCGAGGGGCCCAAGCCCGAGTGACGGGCGGCAACAACTGGAAGAAGGCAAGGCATGGCGGCGGAACGTTTGCAGAAGTACCTGGCTCGCGCGGGAGTGGCTTCGCGCCGGCACGCGGAAGAACTCATCACCTCCGGTCGCGTCGGAGTGAACAACGAGACGGTGACGGAGCTGGGCAGCCGGGTGGAGCCCGGGACGGACCTGGTGACCGTGGATGGGAAGCTCGTCACGCCGCCGGAAGAATCGTCGTACTACCTGCTCTACAAGCCCGTGGGCGTCGTGACGACGCTGTCGGATCCGCAGGGCCGGCCCACGGTGGCCAGCTACGTGGAGGAGACGGGCCGCCGCCTGTTCCCCGTGGGCCGTCTGGACTACGACGCCGAAGGGGCGCTGCTCTTCACGGATGACGGGGCGCTGGCGCACAAGCTCACGCACCCCAGCTTCCAGGTGCCGCGCTCGTACCTGGCGAAGGTGAAGGGCGTGCCGGACATGCCCACGCTGGAGAAGCTGCGCGGAGGCGTGCGGCTGGAAGACGGCATGGCCACGCCGGTGTCGGTGGACATCTTCGAGAAGGCCGAGCGCAACACCTGGCTGAAGATCGTCGTCGCGGAAGGCCGTCCGCACCTCATCAAGCGCCTGTGCGCGGCGGTGGGCCACCCGGTGGTGCGCCTGTTCCGTCCGAACTACGCGGGCGTGGGCGTGGAAGGCTTGCGCCCCGGCGAGCTGCGGCCGCTGAAGGTCTCCGAGGTGATCCAGCTCACGGAGGTGGCCGAGGGCCGCGCGCAGCCTGCCGCCTCGGAGCTGAAGCTGCCGCCGCGCCGTCACGGCCGTTCCGCGCCGGGCTTCGCCGGGCCGGATGACGACGACGTCGAGCTGTCCATGGACGACGACGCGCCGGTGGCGCCGCGCAAGACGGAGCGCGCGGCCAAGAAGGCCCCGACGGGACCGAAGACCCGCGAGGCGCGTCCGGAGCGCAAGGAGTGGAAGGGCGTGCAGGACGGTGGCACGCGTCCGCCGAAGTTCGCGAAGCGCGGGGCGACGCTGGACACGGACGATGACGTCGCTGCCGACGCGGACGTGGACCTGGAAGGCGTGCCGTCGTTCGATGACGACGGTGAGGAAATGACGGAGTCCGACGCCGCCGAGGGCGCCACCTACGGCAAGGCCGCGCGTGGCGCGGGCCGTACTGGCAAGCCCGACGGTGAGCGTGCGCCTCGAGGCGCCGCGAAGTTCGGCAAGCCGGCCGGCGCCGGTCGCTCCGAGGGCGGCGCGTCGCGCGGTGGCGGCCGGTTCGGCGCCGAGGGCGGTGGTCGTTTCGGCAAGCCCGCAGGCCGTGGTGGCGACGAGGGTGGTGCGCCGCGCGCGGGTGGCCGTTTCGGCAAGCCCGCGGGCCGCTTCGGTGACGAGGGCGGTGCTCCTCGCGGCCGCAGCTTCGGCAAGCCCGCCGGTGCGGGTCGTTCCGAGGGCGGTGCCCCTCGTGGCGCTGGCCGCTTCGGTAGCGGAGAGGGTGGTGCCCCTCGTGGCGCTGGCCGCTTCGGTGACGAAGGCGGCGCGCCGCGCGGTGGCGCTCGGTTCGGCAAGCCGGCCGGTGCGGGTCGTGGCGGTGACGAAGCTCCTCGCGGCCGCAGCTTCGGCAAGCCCGCCGGACGCTTCGGTGATGAGGGTGGCGCTCCTCGCGGCCGCAGCTTCGGCAAGCCGGCGGGACGCTTCGGTGACGAGGGTGGCGCTCCTCGTGGCCGCAGCTTCGGTAAGCCCGCCGGTCGCTTCGGTGACGAAGGCGGCGCTCCTCGTGGCCGTAGCTTCGGCAAGCCGGCCGGACGCTTCGGTGACGAAGGCGGCGCGCCTCGTGGCCGCAGCTTCGGCAAGCCCGCCGGTGCGGGTCGTGGCGGTGACGAAGCTCCGCGCGGTCGCAGCTTCGGTAAGCCTGCCGGCCGCTTCGGTGACGAGGGCGGTGCTCCGCGCGGACGCAGCTTCGGCAAGCCCGCCGGTCGCTTCGGTGACGAGGGCGGTGCTCCGCGCGGACGCAGCTTCGGCAAGCCCGCCGGTGCCGGTCGCTCCGAGGGTGGTGCTTCGCGCGGTAGCAGCCGCTTCGGCGGCGAAGAGGGCGGTGCTCCTCGCGGCCGCGGCTTCGGCAAGCCGGCGGGTCGCTTCGGTGACGAAGGTGGCGCTCCTCGCGGACGTAGCTTCGGCAAGCCGGCCGGTGCGGGCCGTGGCGGTGACGAACGCGCTCCTCGGGGTCGCTCTTTCGGCGACGAAGGCGGCGCGCCTCGCGGCCGCAGCTTCGGCAAGCCCGCCGGTGCGGGTCGTTCCGAGGGCGGTGCCCCCCGTGGCGGCGCCCGCTTCGGCAAGCCCGCCGGCCGCTTCGGTGCCGAGGGCGGTGCGCCTCGCGGTGGCAGCCGCTTCGGCAAGCCCGCCGGTGCGGGCGGCGACCGCCCGGAGCGTCGTGAATGGAAGCCGCGCGGCGAGTCCGCGGGCCGTCCCGAGCGCCGGGACTTCAAGCCCCGTGGCGAGAGCTCCGGCAGCCGGTCTCGCGGTGGTGAGTCCGCGTCCAGCGCCTCCGGCGAGCGCATCGTCCGCGCGGGCGTGAAGAAGGCGCCCCCGGGTGAGGGCGGCGCCGGCTTCCAGGACTTCAAGGCGCGCAAGACGCGCGACTCGGAGCCGCGCTGGAGCAGCAAGGCGCCTCGGGGAGGGGCAGGCCGTCCGCCTCCTCGCGGTGGCCGCTCCCGCTGAAACATCCGTCCTCCTGGGTCGCTCCGTCGGTGGGCGGCCCGGGGGGGCGTTGATATAACCGCCGCCTACCTCCACCGTCCGCCGCTCCGGGAGAACGATGCGAATCCGCGTGCGACCCCTCTTCCTCGCCCTGACCCTGCTCGTCGGGTGCAACGGCAACCGGGATCAGCTCCTCGCGGAGATCCAGGACCCCCGTCCTGAAATCCGCGCCGCCGCCGTGAAGAAGCTGGCCGCGCAGAACAACCCGGACGACCTGGTCCTCTTCACCCGCGCCGCCAAGGACCTCTCCGCCATCGTCCGGGGAGAGGCCGCTGGCGCGCTCGGGGAGAGCCAGGATCCGCGCGTCGTGGATCTGCTCGGGGAGCTCCTGGAGGATCCGGACGAGGCCGTGCAGGGCCAGGCCGCCCTGGCGCTCGCCAAGGTGAAGAACGACAAGGCCAAGGCGTACCTCACGCTCCAGTATGGACGGCGGGGCCGCGCCACGCGCCAGGTCATCGTCCAGGCCCTCAAGAGCACGAACGTCCCCGGCGCCATGGCCTCCGTCGTCGCCGCCGAATCCAAGGGACTCTGGGACCGCAACCTCCTGGCCCTCACCGAAGGCGCGCTCCCCGAACGCGTGGGCGCCGCCGAGGAGCTGGGCAAGAGCGGCCGCGCGGAGGCCGTGAACCGGCTGCTGCCCATGGTGCGAGATAGCCAGGTCATCCTCGCCGCCGCCGCCGTGCGCGGGCTGGGAGACGCGGGCGACACCCGCGCGGTGGCCCCCATCGCGCTGCTCCTCGACGAGAGCTTCCCGGAGCTGCGCGAGTCCGCCATCAGCGCGCTGATGAAGCTGCAGGACCCGACGGCCGCGACGAAGCTCCAGGCCGTGGCGGTGGAGAAGAGCGCGGTGAGCCCGCTGGCCACCGAAGCCATCCTGACCTTCCCGCGCACGCCCACGACGGACGCCGCGCTGTGCGCCATCGCGCTCGACGGCGCCCGGGACGAGGCCCTGGACGCCGGCCGCGCCATGCGTTCGCGAGGCGGCTGCCCGGCGGAGCCCATCGCGGAGCGGCTCTCGCGCCCGGCCTCCGCGGCGTCGGGGCTCCAGGCGGTGGCGGGCCTGGGCCCGGCGGCGCAGGCGCTGCTGCCCAAGGTGACGCCGTGGCTCAACCAGCCGGACGTGGGGCTGCGCACGCTCGCGGTGGAGGCGGTGACCCACGTGCGCGACGCCTCCGTGGTGCCCGTCATCCAGAAGCTCTACGAGCAGGAGGTCGCCGGGCTCACGGCGCTGCGAGCGGACTGGGTCACGCAGGCGCTGCCGCGGAAGTACAGCGCGGACCTGGATCCGTCGGCACCGCGTCCGGAGGCGGGGAAGGGGAAGGACGACAACCGCTCCGCCAAGCACGCGCAGCTCTTCGAGCGGCTCCAGGCGCTCAACGCGGCCCGCGCGAAGGAGGCCGGGCGCGTGGTGGTCCAGCCGCGAGTCCCCTCGGAGCTGAGCGACGACGTGGAGCCCGCGAAGCTGCAGCCGCTGGCCACGCTGCTGACCGCGCTGGGCACGCTCAAGGCGCCCGGGGCGCTGGAGGTGCTCAAGGGCTACGCCGAGGACGCCAGCCCGGTGCTGCGCGCGGCGGCGCTGGTGGGGCTCACGTCCGTGGGGCCCGAAGGCATCGACGTGGCCCGCGCGGCGCTGCTGGAGCCCGACCGCGAATTGCAGAAGACGCTGGCGCTGGCGCTGGCGGAGCAGGGGGAGGCCGGGCAGCTCGCGCTGGTGGCGTCGCTGCCGAAGATGGGCAGCTGTCTC
>NZ_RAVW01000239.1 GCF_003611585.1 Corallococcus exercitus | reverse complement strand
GTGCGGGGGCGGGTGCCCAGCTCGTGCAGCAGCCGGTAGGCACGCTCGTCCTCGTGGAGCTGGGTGACGCGCTGGGCGGGGTCCGCCAGGGAGCCGAAGGCGATGGCGTTCGTGGGGCAGGTCTGCTGGCACGCCGTCTGGAGCTCCGTCTCCTGGATGAGGCGGCGCTCGACGCGGGCGTTGATGCGGACGCGCTCGATGCGCTGCACGCAGTACGTGCACTTCTCCATGACGCCGCGGTTGCGCACCGTGACGTCCGGGTTCATCAGCATCTTCTCGGTCGGCGTCTTGCCCTGCGTGTAGTGCAGGTAGTTGAAGCGGCGGACCTTGTACGGGCAGTTGTTGGAGCAGTACCGCGTGCCGATGCAGCGGTTGTACACCATGTCGTTGAGGCCCTCGTCCGAGTGCACGGTGGCGTTCACCGGGCAGACGTACTCGCAGGGGGCCTTCTCGCAGTGCACGCACGCGACGGGCTGCATGACCATGGTGGGGTCGTTCTCATCGCCCTGGAAGTAGCGGTCGATGCGCAGCCAGTTCATCTCACGGCCGCGGCCCACCTGCTCCTTGCCGACGACGGGGATGTTGTTCTCCGCCTGGCACGCCACGACGCACGCGTTGCAGCCCGTGCAGCGCGACAGGTCGATGGACATGCCCCACTTGTAGCCCTCTTCCGGCTTGGTGGCGTACTGGAAGTCCGGCAGGTTGTTCTGCTTGCCCAGCTCGTACTTGGCCTGGACGCGCTCCAGCGTGTGCTCCGTCTCCTTCGACGGGTGCTTGAGCTCGCTGACGGACATGTCGAGCGCCAGCGGGCGGCCCTCCATGCGCCAGTGGTACTGGGTGCGGGAGAACTTGTGGCTGCCGCGGGCCTTGGTCAGCTTCGCACCGCCGTCGAACCAGGGGGCGTTCACGCTGCGCAGCAGGTTGGCGTTGAAGCCCACGCCCTTGGCCACGACCTCGTGCAGGCCGGTGCGGCCATAGCCCAGCGCCACGGTGACGGTGTCGTCCGCGTGGCCGGGGAGGACGGTGACGGGGACCTGCAGCTTGCGCCCGCCGTACTCCAGCTCCGCGACGTGGCCGTTCTCCAGGCCCAGCTTCTTGGCCGTGGCCGGGCCGAGGATGGCGGCGTTGTCCCAGACGATCTTCGAGATGGGGTCCGGCGTCTCCTGGAGCCACGCGTTGTTGGAGAACCGGCCGTCCAGCAGCTTGTAGTCGTGGACGAAGTTGATCTCCAGCTCACCGGCCGCGGGCGGCTGGTAGGCGGCGACCAGCGCGTTGGCGGCGCCCGCGTCCGGGGTGGCCGTCAGGGCGGAGGCGATGCTGCCGGGGACGACGCCCTCGGAGACCCAGGTCTCCCAGCGGGTCTCGAAGTCGGCGCGGCCGGCCTCGCCACCCTGCGCGGTCCAGTAGTCGCGCAGCATCTGGTAGGCGGGGCGGAAGGGCTCGTCGAGGAACAGCGCGAACAGCTCCGCTTCCGGCACGCCGTTGAAGAGCGGCTGGATGAGGGGCTGCGCGATGCTGACGGTGCCGTCCGCCGAGCGGCCGTCGCTCCAGGTCTCCAGCTGGTGCGCCAGGGGCACGAACCAGTCGGCGAACTTGGAGGTCTCGTCCTCGTAGTGGCCCGCGTACAGGACGGACAGCGCCTTGCGGTTGGCGTTCTGCTTGGGGTCCAGCACCTCCGCCAGGCCCGCGTCCACCGGCAGGGCGTAGAGGGGGTTGACGGCGGTGATGACCAGCGTGTCCACCTTGCCGGCCTTGATGTCCGCCACCAGGGCGCTGATCTCCGACAGGCCCGAGGCCTCCGGAGCCGCGGCCGGGACGACCTTCACGGTGGTGCCCACGTTGCCCAGCGCGGCGTTGATGGCCTGGGCCAGCGCGTGCACGGCGGCGGGCTGGCGCTCACCGGCGAGCACCACGGAGCGGCCGGACTTGGACTTGAGGTCCTGGGCCACGGCCTGCACCCACGAGGAGACCTCCGGGCGCATCGTGCCGGCCTTGCCGGAGGCGGTCGCGCCCAGGCTGGCGGCGGGGCCACCCACGGCCTGCGCCAGCGCGGCGGCGATGCCGAAGACCTCCGAGGACTTCACGCGCAGGCGGTGGTCCGCCATGCCGCCGGTGAGCGACAGGCGGGCTTCCGCGACGTACAGGCGGTTGAGCTCGCCGTTCTTCGGGTCGCGGCGGTCCGCGAACTGGCGGTTGAGGGCCAGGTTCTCCGGGCGGCTCTCCAGGAAGTCCGCGTCCAGGGAGACGATGACGTCCGCGCGGCTCAGGTCGTAGAGGGCCTGGACCGGCTGGCCGAACAGGGCGCGGTGCGCCTCGGCGGCGGCGGAGTCGGTGATGGACGAGAACGTGTGGAAGCGCGCGTTGGGCAGCTTCTTCTGGATGCGGCCCGTCACGTCGCGCAGCATCGGCGAGCTGATGGGCTCCGTGAGGAAGCGCAGGCGGCTGCCGCCGTCGGCCGCGGCCTTCTGGCTGACGAGGGTGGACAACTCCTCGGCCAGCACGCGCAGCGAGCGGGGGTTGTTGCCCTGGCGCAGCACGCGGGCGCGCTGCGGGTCATAGAGGGAGAGCAGGAACGCCTGCTCGAAGATGCCCGCGGACCCCTTGTTGATGGGGTGTTGGGGGTTGCCCTCGACCTTGATCGGACGGCCTTCGCGCGCGGTGATGAGCAGGCCGGAGGTGTGGCCCCCGAGCGTCATGCCGGACGCGTAGTGCAGCGGGTTGCCCGGGGCGACTTCCGGCGGCGTCTTCGTGTACGCGACCAGCCGCTCGTCCTGGGGACGGGTGCTGCACGCGGTGGCGCCGGCCAGGGCGAGCGACGCGCCCAGGAGCTGCATGAACTCGCGGCGGGCGAAGCCGGTGGGGGGAAGGTCCGCGCCGACGGGGAACTCCGGGCGGGTCTCCTCCAGGAACTCCGGCGTGGCGAGCTTCTCCTCCAGGCCGAGCCAGTACGTCTTGCCGTACGCGCCCTCCGCCGGGACGGCGCGGGTGGAGGCGTGCTCGAGGGCTTCCGTCACGACGTCGTCGTGGGCGTGCGCGTGGGGGGCGGCCTCGTTGCGGCCCGAGACGACCGGGAGCGCGAACGACGAGGGGGTGTCCTGCGCGGGCGCGCTGTCAGGCTTGGTGTTCATCGGTGGCATGTGGAGCAGCTCGTGCGCGAGTGAACGTCGTATTCCTTGGAGAGCTTCTCAGCGAGGGCCGAGGCCTCCGCCTTCTCCGCGGGGGGCGCCCAGGTCATGCTGGTGATGAACTCCTGGGGGCGGAGGTTGGGGCCGGGGTTGCGGTGGCAGTCCAGGCACCAGCTCATCGTCAGCGGGGACGCCTGTTCGATGGCGCCCATCTGGTCCACGCGGCCGTGGCAGGTGGCGCAGCCGACGCCCTTGCTCACGTGGATGGAGTGGTTGAAGTAGACGAAGTCCGGCAGGTTGTGGACGCGGACCCAGGGGATGGGCTGGTCGGCGAAGAACGCCTTGCGGACCTCGGTGAGGTACGGGCTCTTGTTCCACACCTGCGCGTGGCAGGACATGCACACGGTGGTGGAGGGGATGCCCGCCGACGGGGACTTCTCCACCGTCCAGTGGCAGTAGCGACAGTCGATCTGCTCGTCACCGGCGTGGTGCCGGTGGTCGAACTCGATGGGCTGTTCCACCGGGTGCGCCTGATTGGTCACGTGAGGGCTGCGCACGTAGGCCAAGAGGCCGCCGATGGCGATGGCGGGCACGGCGAGGAGCATCGCGGCCGACAGGCGCGACACCGTATTCGTCCAGCGTGGGAAGAGAGGGCCGCTCATACCAGGACCAGGGGCAAGGGGACTGAAGGCGACATGAAACCAGGGGTGGACGCGGGGAATCCGTTCGGCGCGGAAGTCAGGGGGGCCGTCCCGGTCCCGGTGGACCGGGCGGGCAGTGGCTCCTGGCGCTCAGACGGCAAGGCAGTCACGTCCAACGAACCTCTAGGATGGTGCCGTGGGCGTGGGTCCCTCATGCATTTCCCGACCCAACGCGGCGCGGGACCATCATTCATGAGCACGGCAGTGTCAACCATGTTGTGGGGAGTGGGAATAAGGAGCGCTTAGCACTTCCCGGGGCGGTTGCGACAAGTTGGCCGCGCGGGGTGATGAATCCCGCTTCTGGCGATCGGAAGGGAGCTTTGCACGAGGGGCTTCGCCCTCGGGGATCAATCCCTCTCAGGGTGCGCGCTACAGGGTGCGACGGCGCGCGCCACGCCTGACGCGGGGCTACTCGGAGTCCGGGTCGCCAGGGTCTCGCCAGCGATCGCGGCGCTTCTGGAGCAGGCGGTCCACCAGCTCGCGCACGCGGGCGTCGCGGTGGAAGTGGGCGTCGTGGCGGCTGCCCTTGCCCTGGTTGCAGCGGGCGCAGGCGAGGCCCAGGTTCTCCAGCGCGTCGGTGCCGCCGGCGGTCCGGGGCACGATGTGCTCGATGGTGGCGCGGCTGATGGGCTCGCCGTCCAGGCCGACGGTGAGGTGGGCGTTGCAGTGCAGGCACTTGCCCATCCACACCTCGGCGCCCCGGTGGGGGACGCGCTCGAAGGTGGCGTCGGTGGCGATGATCCCCAGCACGCGGCGGCGCTTGGCCTGGCTCATGGTGCTACACCTCCACCACCGCGGTGCCGGCGACGGCGTAGACGCGGTCCTTCTTGCCCCGCCGCACGTCCAGCCCCCCGGTGAAGGCGCTGAACGCGGGCAGGACGCCCACCCCGGGACGCAGGTGGAAGCAGGGCAGCCGCAGCCGGTCCGCCCCGCCCGTCAGGCGCACCATGGGGTGGAGATGACCGGCCCACACGTAGCGGCCGGCGGCGGGCTCTGGGTGGTGGGCGAAGCGGAACGGGCCTTCATCTAATGCATCCTCGCGGTCCTCCATCCGCCAGGTGGGGGGCAGGGTCGGGACGTGACGGTCGTGATTGCCGCGTATCAGCACGACTTCTAATGAAGCATGGTTTTCGCGCCAGGCATTCACGCGGCTGATGACGTCGGCGGTGAGCCCCTGGCGCGAGTGGACGAGGTCCCCCACCAGGAGCAGCCGCCGGGCGCCGGTGGCGGTGAGGGCGGAGGACAGGCGGGCCAGGTCATCCTCCAGGACGCCCAGGGGCAGGGGGATGCCGTGCTGCTGGAAGGACTCCGTCTTGCCCCAGTGCAGGTCGGCCACGGCGAGCACGCCGGCCTGGGGCCAGTGCAGGGCCCGCTCCGGGAGCAGCTCCACGTCCGCGTCCGCTACGCGGGTCTGGCATCGGCCTGGGACCATCGCTCCTTGAGGCGCTCCACGCGGTCCAGCAGGGATTCGTTGGACACGCTCGCGCTGATGCGCTCGACGACGAGCGGGAAGGCCAGCGGCGAGGGCCGGTGGACGTGGACGACTTCGACGGGGTTCGCCTCCAGGCGCTCCAGGGTGCGCGCGAGCCGGCCCTGTTCGAACTGGTGCTCCAGCACCTCGCGGCGCGCCTGGCGCAAGAGGAGGTTGTCCGGGTCGTACTTCACGAAGACGTCATAGAGGAGCGCCGAGCTGGCCTGGACCTGGCGGGTGGACTTGCGCGCTCCGGGCAGGCCCGGCATCACCAGCCCCGCCACGCGGGCGATGTCGCGGAACTGCCTGCGCGCGAGCTCGCTCAGGTTCACGCTCTCCAGGATGTCCTCCACCAGCCGCTCGCGGGTGAAGAGGGCCGGGCGCAGGGCCTCGTCGAAGGGGAAGGGCGTGGGGGTGAGCAGCTCCAGGCCGTAGTCATTCACCGACAGGCTGAAGGTGGCCTTCTGGAGACGCGTGAGGCGCAGGGCGAGGAGCGCCGCCAGGCCCTCGTGCACGAGCCTCCCTTCAAAGGGATAGAGGAAGAGGTGGTGGCCGTCGCGCGTGCGGCAGGTCTCCGCCAGACAGCTGTTGTCGCCGGGGATGCGCGACAGGCGGGCCTGCGCGTCGAGGATGGGCCACGCGGCGGCGATCTCGTCTCGCGTCACGTCGCCCTGGCGCGCGGCTTCCAATGTGCGGCGCATCGCGGCGGCGAGCGACGTGGAGAGGGGAAGGCGGCTGCCGCCCCAGCGCGGCGTCTGCGTGGCCTTGGCCTTCGCGGGCTTCACGTACGCCGTCATGTCCTTGAAGCGGCTGAACTCCAGCCGGCGGCCCGCGAAGAGGAAGGTGTCCCCGGGCTTGAGGCGGCTGACGTAGGACTCCTCCACCGTGCCCAGGTTGCCGCCGCTCCAGTAGCGCAGCTGCACGGACGCGTCCGAGGTGATGGTGCCGATGTTGAGCCGGTGCAGCCTCGCGAGCCGCACGTCGGGCACCCGGAAGCGGCCGTCTACTTCGACCACTCGGCGGAACTCCGGATAGGCACGCAGCGTGGGGCCGCCCTCGCGCACCAGGGTGAGGGCCCAGTCGAACTCCTCATCGGTGAGGGACGCGTAGCTCGTGGCGGTGCGGACCTCGTCGCGCAGGGCTTCGCGGGTGAAGCCTCCTCCCAGCGCGCACGTCACCAGGTGCTGGGCCAGCACGTCGAGCGGCTTGGACAGCGGCGTGCGTGGCTCCACCTCGCGGCTCGCGATGGCGTCCCGGGCGGCGGCCATCTCCACCAGTTCGAGCGCGTGCGTGGGGACGAAGAGGATGCGGCAGGTGGCGCCGGGGCGGTGCGCGCTGCGGCCCGCGCGCTGGAGGGTGCGGCCGATGCCCTTGGGGCTGCCTATCTGGATGACGCGCTCCACCGGGCCGAAGTCCACGCCCAGGTCCAACGAGGACGTGCACACGACGAGGCGCAGGCTGCCGTCCTTGAGGCCTCCCTCCACGCGCTCGCGCTCCTCGCGGTCGATGGAGCCGTGGTGCAGCGCGAGCAGGTGCTCCCATTCCGGGCGCAGGAAGCGCAGGCCCTCGAACCAGCGCTCTGCTTGTGAGCGGGTGTTGGTGAAGAGGAGCGTGGACTGCGTGGGGTCCAGCCACTCGGCCACGCGCGGGAGCATGGAGAAGCCCAGGTGGCCCGACCACGGGAAGGAGTCCACCTCCGCGGGGAGCAGTGTCTCCACGTCCACGGGACGCTGGAGCTCCGCGCTCACCAGCGTGGGCTTCCGGTCCGTGCCGACGACGGTGCGCGCGGCCTCCTCCAGGTTGGCGAGCGTGGCGGACAGCGCCCAGGTGCGCAGGCCCGGGGCGAAGTGGCGCAGGCGCGCCAGGGCCAGCTCCACCTGCGTGCCTCGCTTGGAGGCGAGCAGTTCGTGCCACTCGTCCACGATGACGGCGCGCAGCGAGGCGAAGTTCTCCGCCGCCTGCTCCTGGGTCAGCAGGAGTGAGAGGGATTCCGGCGTGGTGATGAGGACCTGGGGCAGGCGCTCGCGCTGACGCTGGCGCACGGAGGAGGACGTGTCGCCCGTGCGGCTCTCCACCTCCAGGTCCGCGTCCAGGGCCAGGAGCGGTTCGCGCAGGGCCTGCTCCACGTCACGCGACACCGCTCGCAGCGGCGTGAGGTAGAGGATTTGAAGACCCTTCTCGTTGCGCTCCGCCGCGTCCGCCAGCGGGCCGATGTAGGCCGCGTAGGTCTTGCCCGCGCCGGTGGGCACGTGGATGAGGCCGCTGTCTCCGCGCGCGTAGGCCGCCCAGGCTTCCTCCTGGAAGGCGTAGGGCGTCCAGCCCTTCGACGCGAACCACTGGCGAAGCTGAGCCAGCGGCGCGCCTTGGTATGGGGAAGGGGTGCGGGGCGCGGGACGCTTCGCGCGGGTGCGCTTCGGTGCTTCGGTCTGATTTTCCGGCGCGTGCTTGCCGCGCATGCGATTGCGACGGCGCGGCTTAGTGGGCTGCATGGAGCAGCCCCTTCAGCGAGTCGAGCGTGTCCGCGTCCCTTGCTGTCTTGTCCGCGCGCCAGCGGGCGATGCGAGGGAAGCGCAGGGCGATGCCCGACTTGTGTCGCGGGGATGGGGCGATGGCTTCGAAGTGCAGCTCGAACACCTGCTCCGGATCCACCGAACGGACCGGACCGAACTTCTCCCTCGTGTGCGCGCGGATCCACCGGTCCAGACGGCCGATCTCCTCGTCGGTGAGGCCCGAGTAGGCCTTCGTCACCGGCAGCAGGTCCTCGCCGTTCCACACCGCGAAGGTGTAGTCCGTGTAGAGCGACGAGCGGCGGCCGTGGCCCGGGTGCGCGTAGAGCAACACCGCGTCCACCGTGTACGGGTCGATCTTCCACTTCCACCAATCGCCGCGCTTGCGCCCCGTCTGGTACACCGAGTCCAGGCGCTTGATCATCAGGCCTTCGACGTTGCGCTCGCGGGACTCCTTGCGCAGCTCCGCCAATGCCTCCCACGACGGCGCCGTCACCGACGGGGAGAGGGGGAAGCGCGGGTGGTCCTTGAGCAGGGCCTCCAGCCTCGCGCGGCGCTCGCGCAGGGGCAGTTCGCGCACGTCCTTGCCGTCCTGCTCCAAGAGGTCGTAGACGACGAAAGCGGCGGGGGCCTCCGCCAGCACCTTGGGCGTGAGCTTCTGTCTGCCAATGCGGCGCTGGAGCCGGGCGAAGGGCAGGGGCGTTCCGTCCTCGTAGGCCATCACCTCGCCATCGAGCACCGTGCCCTCGGGCAGGGCCCGGGCGGCCTCGGTGATCTCGGGGAAGCGTTCGGTGATCAGCTCCTCGCCCCGGCTCCAGAGGAACACGTCCCCCTGGCGGCGGATGAGCTGGCCCCGGATGCCGTCCCACTTCCACTCCACGAACCAGTCACTCAATTCACCCAGCGACTCCGCGGGCTGCTCTAGCGGTGACGCGAGGTAGTACGGATACGGGCGCGACACGTGGCCGTCCGATACGTCCGGCGCGATGAGCTGTTCAAAGAACGTCTTCGTCGGCGTCCACGTCCCCATCAGCCGGTGCGCCACGCTGGGCGGTGGCAGCCCTGTGACCTGCGCGATGGCGCGCACCACCAGCGTGTTGGACACGCCCACGCGCAGCTCGCCGGTGAGCATCTTGTTGAGCAGGAACAGCTCGCGGCGGGGCATGGACTTCCACCAGCCCACCACGCGCTCGCGCTGCTCCGCCGCGTCCAGTCCTCGCAGCGGCAACAGGCGCTCCTCCAACCAGCGTGAGAGGGGAAGCTCCTCGGCGTGCTCGGGCGGGAGGTTCGCGCCGTCGAGCAGCAGGGCAATCACCTCCGCCAGGTCTCCCACCGACGCGTAGACCTCATCGAAGAGCCAGTCCGGGATGCCCGTCAGTTCCTGCGTCCAGCCCACCAGCAGCTTCGACGTGAGCAGCCGCTTGAGCTTCTGGCCCGTGAGGAAGAACAGCCCCCAGGCCGCGTCCTCCGGCGGCGTCTTCTGGAAGTACCGCGCCATCGCCTCCACCTTCGCGTTGGTGGAGGTCGTCTGGTCGAGCGTGTCGTACAGGTCGGCCAGTGCTCGCACGGGTCAGTCCTCCGCTTCGCCCTCGAAGGGCGTGGCGAGCGGCGAGGCATCCACGCCCCGCTCCCGCAGGTAGTGCGACAAAGGGTCGGTGTAGCCGTGCGTCACGAGCACCTTCTCCGCCTGCGTGTCCGCCACCGTGCGCAGCAGGTCCGGCCAGTCCGCGTGGTCCGACAGCACGAAGCCCCGGTCGTAGCCGCGCCGCCGCCGGTTGCCGCGCACGCGCATCCAGCCCGACGCGAAGCCCGTCTCCGCTTCACCGAAGCGGCGCATCCACGTGGAGCCGGCCGCGCTCGGAGGCGCCAGCACCAGCGCTCCCGCGAAGGACGTGCCCTTCTCCGTCTCCGACACCAGCTGCGTGGGCAGCATCGCGATGCCCGCCTCGCGGTACGCGGTGACGAGTCCGTTCACCGCGCCGTGCACGTACGCGGGCCGGTCCGTCAGCTTGCCCAGCTCCGCCAGCAGCCGCTGTGCCTTGCCCAGCGCGTAGCAGAACAGCACCGCCGAGCGCCCCGCCTCGCGGTTCGCGTCCCACCAGCGAAGGATGTCCTGGGCCACGAGGCTCGTGTCATCCCAGCGGAAGATGGGCAGGCCGAACGTGGCCTCGGTGATGAAGGTGTGGCAGCGCACCACCTCGAAGGGCGCGCACGTGGGGTCCGGCATGCGCTTGTAGTCGCCGGAGATGATCCACACCTCGCCCCGGTGCTCGACGCGGATCTGCGCGCTGCCCAGCACGTGGCCAGCGGGGTGGAAGCTCACGGTGGTGTCGCCCACCTTCAGCGGCTCGCCGTACTCCAGCGTGTCGATGACCGCGTCCGCGCCCAGCCGTCGTTGCAGCAGGCCCAGCCCGGCGCGGGCCCCCAGGTAGCGTTTGCTGCCGCTCCGGGCGTGGTCGCCGTGCGCGTGGGTCACGAGCGCCCGTTCCACCGGACGCCACGGGTCGATGTGGAAGTTCCCCGCCTGGCAGTACAGCCCCTGCGGCGTCACGGAAACCAACGGCGGTCGGTCCTGATGGGTCGTCGCGGTGGCCACGGTCCTCTAGAGGTAACGAGGCCTTGGAACAGGGGCCACCCACGGCCCAACCTCCCGGGGCGCTCCGCTGACAAGGGGGTAGGCGTGCGTCCAGGCCCTGCTTGCGATCCAAACGACGAAGGCAGGGACCGGAGGGCCCCTTGGATGGTGGGCGTGGACGGGGGATAAACCCGGGAACCTCCCACTTCCGGACTCTTTCGTGATGCTGACGCCCGCGCTCCTCCTGTCCCTCACCCTGGCGCAGTCCACCCCTGCTTCGGACGCGGTGCTCGAATACAGCGCGCCGTTGGCGGAGGCGGGCACGCCGGCCCCGGAGGACTTCGCGTTCACCGCGTTCACCGCGGGGCAGCAGGTCTACCTGGGCGTGGACGAGGCGAACCTGCGCGCGAGCGCGGCGGCGGACGCGGGCGTGGTGAAGACGCTGATGCTGGGCACGCCCGTGCGCGTACTGAAGGCGGGGACGCGCGCGAGGGTCGGCGAGTACATCAACAGCTGGTACCAGGTGGCTGTCGTGGACGCGAAGGCGGCTCCGGGCGCGGCGCCTGTGTCCGGTTGGGTCTTCGGCAACACGCTCACGCCGTTCCGCTTCGAGGCCGACCTGGACGGGGACGGCGAAATGGAAGTGGCCACGGTGGTGATGAGCAACGAGTTCAAGGCGCGCGTGCGCGTGCTGGAGCCGAACGTGAAGCCGCCCCGCCGCGTGAGCAGCGTGGACGTGGCGGTGGCGTCCACGGACTACGGCGGAGGGCGGGGCGGCCCGGTGAAGGTGACGCTCGTCCCCGCGAAGCAGGCGGGCGTGACGCTGCTGCAGCTGGACTCCACGCCGGAGCGTTGTGGCGACTACGTCACGTCCTACGTGAGCTACACCGGTTCGAATGGGAAGGCGGGAGTGCTGGGCAAGGCGAAGCTGGCGCTGGAGCTGGGCGGGCTGATGGACCCTCCGAACGAGAGCAGCTTCGAGGTCTCCTTCCAGCCAGCCGCGAAGCGGGCCCTGGTGGTCCGCACGAGTGTGGAGGAAGAGGAAGAAGGCAAGCCGCGGAAGGTTACGGAGCGCGAGGTCTATCAGTGGCAGGACGGCGTGTTCGCTCAGGCGAAGCCCGTCGCGAAGCCGTAGTCGCAGGGCCCGGAAGGCCGGGCACCCGGGCGCCCCTCCGGGAAGTGGCAGAGGGGTCAGGGCAATCGACCATGGATGCGCAGGAGCGGAAGGCAGCCTACCGGCAGCGCGCGGAAGCAGGCCAGGCGGTGCCGGTGTCGGTGGAGTTGCCGGCGGACCTGGATACGCCGCTGTCGGCATACCTGAAGCTGGGCGGTGGAAGCCGCGGCTTCATCCTCGAGTCGTGCTACGGCGGCGAGCGCTTCGGGCGCTACAGCCACGTGGGCGTGAACCCGGCGGGCCGCGTGCGGCTGGACCGGGACGGGCTCACGTTGTGGCGGGGCTCGCACGAGGAGCGCCGCGAGGGCCGGCCGCTGGACGTGCTGCGCACGCTGTGGCGCGAGCTGTCCGTGGCGACGCTGCCGGGCGAGGCGCCCTTCCTGGGCGGGCTCGTGGGCTACCTGGGCTACAACGCCACGTCCTGGTTCGAGCCGAGCGTGCCGGACCGCCACCCGCGCGACACGGGCTTCCCGGACTCCGAGTGGCTCGTGGCCGAGGACTTCGTCACCCACGACACGCGCACCCAGACGCTCAAGGCCATCGCCATCGCGCGGCCCGCGCTGCACGGCAGCGTCGCGCAGGCGCTGAAGGACGCGGAAGCGCGCGCGGAGGCGATGGCGGAGAAGCTGCGCCGGCCGCTGCCGCCGGAGGCCTACGCGCCCGCCCCCACGCAGAAGAACGCGCCGGCCCCCGTCGCGTGCTGGGACCGCGAGGGCTACGCGCGGGCGGTGGAGAAGGTGCAGGAGTACGTGCGCGCGGGCGACTGCTTCCAGGCGGTGCTCGCGCGCAGGTTCGAGGCGAAGGGCGCCATCCCGCCACTGTCGCTCTACCGGGCGCTGCGGCGGGTGAACCCGTCGCCGTACCTCTTCCTGGTGGACCTGGGCGAGGCGCGCGCGCTGGTAGGCGCGTCGCCGGAGCTGCTGGTGCAGGTGCGCGACGGGGACGTGGTGGTGCGGCCCATCGCGGGCACGCGCCGCCGGGGCGGCTCCGAGGCGGAGGACCAGCGGCTGGAGAAGGAGCTGCTCGCGGACGAGAAGGAGCGCGCCGAGCACATCATGCTGGTGGACCTGGGACGCAACGACGTGGGCCGGGTGGCCGCGCCGGGCACGGTGCGCATCGAGGACCTGATGATCATCGAGCGCTACAGCCACGTCATGCACATCGTGTCCCAGGTGCGCGGCAAGCTGGACACCACGCGCTTCGACGCGCTGGACGCGCTGGCGAGCACCTTCCCCGCGGGCACCGTGTCGGGCGCGCCGAAGATCCGCGCGATGCAGATCATCGACGAATTGGAGCCCATGCGGCGCGGGCCCTATGCCGGCGCGGTGGGCTACCTGTCCTTCTGCGGCACGCTGGACGTGGCCATCGCGCTGCGCACCTTCTTCGTGGATGGCGACCGCACGATGTGGACCGCCGGCGCGGGGCTGGTGGCGGACTCGGACCCCATGAAGGAAGCGGACGAGACGGAAGCGAAGGCGGGCGCCATGGCCGCCGCGCTGCGGCTGGCGCGCGAAGGAGGTGGGCGGTGATCCTCGTCATCGACAACTACGACTCGTTCACCTTCAACCTGGTGCAGCTGCTCTACACGCTGGGCGCGGAGGTGAAGGTCGTGCGCAACGACGCACTGGATGCCGCGGGTGTGGCGGCTTCGGGCGCGTCGCACCTGGTGGTGTCCCCGGGGCCGTGCACCCCGCACGAGGCCGGGGTGAGCGTGGCGGCCATCTCCCAGTCGCGCGTGCCGGTGCTGGGCGTGTGTCTGGGGCACCAGTCCATTGGCGCGGCGTTCGGCGGCCAGGTGGTGCGCGCGCCGGAGCCCGTGCACGGCAAGGCGGCGCTCATCCGGCACGAAGGCACCGGCGTCTTCACCGGCGTGCGGCAGGGCTTCCAGGCGGCGCGGTACCACTCGCTGGTGGTGGCCGCGGACTCCATGCCCGCGGAGCTGGAGGCCACGGCGTGGAGCCAGGACGGCCTGGTGATGGCGCTCCGGCACCGCACGCGGCCGGTGGTGGGCCTGCAGTTCCATCCGGAGAGCGTGCTGACGCCGGAGGGCCCGTCGCTGGTGCGCAACTTCCTGGAGGGGAAGCTGTAGCGCTCAGCCCTTCAGGTGCGTGGTGTCGTTCCAGCTCACGAGGACCGGCTGCCTGCCGCCGGCCTCGGAGCCCAGCACGCTGAGCGACGCCGTGCCCAGGTGGAACAGCCGGCCTCCGTCCGGGGGCAGGCCCAGCCAGCGCGCGGCGAGGATGCGCAAGAGGTGCCCGTGGGAGAAGAGGAGCACGTCGTCCTGGAGGGCGCGTGCCTCCGCGATGACGCGGTCCACGCGGGCGCCCACCTCCTCCAGCGTCTCGCCGTTGGGGACGCCGTCCTTCCACAGCGTCCAGTCCGGGCGCGTGGTGCGGATGTCCGCGCCGGTGCGGCCCTCGTAGTCGCCGTAGTTGACCTCCATCAGGTCGTCCTTCTTCTGGGCCACGTCGCCGTAGCCCGCGAGCACGCATGTCTCCAGGGCGCGCGTCAGCGGGCTGGTCCACACGGCGGCGAAGCGCCACGCGCCCAGGGGCGCACGGAGCTGCTCCGCCATCTGGCGGCCCTCCTCCAGGAGGGGCAGGTCCGTGCGGCCGGTGTGCTGGCTGCTGCGGCTCCACTCCGTCTCACCGTGACGGACGAGGACCAGCTGGGGCGCGCGTGAGTTCATGGCGCCAATCTGTGTCAGCCCGTGGCGGGACGGGAGGGAAAAAGTGCCGGGCCTACCGCTTCCGTGTTCGCCACTCCTCACGGCTCTGGCCCCAGATTTCGACCTCGTGGTCGTTGTAGGGCGCCGGCAGCATGTCCATGCGCAGGAAGCGCGAGCCCAGCCGGCGGGCCACCTGCTTCGACGGCTCGTTTGGCGGGGAGATGGAGTGGATGACCTCCGTCCAGCCGAGGTGGTCGAAGGCCCAGTCGATGGTGGCCGCCGCGCCCTCCGTCGCGTAGCCCTTGCCCCACGCATCGCGCGACAGGCCCCAGCCGACCTCCGTGCCCGGCCAGTCCGCGGGCATCCAGGGCCCCAGCCGCCCCACCCACTTCCCGGTGGACTTCTCGAACATGGAGAACATGGAGAAGCCCTGGAGGGCCCAGGAGCCGGCCATGGTGCAGACGGCGCGCCACACGTTGGAGCGCGGCTGGAGGCCGCCGATGAAGCGCGCGGTCTCCTCGTCCGCCATCATCGCCACGAAGCCGTCCAGGTCCTGGAGCGTGGGTGGGCGCAGGATGAGGCGCGGTGTTTCGAGGGTGGGCCCCAGGG
>NZ_RAVW01000238.1 GCF_003611585.1 Corallococcus exercitus | reverse complement strand
GCCCGCCCCCGTCCTGCCCGCGGTCCGCCACCAGGATGGTGTAGTCGCGGTTGCCCGCCGTGAGCGCGGTGTCAACCAGCTCGATGGCGCAGTCCTGCTCCTCCTGCGAGAAGGTTTCGATTCGCCGGATCAGCGCGGCGAGCGGCTCCCGGTCCTTTCTTTCGAGTGTGCGGATTTCCATGGGCTCTTTCGAGAGCGACCTCCACGAGTCGCGAGGCCAGGGTCGCGTAGTCCATGCCGGCGGCCTGCGCCGCCTTCGCGAACCCCGCGCCCGGGTGGAGGTCGCAGTTGGGGTTGATGTCGATAACGTACGGCACACCCTCGGGCGACACCCGAAGGTCCACGCGTCCATAGTCCTGGCAATCCAGCGCTGCAAATGCTTCCAGCGCCGTCTGGATGCAACGCGCTTCCTGCACTGCGTCGAGCCGGCAGGGCCCCGTGGGCGAGTCCCGGTACTCCGGTGACTCCGCCTCCCACTTGGCCCGGTACGACACGATGTTCGGCCGGTTGTCGAACGCGCGGCCGAAGTGGATCTCCGTGAGCGGCAACGGCTGGCGGGGGCTGTTGCCCAACAGCGGCACGTACACCTCGCGTCCCGCGATGAACTGCTCCACGAGCGCGGGCTGGTGGAAGGTGCGCAGCACGGACTCGCACGCCCGCACGAGCGCCGAGCGCTCCGTCACCACGGAGTCGAAGTCCATGCCCACGCTGGCGTCCTCGCGCGCGGGCTTCACGATGAGCGGCCACGGCAGGTCCACCGCCAGTGCGTCCTCGCGCTTCTTCACGAGGAAGGAGGCGGGCGTGGAGACGCCGTGGGCGCGCAGGATGTCCTTGGCCTTGGGCTTGTGCAGCGCCAGCCCCAGCGACAGGGCGGACGAGCCGGTATACGGCAGGCCCAGCGCGTCCAGGAGGCAGGGGACGGCCATCTCTCCGCGGCTGTCGGCGGCCAGCGACTCACAGAGGTTCACCACGAGGTCGGGCTGGAGGAAGCGCAGGGCCTCCATGAAGTCCAGCTTGTCGCCTTCGATGGCGAGCGGCTCGGCGTTCACGCCGTCCCGGCTCAGCGCGTGGGCCAGGCTCTCGGCCACCCGGACCACGTCCTCGCGGGCTTCGCGCCCGGGGTCGTCCTCGAGGAGGTCGTGGTCACGATTGTGCAGCAGGATGATGTGCATTCGGAGTGACCCGAGGGTTAGCACGTCCCCAGGGACCTTCCCAGCCTGTGACGTGGTGGCCGGTCGGCCCCTCACAGGGCTACCGCCTGCCAGGGTATGCGCTACGGTGGGTGACCTGTAGGAGCAGTTCCGGGCTTCTTGGGTGAGCAGGGGCCCGGCAAGGACGACATGCGGATTCGCGACCCCATCCACGGCGTCATCCCGGTGAGCGACCCGGAGAAGGCCGTCATCGACAGCCGCTTCTACCAGCGCCTGCGCTACGTGCGGCAGCTGGGCTTCGGGGACCTGGCCTTCCCCGGCGCGACCCACACCCGCCATGCCCACAGCCTGGGCGCCATGTTCGTCGCCTCGCGCGTCTTCAACGCCGTGGCCAGCCGGTCCGACCTGCCGGACGATGTGCGTGAACATTTCTGCACCGCCGTGCGCCTGGCGGTGCTCTGCCACGACCTGGGGCACATGCCCTTCTCCCACGCGTCCGAGCGCATCGCGCCCCGGCGGTCGCTGCTGCGGCTGCCCGGCTGGCTGGACTCCGTGGCGGAAGGGGAGCAGGCGACCCACGAGGACTACACGGCGAAGCTGCTCCTGGACAGCTCGCTCACGGAGATCATCCATCGCGAGTTCGGCCCGCGAGGCATCACCCCCATGGCGGCGGTGGCGCTGATCACCGGCGCGAAGCCGCCCAAGGACCCGGGCTTCACCCACAAGGGCGTGGACTGGACGCCGCTGTTGCGCGCCATCGTCTCCGGCGAACTGGACGCGGACCGGATGGACTATCTGTTGCGCGACTCGTTCTACACGGGCGTGAACTACGGCCGGTACGACATGGATTGGATCGTCTCCAACCTGAACCCGGCGGTGAAGGACGGACGCGCGGTGCTGGCCCTGTCGCGCGCGGCGGCGTTCGCGTTCGAGGACTTCCTGCTCAGCCGCTACCACATGTTCGTGTCGGTGTACCTGCACCACACGTCGGTGAACTTCGACCACATGCTGCGCCGGTACTACGAGGAGACGCCCGGCGAGTTCGAGATTCCCCACGACCCGGAGGCCTTCCTGCTCTGTGACGACGCGGCGCTCTGGTACACGCTGCGCCGGTCGAAGAACCGGTGGGCGGAGCGCATCAGCCGGCGGCAGGGCTTCAAGCTGCTGGCGCAGTTCACGGAGCGCGACACGGGCTACGACCTGGAGGTGCTCAACAGCGCGCTCACCAGCGGCGGCTTCGAGCACTACACCGTGCAGTCCAAGGGGGCGCTCAGCAAGTACGTGGGGGCCTCCGGGGGCAGCGGCAACCCGGGTCTGTTCATCCTGGACGTGTCCACGGGGCGGCTGACGGAGGTGGCGCGCTACACGCCGCTCTACCAGCGCTACAGTGGCGCGGTGCGACTGACGCGGCTCTACGTCCGGCCGGACCAGGCGGAGCGGGCGCGCGAGATGATGGGCCGGCTGCTCGGCCAGACGACGGAATCCTGAAGGACGACGGTGCAACCATGAGCGAGCCCCTTCCCGGCATGGGCCTCTTCGGGCCCCACACCCCCGTGGAGCCCCGGCCCTCCTCGGTGGTCATCCTCTACCGCCGCGCGCATACGGGCGTGGAGGTGTTCTGGGTGAAGCGCGAGCGCGCGCTCACCTTCGCGGGCGGCTTCCAAGCCTTCCCCGGCGGCAAGCTGGACAAGGACGACCACGACGTGCCCGTGCAGGGCGCGCAAGGCGAAGAGGCCGCGCTGCGCTCCGCCGCGGCGCGCGAGCTGTTCGAGGAGGCGGGCGTGCTGGTGGCGGAAGGGGCGCGCGCGCTGTCGCCCCAGACGCTGGAGGAGGGGAGGGCGGCGCTGCTCGCGGGCACGGTGAAGTGGAGCGAGTGGCTGGTGCGCCACACGCTGTCGCTGCGCGCGGAGGACCTCAAGCCCGCGGGGCGCTGGGTGACGCCGCCGGCCATCCCTGTTCGCTTCGACACGCGCTTCTACCTGGTGGAGCTGCCGCAGGGCGCCGCCGCGAGCATCATCCCCGGCGAGCTGACGGAAGGGGCGTGGATCCGCCCGGAGGACGGGCTGTCGCGCTGGAGCGACGGCACGGCGCTGCTCCATCCGCCCGCGCAGCACGCGCTGCAGGTGCTGTCGGAGTTCACGGATGAATCCGACGCGCGCGCGAAGCTGTGCACGCCGCCGTACTGCCCGGGCTACGTGGCCCAGCGCATCGAGTTCCAGCGCGGCGTGCGGGTGGTGGCGCTGGAGACGCCCACGCTGCCGCCGGCGACGCACACGAACGCGTACGTGCTGGGCACGGGCGACCTGCTCATCGTGGACCCGGGGTCCTCCGACGTGAAGCAGTACGCGAAGCTCCTGTCGCTGGTGGCGGGCCTGAAGGCGGAGGGCGCCCGTCCGGTGGCGGTGGTGCTCACGCATCATCACGGCGACCACGTGGGCGGAGCGTTCGCGGTGAAGGAGCGGCTGGGCATTCCGCTCTGGTGCCATGCGCGCACGGCGGACCGGCTGGACTTCCCGGTGGAGCGGCTCCTGGAGGACGGCGAGGTGCTCAACCTCGACGGCCCCATGGTGCAGCGCTGGCACGTGCTGCACACGCCGGGGCACGCGCGCGGTCACGTGTGCCTGGTGGACTCGCGCAGCAAGTCGGCCATCGTGGGCGACATGGTGGCCAGCGTGGGCTCCATCGTCATCGACCCGCCCGAAGGCAACATGGTGGACTACCTGGAGCAGCTGAAGCGGCTGCGCGACTGGCCGGTCACCACGCTGTACCCCGCGCACGGCTCGCCGGTGCCAGACGGCCCGGGCAAGCTGAACGAGTACCTGCGCCACCGCGCCCAGCGCGAGGCCCTCATCCTGGAGGCGGTGCCCGCGACGGGCGCGACGCTGGCGGAGGTGGTGGCCACGGCCTACGCGGACACGCCGCCCATCCTGCACCCGGTGGCGGAGCGCAGCGCCCTGGCGTCACTGGAGAAGCTGGTGGCCGAAGGGCGCGTGCGCGAGGACTCCTTCACCTGGTTCCGCGTGGGGGAATAGCGCAAACCAGCTCAATAATGGGCTGGACTTGAAACAATGGGCTGGATTTGGCAGCTTGGAACAGAAGTCCCGTATGGCTGCCAATGCGTACTCCTACGTAGCCTGACTCTCCTGAGCTAGACTGGCGGACTTGAGAGGGAGTCACTTACTGTAGTGGTAGGTGGAATTTCCTGGCGATTCGGTCGCAGTCTTGCAAGAGATTGACGTCTCCTGGAAATCGTTGCCGCCACTCAGAAAGAAGCCCAGGAATCTTATCTGTGGTGCCGAGTGCTTCGTAAGTTAGCGCTAGTGAGCGATAGGCATCAGCTAAAAGCACGCTCTTGTTGGGATCTAGTCTGTCTAGCCGGCTAAGGGCATCTTCCAGATGCTCCTTTGCTTTGATGCGCTCTTCTGTTGCTCGTTCTCGGTGCAATCCGCCTGCTAGCTCTTTGCCGAGACGACTCCGCGCCTGTCCTGCGAGAACACGCAGTAGCGTGCTTGTCGGGAGCAATTTCAGCCCCTTCTCAGCCGCCTCAGCTGCCTTCGTCCATTCGTGCTCGCTGTTCTCCATGAGCACCCAATGCTTATACATCTCTTCATTCCGCCACTTGAGCTGGTATGCGCGCAGGAAGGTTTCGCGCGCGTCGGTAATTCTACGCGGGTCCCATGTTTTATACACCCAGCCTAGAAAGCCGATTAGGCCTGGCTCGTTGGGGTGCTTTTCTAGAACTCGCCTCAGCAGGGTTTCGGCCTTCTCCTGCTCATTTCCACGAACTAGCAACACTGCTTGGCGTATCGCGTCTTGTACCTCGGCGCGGCCATACGGCTGTGGGAGTTGGCCGGAGAGTACTACCGAGGCCCGCTCAACTCTGCGCCACATGTCGGTTTGATCAAATGATGCTTTGACGAGTGAACGCGTGTTGATGTTGACTTCGTATCTCGATTCCCCGTCGATTACTGTGGGCTTGGGGACGAGGAAAAGTCTTTGAAGCTCTGCGATGGAATTGCCGAGTGCTTCGTTGGTCATGCCTGTGAGGTTTTGAAGCTCCAGGAAAGAGACTGCATGGCGCCCAATGCATGCGGCAACTAGAGTCTCTTTGGCTCGTGACGAGAGTTTATCCAGTTCGCGCCCGAGGGCGTACTTCCGGGCTTCATCGCCAGAACGGGAACGCCATTCCCCAATAGCCTGGGGCAAAGGCATGATTGATGCCAGTCGGATTAAATCCTCCATGTAGAGTGGGGAGGATTCGGTGGCGCTGATGATGTCAGATACGGTTTTCGACGTGAGAGCCTTGCTATCAAGTCCCATGAGTTGATAGCGGGAGCGAATAAAATGCTCTGCGTCCTCTTTCCCGAGGCCGGTAACAGTAGTGACGGTGTGACCTGTTCCGAGAATTGCTCTTCGTGAAGTGAGCAGCGCCTTCGACTTGGTCTGAGGAAGCAGTAGTGTGAAGAATTCTATTGCATCTTCCCCTGAGCCCTCGAGGCTATCGATGTCATCTACCACTATTAATGCCGGAAATGTGTTGAGTAGCTCAAGGCATTGGGTGCGCTTGCTCTCTAGGGGATGCGTTGCGAATTCGCTCCATCCATAAAGCGCGAGGATTCGCGAAAGAGCGCTATCCAGGTTTGAGAAGTCAGGCTCGTCAATCTTCTGTACTTGGCCCTCTTGAAAGCGCTTGAGCTTCGCGCTCATCCAGATGACTAGCTGGAATGGTTCCGGAGCTTCTTGCTTGATTTCTTCTGCAAAGGCGTACGCCAATGCAGACTTTCCTTTGCCTCCATCCCCAACCAATACCCACCGTCGACTTAGAGGATCGTCGAACCATTTTCTAAGCTCGTCCAGTTCCTTGGCCCGCCCAACGAAGTCGACAACAATCGTTTCGCGAGGTGGAAGGCGGTCCTCCAGTGGCCGCTTAGTTTCTACGTCAGACGTCGCCGTTCGGCCGCTGAGTTGCTTGGTAAGCTGTGTGATCGTTTCGGCTTCAGCTCGAAATGAGAGTTGCTGTAGTACTCGGCGTGCACAGTCGAGCAGAACAAAAGCATCTTCGAAGGGAAAGTCACTCTCCGCGGGATGCGAAAGCGGGTCGCGAAGTGACTTGATGTTTTTAATCCATTGAAGCATCGCCCGCTTGGCTTTAGGGTCAGCAGGCTGGGTCGACGTAGCGGGAGTCAGTAGTTCAAAGTGTGAATCAAATATATTGAAGAAATGATTGACGCCCAGTAGATCGAACTCGTCAACAAGAGGAGAATTCAATTCCCCGGTAATTCTCGACTCTTCGGCGGCGGCCTTTATTCCTGCCCACTCCTTCTGGAATGGATGCCGTAGCTTTTCGAGATAGTTCGTTGGGAAGTTGTTTGTGAATTTGCTGCGGATGTGGCGAACAATTGTGTTTCTATAAATTCTCTGAATTCCTTCGTAGCAAAGGCCAAGGTTGGTCATGATGGTTTAGTGTGCTCGGTTTGTAGTGCGCTTATGCGTTTGGGGTTATTTACTATGCTTCTGCTTGGAGTTTCTGTCTAGGCAGGCGTCTGCGATCAGGCTGTAGTGCATGCCGCTGTGCGTTGTTGTGACTTGAGCTGTTTGCGGTGCTTCGATTTCAGAAGCTGCCCATCAGGCCCAGGTGCGGGCCCTTGCTGCTGTAGGTGGCCACGGGCATCAGGCTCACGGAGGGCGTGGAGGCCCGCGCCTCGACCTCCAGGCGCCAGACCTTGCCGTGGGACAACTCGAAGCCCGCGCTCGCGCCCACCACCGGCAGGATGAAGAGGGCCGCGTTGACGGCCGGGGGCGCTTCGGTGCCTCCGCTGTTCACCAGCGTGAGCGCCAGGAACGTCGCGCCCCAGCCCACCATGCTCCCGGCCACCGTGGGGCCCACGCGTCCGCGTCCGCCCATGAACCGGCCGCCGGCGTACGTGCCCACCGGGATGCCGATGATGCCTCCCGCCGCGGCGCCCGCGACGGCCATCACCAGGCACTCGTCACAGCCCACCGTGGCGGAGCCCAGCAGGTAGCCCACCGAGCCCAGGATGGTCGCGCCCACCACGCCGCCCGCCGCGCCGCCCAGCACCTCCACCGCCACGCGCGGCACGGGGTCCTTCGCGGGCGCGGCCTTCACCGACGGCAGGGCTTCCGGCGAGACGGAAGGGCGCGTGGGGGCCGCCGCTTCCAGGGGGACCTCCGGGGGCGGCGGCACGTCCTCGACCGGCGCGCCCACCAGCGGTGGCGGCGTGAGGCTCCCGGCGGGAGCCTGGGCCGGCTCGGCGGGGGCCTCCTGGGCGGAGGCCAGGCCCGACACGAGCAGCAGGGCGAGGAGTGGGAACAGACGGGGGAGCTTCACCAGGGCCCACGCTACCGCAAGGGCGGCGTCGGCGTCGCCCCGTCCCCGGAGGCGGGTGTCTCCACGCGGGGCCGGCGGCGCAGGGCCCGGTAGACGAGCGGCGCCACGGCCAGCAGCGCCTGCGGCACCAGCGACAGCGCGTCCGGGTACAGGCCCAGCATGTCCACGTAGAGGAAGCGCACCGGCACCAGCGGCAGCGCGCCCACCTCCTGCAGCGAGTGGATGCCCTTGCCCAGCAGCATCACCGCCGTCACCACCATCACCACCGTGGAGAGGTTGAAGAGCGTCTTCATGGGCAGCCGGTAGCCCATGCGGTTGATGAAGAGCACCAGCACCGCCAGCGCCACGATGCCCGCCACCACGCCCCAGACCACGCCCGCCGCGGAGTCCACCGCCAGGCCCTGGAGGAAGATGGCCGTCTCGAAGCTCTCGCGCAGCACGGACGTGAACGCGATGACGAACAGGCCCACCGTGCTGCCCCGGCCCAGCGCGCCCTGCATCTTCTGGCGCAGCTCCCCCATGAAGTGGCTCACGTTGGCGCGCGCGTTGAGCCACAGCGCCGCGTACAGCAGCATGCCCACCGCCACGAGCGCGGTGATGCCCTCCAGCCACTCGCGCTGCGCGCCCGCCAGCAGCTTGCGCCCCACGATGTACGCGAGGGCACCCGCGATGAGCGCGGACACCACGCCCGCGTGCACCACGCGCACCTGGTCCATGGCCTTCATCTTCTTGAGCGCCGCCAGCAGCGCCGTGACGATGATGGTCGCCTCGAAGCCCTCGCGCAGCAGGATGAGCAGCGTGAGCCACGCCACGGACAGCACGTCCGTGGTGCTGCCGGTGGACTTGCGCGCCTGGTCCAGGAGCGACAGCAGCTCACGCCCTTCATCCTGAAGGTGCGGGCTCTTGTGCTCGGCGGCGAGCCGCGCCTGGAGGAAGGCCTCCTCCAGCTTCTGGGTGAGCACCGGGTCGCGCCCGCGCAGCTTGGGCTCCACCGGCTCCAGGCCGTTGAGGTACGCGTCCAGGAGCGCCGTCTTCGCCGCCGCGTAGTCGCCGTCCGCGCCCAGGCGCAGCGCGTGGCCCACCGCGGCGCGCGCGTTGAGCAGCACCTTCTCCTCGTCCGTGTCCGGCATGTTCCGGCGCAGGCACGCCACCTTGTCCGCGCCGAACGCCTTCGCCAGCTCCGCGTCCGTGGACGTGGCCAGCCGCTCCAGCGACGCGTTGGGCGGCTCGCCCTGGCACGGCGGCTGGCGCAGCGTGAAGACGAAGAAGGCCAGCGACCAGCGGTCGTCCTCGGTGAGCGTGGGGTAGGCCGGCATCGCGGTGCCGGGCACGCCGAAGCTGGTGGTGTTGAACGCCTTGTAGGGCGTCAGGCCGTCCTCCATCAGCTCCGGGTCGTGGAAGCTGGCCGGCTGCGGCTCCATGGTGGCCGCGATGGACACGTCCGCCTTGCCCTCCACGCCGTGGCACGCCGAACAGTTGGCCTGGAACAGCTTCTTGCCGTGCTCCAGGTCCGGCGCCACGCGAGGGCTGCGCGCCAGGCCCCCCGCCAGCACCAGGCTCTCCACCAGCTCTCCGCAGTCGCGGCTGACGCCCTCCGGGTCCTTCGCCTCGTTGACGCGCGCCTGGATGGCCTCCACGCGCGGCACGAACGTGGCCGCCGCCGGGCCCAGGTCCTTCGCCGCCGCCAGCGCCTCCGCCGCGAAGCTCTTCTGCTCCGTCAGCTCGAACTCCGACTTCGACGCCACCGCCGCCGGGTAGTCCGCCTGGAGGTACTGGAGGATGCCCACCAGCCGGTGCCAGGTGCGCCCCTCGTCGGACGCCGGCGCTTCGGCCCGGGCGGAAGAGGACAGCGCGAGCAGCAGGCACAGCGAGAGGGCGGCGGCGTGTTTCACGTCCGCCTTCTACCAACCGTCCCCCGCGCGTTCAATTCTGCGAATCAAGATCAATTAATGGCGCCCCCCTCCGGAACCGAAGGGGGCGCGGGGTCAACACTCCGGGTGTTCCCGGGGATGACTCAGGGCAGGTCGACGCCGCAGTACTGCGGGAACGTCTTGCACGGGTAGCAGGGGCCGCCCGGGCCGTAGTAGCAGACCTCGCCGGGAGCACAGACACCGCTCTCCGGGCACTGCCGCAGCTCCTGCTCCTGGGTGCCGGGCTCCATGCCCGTTCCGTCCTCGACGGCCCCGCCACAGGCCGCGAGGCCCAGCACCGCGAACAGCCCCAGCCCACGAATCAGATGACGACGCATGCACGCTCCTTCGGTGTGAGGAGCCCGCACGATAGGTCGTCCCGGCATCTCCCGGAATAGGGGCTAGCCCTGACGCTCGTAGGTGAAGAAACCGAAGGGCAGGTCGCCTTCCGGGTGCCGTTCCTCCTCCACCTGCCTCCATCCGGTGGTGAGGTCCACGGGGGGGAAGAGGGCGTCGCCGGGGAAGTCCCGCTCGATACGGGTGAGGTAGAGCCGGTGCCACAGGCCTTGCGTCTGCGCGTAGAGGTCCGCGCCCCCGGCGATGAAGACCTCGCTGTCGCCCCCGGCCTGCGCCAGCGCCTGGTCCACGGTGTGGGCCACGCGGACGCCTTCCGGGGCGGCCCAGTCGCGCTGGCGGGTGAGGACCACGGTGGTGCGGCCGGGCAGGGGCCTCCCGATGGAGTCGTACGTCTTGCGGCCCATGACCAGGGTGTGGCCCATCGTCAGGCGCTTGAAGCGCGCCAGGTCCTGCGGCAGGCGCCAGGGCAGGGTGTTGCCCTGGCCGATGACTCGGTTCGCCGCCATGGCGACGATGGCGGACACGCGCGGGCTCATACGGCCACGGGCGCCTTGATGGCGGGGTGCGGGTCGTAGCCCTCCAGCGTGAAGTCCTCGTAGCGGAAGGCGAACAGGTCCTTCACGTCCGGGTTCAGGCGCATGCGCGGCAGGGGGCGCGGCTCGCGCTTCAGCTGCTCCTGCGCCTGCTCCACGTGGTTCAGGTACAGGTGCGCGTCACCGATGGTGTGGATGAACTCGTGCGCGGTGAGGCCCGTGGCCTGCGCCACCATCAGCGTCAGCAGCGAGTACGACGCGATGTTGAAGGGCAGCCCCAGGAAGATGTCCGCGCTGCGCTGGTAGAGCTGGCAGGAGAGCTTTCCTTCGGCCACGTAGAACTGGAACATCACGTGGCAGGGCGGCAGCTTCATGGAGGGAACGTCCGCCACGTTCCACGCGCTCACCAGGTGCCGGCGCGAGTCCGGGTTCTTCTTCAATCCGTCCACCAGCTGCTTCATCTGGTCCACGTGGCCGCCATCCGGCGTGTTCCACGAACGCCACTGGTGGCCGTACACGGGGCCCAGGCTGCCGTCGGCGCTGGCCCACTCGTCCCAGATGGTGACCCCCACCTCCTGGAGCGAGCGCACGTTCGAGTCCCCCCGGAGCATCCACAACAGCTCGTGGATGATGGACTTCAGGTGGAGCTTCTTCGTCGTCACCAGGGGGAAGCCCTGGCTGAGGTCGAAGCGGAGCTGGTGGCCGAAGAGGCTCAGCGTCCCCGTGCCGGTCCGGTCGCCCTTCTTCGTCCCGTGGTTCAGGACGTGCTCCATCAGACTCAGGTATGGCCGCATGGGGCTTTTTCCTTAGGCGGGGTGGAACGGGTGATCAAAATATTGATCGCGGGTCACCTCCGCACGGCGGTGCATCTGTTGCATCGCTATAAAAAGGGCTGCCATGAAGATCTATACGAAGACCGGCGATGCGGGAGAGACAGGCCTGTTCGGCGGCGGCCGCGTGGCGAAGGACGACGCGCTGGTGGACGCGTACGGCGAGGTGGACGAACTCAACGCCACGCTGGGCCTCGCGCGCACCTCCCCGCTGCCGGCGGACCTGGACCACCTGCTCCAGCGCATCCAGGACCAGCTCTTCACGGTGGGCGCGGTGCTGGCCACGCCGCCGCACACCAAGGCAGCGGCCCACATCCCGGAGCTGCACCCGGAGTGGGTGGAGGAGATGGAGCGCCACATCGACCGCTACGAGGAGGAGCTGCCGAAGATGACGCACTTCATCCTCCCCGGAGGCGCGCCCGCGGCCGCGGCGCTGCACCTGTCGCGCACGGTGTGCCGCCGCGCCGAGCGCCGGGTCGTGACGCTCCTTCGTGAGGACAAGGCCCCGCCCGCGGTGGCCATGTACCTGAACCGCCTGTCGGACCTGCTCTTCGTCGTCGCCCGGCTGGTGAACTTCCGCGCCGGTCTGCCGGACGTGAAGTGGATCCCCGAGAAGCCGACGAAGTAGCCGTGTACGCGACGCAACTGCCCACTGCCCGCTTGAGGCAGCTCGCCCAGGACGTGGGCTTCGACCTCATCGGCTTCGCGCGCGCGGAGCCCATCCCGCCGTCGTCGCTGATGTCGTGGCTGGAGGCCGGCTACGACGCGGACATGGACTGGATGGGGTCGCGCGCGGAGGAGCGGCTCGATGTGTCGGTGCTGCTGCCGGGCGCGCGCACGGTGCTGTCCTTCGCGAACAACTACTGGCGGGACGACGCGCCGGCGCAGGGCTCGCCCATCGCGCGGTACGCACGAGGCCGCGACTACCACTCCACGCTGCGCGACCGGATGAAGGCGTTCCGCAAGACGCTCAACGCCTGGTACCCGGGGCTGGGCACCTACGGCGGCGTGGACAGCGGGCCCATGATGGAGAAGGTGTGGGCCGCGCGCGGAGGCCTGGGCTATGTGGGCAAGAACGGCTGCCTCATCACGGAGTCGCACGGCTCCTGGGTGCTGCTGGCCACGCTCATCCTGGACGCCGAGGTGGACGCGTATCCGGAGGGGCCGGTGGCGGACCGCTGTGGTTCCTGCCGGCGGTGTCTCATGGCGTGTCCCACGGGCGCGCTGGTGGGGAACCGGCAGGTGGATGCGAGGGCGTGCCTGTCGTACCAGACCATCGAGAACCGCGACCGCGACGTGCCGGAGGCGTTCCGGCTCAAGTTCGACAACCTCATCTTCGGCTGCGACATCTGCCAGCAGGTGTGCCCGCTGAACCGCAAGCCGGTGTTCGCGGAGGACGACCGCTTCGTGCCCCGCGCGGTGGCGTCGCTGGGCACGCTGGAGCTGGCGGCGCTCACCCCCGAGCAATACAAGGAGCTCATCCCCGGCACGGCGCTGGCGCGCGCGCGGTACGACGGTTTGAGGCGCAACGCTGTCTATGCACTGGGCGTCGCACGGCAGGCGCACGCGCGGCCGTTGCTCGAAAAACTCAGCGGCGACGACAGTGAGCTGGTACGCAGCGCCGCACGATGGGCGCTTCTGCAACTGGAGCCGTGACGCCTCCTTCCGCGACGCCGCCGCTCGGGCGGGTGTACGCGGCGCTGGCGATGCAGGTGCTGATCAGCGCGGGCACGTACCTGGCCGCCAAGCGGTCGATGACGGAGCTGTCGCCGTTCACGGTGGTGCTGTGGCGCTTCCTCGTGTGCGGCACCGCGTTCGTGGTGCTGCTCGCGGTGACGCCGGGGCGGAAGCTGCCGCCGCGCCACGCGTGGCCGCGCGTGGTGCTACTCGGGTTGATGGGCGGGCCGGTGAACCAGACGCTGTTCTTCTCCGGCCTGTCGCGCTCCACGGCGGCGCACGCGGCGCTGTTCTACGCGCTCACGCCGCTGGGGGTGTACGTGGCCAGCCTGGTGCTGGGCCGGGAGCGGGCCTCCACGCGGACGACGGCGGGCATCTTCACGGCGCTGGTGGGCGTGGTGGTGCTGCTGCTGGGCCGGGGGCTCGCGAGCGCGCGGGGCACGCTGCAGGGGGATCTGCTCATCCTCGCGGCGGTGGTGGCGTGGGTGGTCTACACGACGGAAGGAAAGCCCCTGGCCTCCGAGCATGGGCCGCTGCGTGCGACGGCCTGGACGATGACGGTCGCCACGGTGTTGCAGTTGCCGCTCGTGCCGTTCGTGCTGGAGCCCGCGGCGGTGTGGGCCTCCAGTGCCGCCGCGAAGGCGTCCATCGTGTACGTGGGGCTGATGACGTCGGTGGTGGCGTACCTGCTCTGGTCCTACGCGCTGTCGAAGGTGCCCGCGTCGCGCGTGGCCATCTTCTCCAACCTGCAGCCGGCGGTGACGGCGCTGGTGGCGTGGCTCTTCCTGGATGAAGCGCTGCACTGGGAGCTGGCGCTGGGCGGCGCGCTGGTGCTCGTGGGCGTGCGGCTGACGCAGGGCGCGCCGGTGAAGGCCGCGCCGGTGGTGGTGCGCGCGGGCTGAAGGCGTTGACCCGTGAAGGGCGGCGGTCGCAGGCTGCCGTTCATGCTGCGTCCCGGGGAGGATCTGCTGAAGGTCGAGGACCGCCTGTGGCTGCTCACCGCGGCGACGGGGAAGGGCGTCTACGACTTCGCCTTTGATCGGTTCTTCGCCTGCCGGCGGCCCTACGCGCTGCCCGACACGCCCATCGAGGTCATCGCTCGCGCGGGAGCGTGGCCCGACTACGCGGAGCGCTACCGGGAGCTGGAGGCGCAGGGTGTGCGGCTGGTGCATTCGCCGGAGCAGCACCTGCTCGCGACGGAGCTGCCGCACTGGTATCCGCTGCTGGAGGACCTGACGCCTCGCAGCGTCTGGTTCGACACGCCGCCGGATGCGCGCACGGTGGAGGAGCGGCTGGGCTGGCCGGTGTTCCTCAAGGGCGCGCGGCAGACGAGCCGCCATCGCAGGTCCCTCTCCATCATCGAAGGGCCGGACGCCTTCCGTCAGGCGATGGAGGCCTACGCGCAAGACGCCATCCTGCACTGGCAGCAGGTGGTGTGCCGCGAGCTGCGGCCCCTGCGGCGCGTGGACGACACGCAGGGCGCGGATGCGCTGCCTCGCTCGTTCGAGTTCCGCACCTTCTGGTGGAGGCAGCAGCTGGTGGGCTTCGGGCCCTACTGGTGGCAGGGGACGCCGTACACGCTGACGCCGCAGGAGGAGTGGGACGCGCTCGCGCTCGCGGGAGAGGCGGCGCGCCGGGTGGCGCTGCCGTTCCTCGTCGTCGACGTGGCCCAGGAGGTGTCCGGGCGGTGGGTCGTCATCGAGTGCAACGACGGCCAGGAGAGCGGCTACGTCGGCGTGTCGCCCTTCGCGCTCTGGCAGCGCGTCCTGGACGTGGAGCGGAGCCGCGCGGGCTGAGCGCCCCGCACGAACCTGTCCGACAGTCGGACCAGTTTGGAGGAGCGCGGCCGGGGGAGTCCGCTCCAGCCTGGCAGCGGAAACCTATTGGCCAGTCGGACAGGTTGGGAAGACCGCGGTCAGGGGCGTCCGCGCTAGCCGAGCCGCACGAACTGGTCCGACAGTCGGACAGGTTGGGAAGACCGCGGTCAGGGGCGTCCGCGCCAGCCGAGCCGCACGAACTGGTCCGACAGTCGGACCGGTTGGGACTGCGCCGGGCGGGAGGCGCCCGGGGCGGACCCGCGGGCTGACGGCCCTGCCTCAGTCGCCGTTGGGGTCCCAGTCGGAGATGTCCTTCTTGGGCTCCGGCGGGACTGCGGGACGCGGCGGCGCGGCGGGTCGCGGCGTCCCGCAGTCCCGCCGG
>NZ_RAVW01000237.1 GCF_003611585.1 Corallococcus exercitus | reverse complement strand
GCCCCGAGCCGCCCCCTCCGGAACCGGAGCCGCCCCGCACGTGGTGGCGGCGCGTCGTGCAATACCTGGAGCTGGACACCTGGGAAGGGCGGGGGGCCTTCTGGCTCGTGCTGGCCGTGCTCGTCGTCGGCTTCGGGCCGCTGGGGGTGCTGGCGGTCGCGGACGTGAGCGGCACGGCCCGCCGGATGCTGGTCGCCGCCGGGCCTGTGTCCATCTGTCTGGGGTTCGCCGTCCTCATCCTGTGGTGTGGCCACCGGTACGGCGAAGGGCTTCAGTGGTCGCGCCGCCAGACGTGGGGAATGGCGGTGATGTTCCTGGGCCTGGGCCTGCTGGGCGGCCTGGGCCTGTGGTTCAGCGAGGGCTGACACCCGAAGCAGGGCCGCCTCAGCCCTGCTCCGCGCCCTCGAAGGTGACCTTCGCCTTGTTCATCACGTGCTCCACCGCGAGCAGGTACCAGCCCAGCTCGGCCAGGCGGCGGGTCGTCTCGGGCGACTCGCGCAGGGCGGCGTGGGCGTCCTCCGCGGTCAACCCGAAGGGCTCCACGTAGTCGCGGATCAGCTGCTCCAGCTTCTCCGGCGTGAGCTGCAGCTTCTCCGCCTCCGTGACGGCCTTCAGCGCGATGCCGATGTGCAACCGGCGCTCGGTGTCCGCGCGCGTGGTGGGGTCCGTGAGCCAGCCCTGGAGCGCTTCCTGCTGCTCGTCCACGTCGAAATTGTAGGCGACCATGGCCTGGCCCTCGGCCTGGACCCAGCGGCGGCGGAGCTCCTCCTCCACCAGCACCCGGGGAAGCTCCACCGGCGCGCGCCGGGCCACCTCGTCCAGGACCATGTCCTGGGCCCGGGCCCAGAGCTGCCCCGCGACCTCGTCCTCCAACTCCTCGCGGATGTTGCTGAACACCTCTTCCAGCGTGCTGCCCATCCCCAGCTTCTGGAGGAACTCCGGGGAGCTGTCCGGGAGCATCGTCACCTGGTGGGCGCCGATGATGTCCACCAGGAAGCGGGCGGGCTTCCCCTGGAGGCCTTCGACCGGGTAGTCCGCCGGAAGCTCCAGGGCGATCTGCATGGACTCGCCCACCTTGCCGCCTTCCGCCAGGGCCTCGCAGAACCCGGGCAGCGCCTCGATGGGCGCCAGCTCCGTCGTCATGCCGAAGCGCGCGGAGAAGGGGATGAGCTTGCCGTCGCAATAGCCCACGATGTTGAGCTGGACGTCGTCGCCCGGCTCCAGCGCTTCGCCCTTCTGACGCTCGCGCGTGGTGGCCAGGGCGCGGCGCTTCTCATGGAAGGCGCGCAGCAGGTCCTCTTCCGTGAGGTCGTCCGGGGTGGGGACGCGCACGGCGAGGCCCTCTAGAGAGGGGGCCTGCACGCTGGGAAGCTTGAGGGCTTCGGCGGAGACGCTGCTCACCACCGGGCTCATCTTCAGCAGCCGCTCGACGCCGCGGCCCGATCCTGCATTCCCTTGAGGGGGGGTCACGAATGCTCCCGGGAGATAGACGACGAGTCCGCGTCCGCGCCAATGGGGAACAAAGCGACGGCTCGGCATGGACTGAGATCTAGTCCAGCCGAGCCGCTCTGACAAACCGCAAGGGTTTGAACGCCTACTTTACTTGAAGAAGGCGCCCACGATGCTGGACACCGTGGAGACCGCGGCGCCCACCTGGCTGACCACCGGGATGTTGGTGGCCGCGGCGATGGAGCCCACCGCGGTGATGACCGACGTCACCTTCTTGCCGACGCCCGCGTTCTTGTCCATCAGCGTCGCGCCCGCGTTGGCCACGTCCACCGCGGCGATGGCCACGTTGACGCCCGGAGCGAACCGGCCCAGCGCCTTGGCGGCGGTGCCCGCGGCGGCCTTCGCACCCTGCTTGAGGGCGGCCTCACCGGCCTCGCGGCCCACCGTGGACAGCGCGGCCTTGGCGGCGGAGCGCGTCCCGCTGCCCAGGATGCCCTTGGCCAGCGTGCCGCCCGCCTTCGCGGCGTCGCCCGCGGCGGTGGTGACGGCGCGGCCCACGTTCTTGAGCGACGCGCCCTCCATGATGCCCTTGGTGGCGGCGCCCTTGACGGCCTTGAGCACGTCGTCGCTGGCGTTGGGGAGCGCCTTCTTGAAGGTGTCGAAGGCCGCCTTGCCGGCGTCCAGCTTGCCCTTGAAGATGCTGCCGCCCAGCACGCCGCCCATCACCTTGCTGCCGACGATGCCGCCCGTCGCGGCGGAGATGGTGGACTTGGCCGCGTCCAGGGAGGAGCGCGTGGCGGTGATGATGTCGTCCTTGCTGCCGGAGCGGATGGCCTGGCGGACGTCCTTGAAGGCCGTGGCGCCGGCGGCCACCGCGCCGGGGATGCCCGCGTAGCGCATGGCGGCGCCCATCTGCGCGCCGAACTTGGTCAGCCCCTTGAAGCCCTGGGAGAAGGTGGGGTTGCGCACGAAGTCCAGGTTCGTCTTCCCGAGGATGCCCTGGGCGCCGGTCTTGATGTTCTTGATCTGCTGGAAGGCGTCTTTGCTGAAGTTGATCGCCTTGGACGCCTGGGTCGCGACCGCGATCCCGCCCTTCACGAGCTGCTTGTTGGCCTCGAAGGTCTGCTGGACGTTGGTGCGGACGGCGTTGAAGGTGCGCTTGATGTCGGGGAAACCCATGGTGGGCCTCGTAGGTTCGGAAGAGGTGGAACTTGAACGGATTATCGGACGCGGAGCGCGCGAGTTGCTTGAGGCTGATTTTCCAGGCCTACACGCGCCGGCCAGGTGCGGCCTGAATGCCAAATCCCTGGAATCATTGGGATTTTTTTCGGGCTATTGGGACGAAGGGCTAGGGGCGCTTCCGGACGAGCAGCTTGTCGAACATCTTGTTGCTGGCGCTGTTCGAGAAATCGAACGTCAGCGAGTCCGTCACGCTGGTGCTGCCCTCGACCGTCGTGAAGCCGTGGGAGAGGCTGCTGCTGCTCTTGGTCGACATGTTGGTGTCACCGAAGAGTGCCGCGACCTTGCCCTTCTTCAAGAAGGCGCCCACCTTGTCGTTCTTGGCTTGGCTGTTCAGGATGTGGCACCCCAACAGGGTGCACTCCGAGTCCGTGCCCGGATCGCAGACGATTCGCGCGGCATTGCCCAGGCCGGTGTTCTCGACTGAAAATGTATAGTTGAAGGCCAGGTCAGGGGCGTGGATGACGGTGATGTCATTCACCCCCGACTCCTTGGTCGCGTTGTTGGAATGGCGGATCCAACTGGAGTCGATGCTCTGCGCGATCAGCTGATTGGCCTCTTGCAGACCGGCCTCGGCGAGGATGATGACGTTGATGCCGGGCTCGGCAATCACCAGCTTGGACAGCTGCTCCGCGAACCCCACCGCGTTTCGCAGGGAAGCGCCGCTGATTGAACCCGTGTAGGGCAGCATGCCCCCCGAAGTCCGAACGGCGGCCGAACCGGAGTACTGGCTCGTGGCATCAAGGGATTGATAGTAGATCTTGAGGTCCGGCTTGCCGTTGACCCTGGCATGGATGAGCAGTCCATGGTGGTCGCTGAAGACGGCGCTGGAGAACCGATTGACCAGACCGCTGAGCGCGACCTCGCCGACCTTCTGGTCCTTCTTGCTCAGCAGCGAGTAATAGCCTTTGGAATCCTGGTCGAAGCTCCACTCGGCGTAGGTCCGCGAGACCGGGATCGTGATGGGCAGCGTCGTCACGTCGTCCATATCCAGGTGGAACTGGAGGGTGACGATCATCTCCCGCAGCTCGTACAGGCAATCCAGCAGCTCGTCGTCCCGGGACGGCTGCTCCGTGAGGGTGCCGAAACCGGTGGGCGGTGTCTTGGCGAGCAGCTGGTCCTTGAGGCCGGCGTTGAGGGTCCTCAGCTGGTTCTTGACGAGCTGGATGCCAAGCGCGGTCGCCTGGCCTCGCTTGACGAGGGCGGCCCGGGACCGGAGCCGCTTGAGCCACTCCTGACGGTAGTCGGGGGCGCTCGACCTGGGCTTCTCGGTGGTCTTCTTGGTGATCTTCCCCTTGGCGTCCACCGTGTACGAGCGCTTCTCGGATTTTTGCTTTGGCATGGAAGCCTCCCTCGCGAACCTATCGCAAAAGGCGGCGGCCTGGAGTCATCCGGCCGTGCGTCCATGCCCCTCGACCGTGCGCACGGGCGGGGCTGAACTTGTAGGGACGGGCTTCGCCATGCCGACGGTATGCTGCTCCGTGGATTTTCATGGGGCGTCGGCCCCAGAGGAGCGCGCGTCATGCATTGGCGGAAGTCCCTTCTCACGCTGGCAATGGCGGGGGTCCTGGTTGCCTGCCAGGGCGGGAGCAGTGGAAGCGACGGAGGGACCCCGCCTCCGCCGCCGACGGATGGTGGGGTGGACGCTGGCGTGGAGGATGGTGGGGTGGACGCGGGGACGGATGCGGGCGCTCCCTACACCGCGACCGTCAGCGTCGCCGCGACACGGACCGACAGCCGGCTGGCCTGTTTCAAGGGCAACGGCGAACCCGAGTGCGGTCTTCGCCTGTACCAGGTCATGGTCGAGGCCTTCGTCGATGCCGACAGCACCGCGGACTCCAACACCGGCTACGGCACCAGCCATCACAAGGGAGACCTGCAGGGCGTCATCAACAGCCTCGACGCCATCAAGTCGACGGGCGTCAACGCCCTCTGGCTGACCCCCATCTTCAACAGCGTGCCCATGAGCGGTCAGGACGACTGGGCCAGCCGCCTGGATGCCACGGGCTACTTCGCCTCGGACTACTTCAACGTCGACCCGAAGTTCGGCACCAACGCCAGGCTCAAGGAGCTGGTGGAGGCCGCCCATGCCCGGGGGCTGTATGTCTTCCTGGATGGCGTATTCGGCCACTACAAGGTGAATGCCAGTGATTACGCTTCGCCGCTGGGCCGCAAGCTCTCCACCACGGGAGAGCAGGGGGGCACCGGGCGGCGGGCGGTCTATCCGGGCGACCTCGACTTCTTCAAGGAGGTCGCCGCGCACTGGGTGACCGAGTACAAGATCGACGGATGGCGCCTGGATCAGGCCGCGCAGGTTCCGGTGCAGTACTGGGACGACCTGCGGACCGCCGTCGCCACTGCCGCGGCGGACGTGAGCTACACGAACGCGGCCGGCCAGAGCGTCCACCCGCTGGGGTACATGGTGGCGGAGATCTGGAGCGGGCCGGCGGACATCGCCAGCAATGGCTATGGCACCACCGCGAGCCCCGCGCTGCGGTCCACGTTCGACTTCCCGATGCGCTACAGCCTGGTGCAGACCCTGGCGGTCGAGGAGTCCGGCACGGGGAACCGCGGGGCGAGCAACCTCCAGGCCGGGTATCAAAGCCAGCTGGCGTATCCGGCCCACGCCATGCCGAATTTGATGCTGACCAACCACGACCTCGTTCGCTTCGGCGACCTCCTCCAGCGAGGCGCCCTGGCGCAGCCCGGGGACAGCGCCTGGTGGGCGCGGCACAAGGCCGCCTTCAGCGTCATGGCCGAGTACAGCGGCCCCATCACCCTCTACTACGGGGATGAGGTCGGACAGGAGCTGCCGGGCTTCGCGGCGAAGGAGGACAACGCGACCTGTGCCCTCCGGGGCGTCTGCGACGACCATGTCTCCCGGACCTCCGCCATCGTGGAAGGAGTCCCGACCACGGTGGGCGCGCCCGCCACGGTGCTCTCGCCCGCGCAGGCGGACCTGAAGCACTACGTCGCTTCCCTGATGGCGCTGCGCGAGGCCCATCCGGCCCTGGCCAATGGCAGTCGGACGCACATCTACTCGGACGACAACGTCTTCATCGACCGCAAGGACAAGGGCACCGACAACGTCCTGTATGTGTTGAATGTGAAGGCGACGCCCGCGGTCATCACCGTGGCCGGGACGGCCATTGGCAGCGCGGGGCCCCTCGTCGGGCTGCTGGGCGGCACTGACGTGGCCCTCGCGGATGGAAGGTATGTGATTGAGCTGAAGCCGTTCGACGGCAGGTTCTTCGACATCGCTTCGCCGACGGCGGAGGGTCCGCAGACAGGCCCCGGAGGCGGGCTCTCCGGTCAGGGGCCGCTGGCCCGTTGTGATGCTCCGACGGTCGACGGGCTCGGCCCGCTCGGCAAGGAGATGTTCATCCGGGGCAGCTACGTCGGAGGGGACAACTTCGGTGCGACGCCCGCCAACCGCCGGTTCGCCTACAAGGGCGACAACCTCTACCAGGTGGTGGTCAACGAGCCGGACGTCACCGCCTATACCTTCAAGTTCGCCAGCGCGGACTGGTCGACGGAGCTCGCGGTGTCGGGCGGGGCCCCGGTGGTGATTGCCTCGGAGCAGCCCATGTCGCTCGCCGCAGGTCCCGGCAAGGAGTCCTCCCTCGCCATTCCGGAGGCCGGCGACTACGTATTCAGCTTCCGCATCAACGCCACCAAGAACGGCGGCGAGCTGATGGTGAGCAAGTGCCCCTGACGCGCTGACCGGTCCGTCGCCCCTCACGGAAAAAGCCCGGCCATCCCTCGCGGGTGCCGGGCTTTTTCATGATGAGACGTTGGCGCTGAAAGGCCTAGCAGGTCTTGTTGTAGAGCGCGATGCAGTTGTCCTTGAACTGCTGCAGGCTGCACTTGCCGTTCTGCTGACAGGTGGCCCAGCCGTTGTAGCGCGGGTCCCGACAGTACAGGAGCGTGACCCAGCATCCGGCGCCCATCGCGGAGACGTCGCCGCTCGAGTCACCCATCGACGCCAGAGGCTCTTCCGAGCTCATGGGGCCGAAGTCCAGGTTGATGCTCTGGCCGGACTCGGTCGTCACCGTCTGCACCGTGTCCGACGAGGCGTCCTCCGTCCCCACACCACATCCCATGAGAGGAACCGCGGCCAACATGAGTCCCAGGAGCAGCTTCTTCATTGCTGTTCTTTCTCCCTCAGAGAATCAGGAACGCCTGAGGGGGCGTCGTCACGTGGAGGGACGGCCTCCACACCTGGGACTCTATCTCAATGCAAACCAATATAAACCAGCAAAAACTGGAATATCATATAGAGCACAAAATCAGGTTCTTGGAATTCGCGCGGCATCAGGTGGGCGCCTTAGCAGGCAGGGAAGCAAGGGCCCCTTTTCCCGCACGTGCTCGACGTATCCTTTTCCGCCTGTCGCGTGTCTCCCCGATATGAGCACTGAGTCACAAGATCCGCTGGGCGATGCCGTCAAGGTGTCCTGGCGCCGTTTCCTGGATACCTACGAGCCGCTCCGGCCGGATCTCTACCGGTACTGCCGGCAGCTGACCCGCAGCCCCTGGGATGCCGAGGACATGGCCCAGGAGACGATGGCCCGGGCGTTCGCGAGCCTCGGCATCATGGCGGAGCCACCGCGCAGCCCGCGGGCGTGGCTCTTCCGCGTCGCGAGCAACCTGTGGCTCAACCAGCTGCGGCAGGCGCGAGAGGCCCCGGCCCCCGACGGCGTCGAGTTCGCGGATCCGGTGACGCGGGCCGAGCCTCGCGCGGCGCGTGAGGCCGCGGGAACGCTGCTCTCGCAACTCGCTCCTCAGGAGCGAGCCGCGGTCGTGCTCAAGGATGCCTTCGGGTTCTCACTCGAGGAGACCGCCGAGGCGCTGTCCACCACGACTGGAGCCATCAAGACCGCGCTGCACCGGGGGAGAACGAAGCTGGTGACGCCGGAACCGGCCGAACCGGCGCCGGTGGCTCCCGCCGTCCTCAACGCGTTCTGCGACGCCTTCAACGCGCGGGACCTCGATCGTCTCACGGCGCTCCTGCTCGATTCGGCGACCCTGGAGTATCCGGGCTTCAAGATCGAGTCCGGGGCCCAGGCCGTCCGGGACGGCTCGTTCAAGGGAACGCTCTTCGGCTGTCCCGAGGGCGGCTACGTGCTCGTGGATCCGCCGCGTTGCGAACTCCGCGCGCACCGGGGCGAATGGCTCTTCCTCTGGTGGTCGGGAGACGCAGTGCATGCCGTCGTGCGGGTCGAGCTGGAGAACGACCGCATCACGCGGCTGCGGGACTACTACCATTCGCCCGAGGTCCTGACCGAGGTCTGCCGCGAGCTCGACGTCCCCTTTCGCACGCACGGCTACCCGCCTGCTGCCTCACACTGAAGGAACTGCCATGACCATCCACACCGTCAGGTCCGCTGATGGGACCTCCATCGCATTCGAGACGACCGGCAAGGGTCCACCGCTCATCCTGGTCGGCGGAGCGTTCTGCGACCGCACGGCGCCGACCTCGGGAACACCGCTGGCGGCCCTGCTGGCCCACCGCTTCACTGTGTTCAGCTACGACCGGCGCGGCCGTGGGGACAGCGGAGACACACCGCCCCATGCGCCCGAGAGGGAAGAGGAGGACCTCGCGGCGATCATCACCGCTGCCGGTGGATCCGCTGCCGTGTTCGGCAACTCGTCAGGGGGACTCCTGGCCCTTGATGCCGCGGCGCGAGGACTCCCGATTTCGAAGCTCGTCGTCTATGAGCCTCCCGTCATCCTCGATGCGGATCGGGCCAGAGCGTTTGAAGGCGTCGCGAAGCAGCTCGACGAGGCCGCCAAGGGGAATCGCCGTTCGGAAGCCGTCGAGCTGTACTTCACGAAGGTGATGCAAGTGCCCGCGCCAGCCGTCGAGCAGATGCGCAAGGCGCCCATGTGGGCGGGCCTCGAGCACCTCGCGCACACGCTGAGCTACGACCTGCGCATCACGGCCCGTGGCCCGTCGCGTCTGGAGCAGCTGCCGGCCGTCCGCGCGGCCACGCTGGTCATGGACGGAGGTGCGAGTCCGGACTGGATGCGACAGGCGATCCAGACCCTGGCGCGGGCCATTCCCGGCGCACGTCACCGGACGCTGGAGGGACAGACGCATGCCGTCGACCCCAAGGCGCTCGCCCGGGCGCTGGAGGAGTTCCTGGGCGAATGACCTCGGGCGCCGGAGCTCCTCGCGCCTTGAGGCGGGGAGCTTCCTAGGGCTTGCGCTTCGGGGGATGGCCAGCGGCGGCGGCTTCGCGCAGCTTGTCCTTCTTGCTCTTGCGCCGGCCCTTCACGCCGCCGTTCACATCCAGCGGCGGTGCGGCGGGCGCGGCCGTCTCCGTCGGTTCGAAGCCCGCCACCTGCTCTCGCGCGACGGCGAAGTGGTTCCGCTTCTCGATGAGACGGAAGTGGGCTTCGGTGTCGGCGCTGACGAAGCTGATGGCCACGCCCTGCTCGCCCGCGCGCCCCGTGCGGCCAATGCGGTGCACGTAGTCCACGGTCGAACGGGGCAGGTCGTAGTTCACGACCGCGGGCAGTCCCGCGATGTCCAGGCCGCGTGCGGCGACGTCGGTGGCGACGAGGACGCGCACGCGCTTCGCCTTGAAGTCCGCGAGCGCCTGCGTGCGGGCCCCCTGGCTGAGCTCTCCGTGCAGCGACGTCGCGGGGATGCCGGCGCGGCTGAGCTTCAGCGCGACATGGTCCGCCGCGTAGCGGCTGGCGACGAACGCAAGGACATGGGACCACGCGTGGGTCTCCAGCAGCTGCCGCAGGAGCATCGTGCGCCGGGGGGCATCCACCAGGATGGCCCGCTGGACGATGAGGTCCGCGGAGGGCAGCTCGCCCTCGTCGACGTCGATGCGCGTGGGCTCCTGCAACAGCCGCTCCGCGAGCGTGCGCACGGCGGGTGGGAACGTGGCGGAGAACAGCAGGTTCTGGCGGCGCGCGGGCAGGAGCGCGAGCAGGCGGTTGAGCTCGTCGGCGAAGCCCAGGGAGAACAGCCGGTCGGCCTCGTCGAGCACCAGCGTCTCCACCTGCCCCAGCCGGAGTGCGTTCTGCTCCACGAGGTCCAGCGCGCGGCCCGGCGTGGCCACGACGATGTCCGCTCCGCCCCGGAGCGCCAGCATCTGCGGGTTCGCGGAGACGCCGCCGACCGCGAGGCAGGTCTTCAGCGGCTTCTTCAGGTGCCGGCCGTACTGTTGGACGGCTTCGACGATCTGCGCGGCGAGCTCTCGCGTGGGGACCAGGATGAAGGCCCGCACCGGTCGGACCGAACCGCCCGGGCGCGCCCGCAGGGCCTCCAGGAGGGGCAGCAGGAACGCGGCGGTCTTCCCCGAGCCGGTCTTCGCCGAGGCCTGGACATCGCCGCCGCGCAGCACCACGGGAATGGCCGCGCGCTGCACCGGCGTGGGTTCGTCATATCCGAGTTCGGCCACGGCACGGGTGAGCGCGTCCGACAGGCCGAGCGAAGCGAAGGTCATGGGGAGGGGAGCCTTGGGGTGGCACGAAGCGCCGTCATCCTAACCTGCCCCGAGGCTCGACGCGGGAACGAGCATGAACAAGGGCTCACGCGCATGAGAAGCGGCACCGCCCGCGCTTCACCCTCCAGCGGTTCTTCTCGGCACACAGGGCCCTCATTCCGCCTGGGGCCGGCTTCATCTCCTCGATACACTCGCAGCGGCGCTCCCACCTCCCAAGACAGGAACGACGCGTGACCTCCAGGCCGTGGCGATGGCTCCTCGTACTGACCCTCACCGCTTGTGCCGGCACGGATCCCGGAGGAGGGGAGGGGCCGACCGGAATGGAGTGCACCACGGAGTTGCGCCCCCACTTCGACGGCGAGGGCTGCTGCGGCGAGCCGGTCGGGGAGCCGCTCTGCTCCACTGGCACCATCGTGTTCTGCGAAGTGCGTGATGCCCGCTCCGAGCCCGTCGGCTGCTACTACAAATACAACAGCACGAAGTTGCGCTGCACGAGCTGCCAGAACACCAACGACTGCGTGGCCGATGCAAACCGCATCTGCGGGAAGTGAGCCCGATGTGGGCACGGCCGAGCAGGAGGCTGCCGCGCTGATGCGGGTGTTGCAATGATTCAATCCGCAGTCGCGGATGATGTGTTTTATGCCTTGTCCAATTCGACTCGGCGGAAGGTCCTGGAGCAGCTGTCGGCCGGGCCCGCCACCGTCAGCGAACTGGCGGCTCAAATAGCTCGGGGGCCTGCGCTTCCCTCCGTCGCCGGGTACAGCACCTGTCGCCCCCGCACTTGCGCGAAGGCGGTGAGCCGGTGCGGCTCCACGCGCGTGGGGCTCGTGATGTGCGTCACCAGGACGCCCCGCGCCCAGAGCGCATCCGCCACCAGCGAGCGATGGCAGCGCCAGCGCAGCGCCTCCGCGCACATCAGGGCCACCGGCCCGTGCAGCGCCACCTCGCGCAGCGCCTCCAGCCCCTGCGTGAAGTCCTCCGTCAGCATGTAGTCCGCGTAGCCGCGAAAGCTCAGGTTGCGCCAGGCCGCATTGGGCGAATCCTTGCGCGCACGCCGCAGCCCGCCGAGCGCTGGCAGGTGCAGGTGCTCGACGCCCACCCGTGCCAGCGTTTTTCCCAGCACGTCCACGTTGAACTGCGGGTTCGTGCGGGAGCGCGGCACCGTGCGGATGTCCACCAGCGTCCGCACGCCGTTCGCCCACAGCATCTCCACCAGCTCCTCGATGGTGCGCGTGGAGTGGCCCAGCGCGAACACCTGGACGCCGCTCCACCCTCTCGCTCGCCTCGGTAGCTCCATTGCCGGTCCCCCCTCCAATCTTGGACGTGGGCCCGCGCCCGACAAGGCACCTCGGCGCTAGCGCAGCGCCGCGAGCGCCGCGCTGACCTTCGCCAGCGTCACCGACACGGGCGTCGTCACCTCTGGAGCGAAGATGGCCACGCGGAGCTCCTCGAAGGCCCACCGCAGCTCCTGCGCCGCCTCCTGGTCGCGTACGGTGGCGGACCTGGCGATGAAGGACTCCCACAGGGGGGTGAAGGGCGCGGCCTTCGCCGCGTCCTTGGCGGGGTTCGCCACCGCGCGCGACAGCCGTGCCTGGGCCGCGCGGAGATAGCGCGGGTAGTGCAGCAGGCGCATGAGGGGAATCCCCTCGATGAGCTTCGCGGGGAACAGGTGCCCGAGCTGCGAGCGGATGTCCCGCACCGCCGCCGCGCCGCTCGGCCCCTTGGATGCTGCCTTGAGCGCGGCGAGCGTCTCGGCGAGCTCCGCGGAGGCGGCGACGACGGCGTTCGCCCAGTCCCGGGCAGCCTGCTCGATGCGCGGTGAGCCCTCCCGGACCAGCGCCTCGAAGGCCGCCTTCGTGCGGGGCAGCGGCGCACCCGGTGCGAGCTTGAACGCTTCGTCGACGCCTCGTGTGAGGACGAGCGCCCGGAAGGCGTCGGCCTGGCCCCGCGCGGGTGGCGCGCCGTCCAGGGACGGGAAGGGCGGCGGCATTCGCGCGGCGCTGACGGCCACGTGTCCTCGCGCGGCGAGCATCAGGAGCCGGCGGAGCCCCACGCGCGTGGCCGCTTCGGCGGCGTTCGAGGTCTCGAGCAGCACCAGGTCCACGGTCGCGCCCCGGTCGACGAGCGCGGGGTAGCTGCGGACGTCGAGCCCGCCGATCCGCCGCGTGACCACGGAGGGCAGCTCGCCGAAGGTCCAGGCGGTCAGCCCCTTGCGCTCCCATTCAGTGGCCGGTGCCGCGCTGCGAAGCGCCGCCCGTGCATGGCCCCCGTGCTGCTCGAGCAGCGCGTCGGCGTCGCGGCTCCGCGCGAGCTCCTTTCCCCGCTCATCGAGCACCCGGAGCGTGACGCGCAGGTACGGCACCACGGCATCCGCCCGGAAGGACTCCTCGGGCACGTCCATGCCGCACAGCCGGGACACCGCACGCGCGAGCGCAGGAATCATCGGCCCGCGGAAGGGCACGAGTTCCTTTTCGAGACGGTCGACCAGGTCGGGCAATGGCCCCAGCTGCTTGCGCTGCGCGCGGGGGAGCTGCTCGAGCAGGGCCGTGAGCTTCTCCCGCTGCCACCCGGGGATGGTCCAGTCGAGCTCCCCCGGGACCAGCTGGGCGAGCAGCAGCAGCGGCACGCTCAGGGTGATGCCGTCGTCCTCGGCCGAGGGGTCGAAGGTGTACGTCACCGGCACGGACACGCCGTGCAGGGAGATGGAATCCGGGTAGCGCGCCGGGGACAGGCCCGGGTCGTCCGAGAGAGCATCCTCCATCGTGAGGACGAGCACGTCGGGGTCGGCCACCTCGGCCTTGCGGCGCCAGGCCTCGAAGCCCGCTCCGTCCGTCACGTCGTCCGGGACGCGCCGGTCGAAGAACGTCAGCAGCGCCTCGCTGTCGAGCAGCTCGCTGCGCCGGGCCTTGTCCCGCAGGCGCGCCACGCGCTCGAGCACCTGGCGGTTCTCCTCCTGGAACGCGCCCCGGGTGCGGTACTCGCCGCGCACCAGGGCATGCTCCAGGAACATCAGCCGTGCCTCGGTGGGGTCCGTGTTGGCCAGGGGCACGGGGCGCTCCTTGAAGACCTGGAGCCCGAAGAGGGTCGCGTTCTCCTTCACGATGGCGCGCGCGGACTTCTCCGACCAGTGCGGGTCGGAGTAGCTGCGCTTGAGCAGGTGGGGCGCCGCCGCCGCGAGCCACTCCGGGTCGAGCTTCGCCACGGTGCGCGCGAACAGCTGGGACGTCTCCACCAGCTCGAACGCCATCACCCAGCCGGGGGGCTTCCTCGCGAGCGCCGACGAAGGGTGGACCATGAAGCGCGTCTGCTTCGCGCCCGTGTAGAAGCGCTGCTCCGGGTTCCACTGGCCGATGCGGGACAGCAGCCCCGTGAGGAGCGCCTGGTGCAGCACGTCCCCGCGCGCCGGGGCGCCCCGGCCCTTGCGCGGCAGGCGCAGCTCCTTGACGGTCTCCTCGAGCTGGCGCTGGACGTCCCGCCACTCGCGCACCCGCAGGAAGGACAGGAAGTTGTCCCGGCACACGCGCCGCAGATGGGACGTCCCCCGGCCCTCGGCCTCGCGCACGAACGCCCACAGCTTGAGCAGCCCCGCGAAGTCCGAGTGCTCGTCGCGGAAGCGCGAGTGCGACTCGTCCGCCTTCTGCGCGAGCTCCCGGGGCCGCTCGCGCGGGTCCTGCAGGTTGAGCGCCGCGGCGACGATGAGCACCTCGTCCAGGCACCCGTACTCGGCGCCGGCGAGAATCATCCGCGCGATGCGCGGGTCCACCGGGAAGCGCGCGAGCTGGTGCCCGAGCGGCGTCAAGGTGCGCTCCTTGCCCTCGATGGCCCCGAGCTCCTCGAGCACCCGCCAGCCCTCGGCGATGGCCTTCGGCTGGGGCGGGTCGAGGAAGGGGAAGTCCTCGACGTCACCGAGGCCGAGGGACTTCATCCGCAGGATGACCCCCGCGAGCCCGGTGCGCTTGATCTCCGGGTCGGTGAAGCCGGGCCGCGAGGTGAAACCCTCCTCGTCGTAGAGGCGCACGCAGATGCCCTCGCGCACGCGTCCGCAGCGCCCCTTGCGCTGGTCGGCGCTGGCCTGGGAGACCGGCTCGATGTGCAGGCGCGTGGTGCCCGAGCGGGGGTCGTAACGCGACAGGCGCGCCACCCCCGTGTCCACGACGTACACGATGCCCGGGATGGTGACGGACGTCTCCGCGACGTTGGTGGCGAGGATGACCCGGCGCTGGGGGATGGTGGCGAAGACGCGCGACTGCTCGGCGGCGGACAGGCGCGCGTACAGGGGCTGCACCACCGTGCCGCGAAGCTCGCGCGCGTTCAGGGCGTTCTCGGCCTCGCGGATCTCCCGCTCGCCGGGAAGGAACACGAGCACGTCCCCGTCCGGGTCGAGCGAGATCACGTTCGCCACCGAATCGGCGACGGCGTCGGCGAGCTCGGCGTCCTCGGGGGGCGGCTCGTAGAGCACGTCCACCGGGAAGGTCCGGCCCTCCACCTGGATGACCGGAGCGCCCCCGAAGAACTGCGAGAAGCGCTCGGTCTCGATGGTGGCCGAGCTCACCACGACCTTGAGGTCGGGGCGCCGGGGGAGGATGCGCTTGAGCCACCCAAGCAGGAAGTCGATGGTGAGGCTGCGCTCGTGGGCCTCGTCGAGCACGATGGTGTCGTAGCGGCTCAGGAGCGGGTCGCTGTGGATCTGCGCGAGCAGGACGCCGTCGGTCATGAACTTCACGGCGGTCCGCTTGGACGAGCGGTCCTCGAAGCGGATCTGGTAGCCGACGTCCGTGCCCAGCTCCGTGCCGAGCTCGCGGGCCACGCGCGCCGCCACGCTCGTCGCGGCGATGCGCCGGGGCTGGGTAACGCCAATCTGGCGCGGACGGCCGCGCCCCATGGCGAGCAGGACCTTCGGCAGCTGCGTCGTCTTCCCCGAGCCGGTAGCCCCCGCGACGATGACCACCTGATGGGCGGTGATGGCCGCGGTGATGTCCTCCACCCGGCTCGAGATGGGGAGCTCGGGGGGGAAGCGCAGGGT
>NZ_RAVW01000236.1 GCF_003611585.1 Corallococcus exercitus | reverse complement strand
GCTGTATCGTCGGCAGCGTCAGATGTGTATAAGAGATAGGGGGGAAGCGTAGCGGCGGAGGAGGGCCGGACACCGGGATTCGTGGGAGGCGAAGACGGGCAGGTGACAGTTCTGGAAGGGGCCGGTGTTCCCTTCGCCGCGAGGGGCGACGACGCCCCGTTCGAATCCCTTCAGGAAGGTTCAGGCGATGAAGCGCAAGGTCGCGGTGTGCGTCGGGGTGATGGTCGCGGTGGCGGCGGGAGCGGCCGGAGCCGAGGAGCGGACGGAAGGAACTCCCGCCGCGGATCCGCGCCCCGTCTCCGCGCGGGAGGCCCCGCCCCCGGATGCCGCCGCTGCTCAGGGCGTCCCGGCCGTCGCGGTCCCGGTCGCGGCGCTGTCGCCCGCGCCCCTCGTGGAGGCCGCGACGGGTGGCGAACCGGTGAAGGCCGCCGCCGTGGCCCAGCAGCGCTCGGACACGGAGGAGATCCACGTCCCGGCGGTGCTGATGGCCATGCCGCACGTGAGCACCGCGGGCACGGCCACGGAGCGGCTGGTGACCACGTTCGCGCTCGGTGCGCTCGGCACGCATGCGAAGCGGGTGGACGGCATGGCGATGTCGCTGGGCGCGAACTGGGTGGGCGAGCTGTCCGGCGCGCAGCTCGCGCTCGGGGCCAACGTGGTGCGCGGCCCCGCGTCCGGCGCGCAGTTCGCCGTGGGCGGCAACGTCGTCACCGGCGACCTGGAGGGCATCCAGACCGCGGTGGGCCTCAACGTGGTGAAGGGCGTGACGACGGCGGGCCAGTTCGCCGTGGGCGGCAACGTGGCGGGGGGCGCGCTGTCCGGCGGCCAGTTCTCCGTGGGCGCGAACATCGCGGGCTCCGGCGGCGTGGGCGGCCAGTTCACGGTGGGCGCGAACATCGCGACCGCGCCGCTCAAGGGTGTCCAGGCGGCGGTGGGCGCGAACATCGCCCCGTCGCTGTCGGGCCTCCAGGCGTCCACGGGCCTCAACTACGCGGGCCGGATGGAGGGCGCGCAGTTGTCGCTGCTCAACGTGGGCGGGGACGTGTCCGGCGCGCAGGTGGGCCTCATCAACGTCGCGGGCAAGGTGGACGGCCTCCAGTTGGGGTTGATCAACGTGGCGCGCGAGTCCCAGGGCGAGGCGCTGGGCATCCTCAGCTTCATTGGCAACGGGCAGGCCAACGTGCAGCTGTGGGCGAGCGACGTCGCGTACACCAACATCGCGGTGAAGTTCGGCGGCCGTCACTTCCACACGCTGCTGACGCTGGGCTTCAACCCGGGCACCGACACGCACCGCCGCCGCTACGTGGGGGGCGCGGGCTTCGGCGCGCACATCCCCGCGGGGCCATTGTTCTTCGACCTGGATGTCATTGGCAGCAGCGTCCACGCCGACAACCTCTTTCGCGATGGCGACGGCTTGAACGTGCTGGGACAGTTGCGGCTGGTGGCGGGCTGGCAGGTGGCGAAGCGGTTCGCGCTCATCGGCGGCGTCACCGGCAACACGCTCGTGACCTGGGACAACGGAGACCGCTGGGAGGAGCTGGGCATCGGGCCGGAGTGGCGCAGCGTCTCCGACGGGGGACGCACCACCGTGCGCGTGTGGCCGGGCGTGTTGCTGGGCGTGCAGCTCTAACGCGGCATTCGATTCGAAGTTCGGGAGGGAACCATGTGGAACCGTTTGGGGATGGCCGTGCTCGGCGCGGGCCTGATGTCCGGCTGCTACTTCACCGAGGAGCTGCAGGGTGACGGCAACACCGTCACGGAAACGCGCGCGGCGACGGACTTCCTCACCGTGGAGAACCGCGGCTCCATGGAGGTGGTGGTGCGCGAAGGCGACGCGCCGGACGTGAAGGTCACGCTGGATGAGAACCTCCAGCACCGCGTGCGCACCTTCGTGTCCCCGGGCAACACGCTCGTCATCGAGACGGACGGCTCGTTCGAGCCCCACGGCCCGGCGCGGGTGGAGATCCTCGTGCCGCGCATGGTGGGCGCGACGCAGGACGGCTCCGGCTCCCTGCGCGTGGAGGGCTTCGAGCACGTGAAGGAGGACGTGAAGCTGGTGGCGAAGGGCTCCGGCTCGCTGAGCTTCTGCGGCGGGGTGCGCACCCTGGAGGCCAAGCTCAGCGGCTCCGGGAACATGGAGCTGTGCGCGGCCGGCGAGGGCCTGGCGGAGTGGGTGGACCTGTCGCAGACCGGCTCCGGGGACCTGAAGTGGGCGGGGGCGGCGAAGCAGGTGCGCGCCCGCACGGATGGCTCCGGTTTCATGACGCTCACGGGAGTCACCAACCGGCTCGATGCCTGGCTGGACGGCAGCGGTGGCATCGGGGCCCCGGGCCTCCGGGCCGTGGACGTGAACCTCACGTCGCGGGGCTCGGGCACCATGGCCGCGTACGTGGATGGGGGCGGGGCGGCCATCACGCTCGACTCGTCAGGGAACGTGGACCTGTACGGCCACGCGCTGTCGACGCAGGTCCGGGTCACCGGCAGCGGCCGGGTCAACTGGCACTGACTAGCTTGTCTTCGACACCCGTGGACTTCACGGGTGGGGAGGCAGGCGGGCCATGGCAGGGACGATGCGGGCGATGGTGCTCGATGCACCCGGGCAGCGCCTGCGGCTGGAACACCGGCCCATCCCGGAGCCCGGGCCGGAGCAGGTGCTGTTGAAGGTGCACGCTTGCGCGGTGTGCCGCACCGACCTGCACGTGGTGGACGGAGAGCTGACGCGCCCGAAGCTGCCGCTGGTGCCGGGCCACGAAATCGTGGCCACGGTGGTGACGGCGGGCGTGCGGGTGGAGGGCTTCGCCCCCGGGCTGCGCGTGGGCGTGCCGTGGCTGGGGTGGAGCTGCGGGCAGTGCCGCTTCTGCCGCTCCGGCCGGGAGAACCTCTGCGACACGGCGCGCTTCACCGGCTACGACATCGACGGAGGCTTCGCGGAGTACACCGTCGCGGATGCGCGCTTCTGCTTCCCGCTGCCACCGTCGTACCGCGACGTGGAGGCCGCGCCGCTGATGTGCGCGGGGCTCATCGGCTTCCGCAGCCTGCGCATGGCGGGGGAGGGCGGCCGGCTGGGGCTGTATGGCTTTGGCGCCGCCGCGCACATCCTCATCCAGGTGGCCCGGCACCAGGGGCGCGGGGTGTATGCCTTCACGCGCGAGGGCGACGTGAAGGGCCAGGCGTTCGCGCGCGAGCTGGGCGCGGTCTGGGCGGGAGGCTCGGACACGCTGCCGCCGGAGCCGCTGGACGCGGCCATCCTCTTCGCTCCCGTGGGCGCGCTGGTGCCCGCCGCGCTGAGGGCCGTGGACAAGGGTGGGGTGGTGGTGTGCGGCGGCATCCACATGAGTGACATCCCGTCCTTCCCCTATTCGTTGCTGTGGGAGGAGCGCGTGGTGCGCTCGGTGGCGAACCTCACGCGCCAGGACGCGATGGACTTCCTGGCGCTCGCGCCGCGCGTGCCCGTGCGCACGGAGGTCCAGGTGTTTCCCCTGTCCCAGGCGAACGAGGCGCTCCAGGCCCTGCGCGAAGGCCGCGTGCGCGGGGCCGCGGTCCTGGACATGACGGCGGCGGAGTAGGGCCGCATCGGAGCGAGTGCCCGCGCGCCTGTCCGCCCGGATGCTTGGGGGCAGGGGGGAATGCACAGCTTTGCATCACACGGAGGCTGTGCATCCATGAAAGCGCTTCAGGAGACGGGACCGTTCGAAGGGTACGACTCGGAGAAGACCCATCCGCTGGGCTCGTACGCCATCTTGCTGGGGACCTTCAGTACGACCGTGCTGGGCTTCCTGGGCTGGATGGGAGCGTCGGGGCGCAGCCTCCCGGAGCGGTTCAGCGGCGCCGACCTCGCGTTGCTTGGCGCCGCCACGCACGTCGTCACCCGGGTGGTGGCGGCGGACAAGGTCACGGCGGTGGTTCGCGCCCCGTTCACGCAATTCAGGGGCGACGCCAGCGCGGGCGAGGTGAGTGAGAAGGCCCGTGGCACGGGGTTCCGTCGCGTGATGGGCGAGCTGCTGGACTGCCCCTTCTGCCTGAGCCCCTGGGTGGCCGCGTCCTTCCTCATGTCCGCCACACTGCGTCCCCGTCAGACGCGGTTCGTGGCCTCCATCTTCGCCCTGAGCGGCGCGTCCTTCTATCTTCACCGGGCCTATGAATGGCTGGGCGAAAGCCTGCACCGCACCCGTTCTCAGGCGCAGATGCTGGCGAAGCGTCAGCAGCGCGAGGCCGACGCCGACGCAGAGGTCCAGCTGCCCGGGCGGGGGCCGCAGGTCGTGGAGCCCGGCCGCGCCCCCATCCCGTCTCCGAGCTGAAGGGGCCGACAGCCATCGCGTCCTCCGCCTCGTGCGAGGCCGCTTCACCGCGAGTCGCTGAGCCTTGCGTGAGGGCAATGGCGCGAGGGGCCACGTCGTAGGTTGGGATGCATGCATCTCTTCCTGCTCATGGGCGGCCTGCTGACGGCGGCGCCCGCTTCCCCCTACCTGGACTCGCGGACCACGGGCGCGGCGTATTGCTACGACCCGGAGAGCCCCGTGCTGCGCGAGGCCTTCCGAGGCCCGAAGCCCACACCCGACACGCGCCTGGACAGCGCCGCGCTGGCGGAGGACGTGCGCTTCCTGCACCAGCTCCTGCGCACCACGTACTCCGGCTGGCCGGAGCTGCTGGCGCACCGCACTTTTGATCCGGATCGCTTCTTCCAGGACTGGAGCGCGAAGGTGGCCGCGTCCGGGCCCACGGTGTCCTTCCAGGACGGCGTGCTCACGCCGACCCTCGCCGTCCGCGAGGCGCTGACGGACAGCCACTTCGGTCCGTCCGGCTTCTTGAACCTGCTGCGCGAGGATCCACGGCTCGCCTTCCGCGAGTACCAGGCCGATGCGCCTCCGGGACTCGCGCTGGCCTCCTGCGACGCGAGCACCGTACCGGGCGCGCAGGCGGACACGCTGCGGGTGGCGCCGGTGCTGAAGGCGGATGGCTCACGGGGTCAGCGGCTCACCGTGTCCGCGCGAGGCGGCGGTGACACGCGGACGCTCCGGTGCGGCGACACCTCGCTGCCGCTCACGGTCCGGCCTCCACGTGCGGTCCGGCAGTTCGCGCCGAAGGACATCTACACGTACGAGCCGAAGGGCGACGTGGGCATCATCACCATCCGCCGCTTCTCCGGACCGCCGGAAGCGGAGGCCGGGCTGCGCCAGTTCGTCGCGGATGCGCCGAAGCACCGCAAGCACAAGCTGCTGGTGTTCGACCTGCGCGGCAACAGCGGTGGCGACGACGGCTACGTGTACCAGTGGCTGGACGCGATGGTGCGCGGGACGTGGTTCGCCTCCGGCGAGGTGTGGATGCACGGCGCCTTCTATCCGTGCTTCGAATGGAACTCGCGCGTGCAGCGGCAGGCGATGGATGGCCGGCTGGACACGCCGGAGGCGAAGGCGGAGCGCGAAGCCCTGCACGCGAAGTGGCCCGTGACGCCGGAGCCCTCGCGCCCCGTGTTCGACAGTGGCCGCGTGGAGGGCCACGCGAAGACGCCCTTCACGGGGCGCATCGTGGTGCTGGTGGACCGGGACTCCGCGTCGTCGGGAGAGAGCGGAGCCTACGCCCTGCACCAGGCGACCGGCGCACCCATGGTGGGCGAGCGCACGGGTGGTTTCCTCACCTACGGCAACGCCCCCAGCTTCGTCCTGCCGCGCACGGGTTTCGCGTGGGTGGTGCCCACCAAGCGCAATTATTTCGCCGAACCCGTGGAGGGCGTGGGACACGCGGTGCAGGTGTACCTGGACGCGGAGGACCTGGGACGGCCGGTGACGGAGCTGCTGCCCCGGCTGCGCAAGCTGCCGTGATTCAACGTGCCCCATGCCCCGGGGCGCGTGTCCCATCGTGCCCCGCAACGGAGGGGCCGTTATAGGAGTTCCAGTGGGCTCCGGCGGTTGGCAGGGCCCATGCAATGCCTTGAATCCACACCGGCTCCAGAGCACGGAGCCCTACCCGAGGCGGACGATGAAGCGCGCACTGCGAATCACCTACCGGGGCATGGAGACGAGCGACACCCTCAACGAGCACATCCGCGACCAGGCGGACAAGCTGGAGCAGTTCTTCGACGGCATCACCGGCTGCAACGTGGTGGTGGAGGAGCCGCACCGGCACCACGCACAGGGGCATCGCTTCCACGTCCGCGTGGAGCTGCACGTGCCGGGCAGGGACATCATCGCGGACCGCGAACCCGCGGAGCCCACGACCCACGCGGATGCCTACCAGGCCGTCACCGACGCCTTCGAGGCCGCGCGGCGCCAGCTGCAACACCACGCGGAACGCCAGCACGCGCACCACCGCTGAGTTCCGCGAGCGGGCCGCTGCCGCGCGCTGGACAGGACCCGGCCCTGGGAGGCGGAAGGGCTCCTGGGCCGGAGCCGCTAGCGTCGCGGTGGACGGACACCTCGCGAGAGTCGTGGGGGATGTCCGCCCGAGGTCGGATGGGCGCGGGAGCGTGTCTGGAGTTGGACGTCCGCGGGACGGGCGGTTGGCGCGGGAGAGGCGTCTGGGATTGGCTCCGCGCGCTTTGGCTGGCCGTGCCACCTTCATCGCGGGGGAATCCAAGTCCATGTCGCTCGACCACTACGTCACCCTGGGCCGCTCTGGCCTGCGCGTCAGCCCCTTCTGCCTGGGAACCATGACGTTCGGCGAGGACCTGGGCTGGGGCAGCAGCGTGGACACGTCCAACGCCATCCTGGACCACTACATCGAGCGGGGCGGCAACTTCATCGACACGGCGAACGTGTACACGTTCGGGCACTCGGAGAAGATCATCGGGGACCACCTGGGGAAGGACCCGGCGAAACGCAACCGGGTGGTGATTGCCACGAAGTTCTTCGGCAACCTCTTCGAGAAGGATCCGAACGGCGGCGGCGCGGGCCGCAAGTCGGTGGTGGCGGCGTGCGACGAATCGCTGCGCCGGCTCCAGACGGACTACATCGACCTGTACTGGATGCACGCGTGGGACGCGAACACGCCCATCGAGGAGACGATGCGGGCGCTGGACGACCTGGTGCGCTCCGGCAAGGTCCGCTACGTGGGCTTCTCCGACACGCCCGCGTGGAAGGTGGCGCAGGCGCAGGTGACGGCGTACTTCCGGGGCTGGGCGCCGCTGGTGGCGTTGCAGATTGAGTACTCGCTGCTGGAGCGCACGGTGGAGGGCGAGCTCATCCCGATGGCGCGAGAGCTGGGGCTGGGCGTGACGCCGTGGTCGCCGCTGCGCAGCGGGGTGTTGAGCGGCAAGTACACGCGGGAGAACGCGGGCAAGCAGAAGGCGGACCGGGGCGCGTGGGCGGAGTCGTCGCTCAACGAGAAGACCTACCGGCTCATCGACGTGCTCCAGCGCGTGGCGAAGGAGCAGAACAGCACGGTGGCGCGAGTGTCGCTGGCCTGGGTGCAGGGCCGGCCGGGCGTGGCGTCCACCATCCTGGGCGCGCGCACGCTGGAGCAGCTGGACAACAACCTGGGCGCGCTGGACGTGAAGCTCACGCCGCAGCAGGTGAAGGCGCTGGATGACGAATCCCAGCCCACGCTCAACTTCCCGGCGGCCTTCCTCCAGGGAGCGCCGTCCTTCATGCACGCGGGCCTGCGCGTGAACGGAGTCCAGGCTCCGCCCAGCAACCTGATGCCCAAGGCGGACGCGAAGCGGTACTGATCAGGGCTGGGGAAACCCGGGCCCTGTCGGCACACCGGCGTACAGTGTGGAGTGCGGGGCCTTACGTTTCGGGCCTTGTTCGCGGGCAAATGACCGCTGGAGCGTTCACGGCTGGACGCTCGCGGTGGCGCGAACGGGGGTCGTTCCTAACATCGGCCCCCTGGCAGTCAGTCGGGTGGTCAGGCGGTCTGGCGCGGTACGGGCGGCGGGGAGGGTGGCGTGAGCGAGCTACTGACGGGTGATGTGTCTTCGCGGGCGCAGGTGGGCGGTTCGGACTTCTCCCGCGATCCCGAAGCCTTCGATGCCGAGCTGGATGCGTGCCTGGATCGCGCGCTCGCCTCCGAGCCTTCCGAAGACGCGGACATCGTGCCGGAGTCCTTCGCGACCGGTTCACTGCGCACGCTGCTCGACCTGGCCTCCACGGAAGAGTCCTGGATGCAGGCGCTGCCGCCTCCGTCCAACGACAACACGGAGCCCGAGCTCACGCTGTCCGCCGAGGCCGCGAACTTCGTCATCCCGGAGTGGCTGCGCGCGGAGGAGTCCCCGGCCAGCGCTTCGCAGGAGCCCTCCTGTGGCGCCGTGACGTCGTGGAACCCCGCGACGCCGTCGCCCGCCTGGGCCACGCCCGGTTCTCCGGCCGCCGCCTACGCGCCGCAGCCGCCGCAGCCGTGGATGCCGTACGCCCCCGAGGCGCCCGAGCCTCCGCCGCCCGCCATCGCCGACGCGTCCACGCGCATCCTCGGCATGAGCCCCATGTCCTTCGTCAGCGCCGTGGCGATGGGCGCGCTCGCCGCGGGCCTCCTCGTCGTCGCGGGCCTGCGCCTGACGTCGAAGGAGGATCCGCAGGCCGCGCCGCATGCGCAGGCCCTGGCCGGCACTGTCGCCGTGGGCACGCAGCTCGGCGCTCCGGGCACGCAGGGCGTCGCGGCGGCTCAGCCGGGTTCGATGGCTCAGCCGGGCACGCAGGGCTTCGCCGGTGCTTCGTCGGGCTCGATGGCTCAGCCGGGCACGCAGGGCTTCGCGGCGGCTCAGCCGGGCGCGCAGGGCTTCTACGGTGTCCCTGGCACGCAGGTCACGCCGGACTTCCAGCAGTCCATCGCGGGCGGCGTGAACACGCCCTCGCTGACGGACGCACAGCGCGCCGCGCAGGCGCTCACTCCGAACACGCCGGTCCTCGCGGGCCCCGTGAGCGCGGGCCTGACCACTGGCCTGCACACGCTGGCCCCGGACCCCACGCCGTCCACGCAGCCCGCTCCGGTGACGAAGAAGAAGGCCCCCGTGGCCCAGCGCGCGGCCACGCTCGAAGCGCCCGAGGACACCGGCGAGGTCCGCGAGATGTCCTTCGGCGGGGAGATCTCCGAGGAGGAGCTGGCCCAGGCCCGTCAGGCCGCCGCCGAAGCCGAGGCCGAGGAGGCCGCGCAGCCCGAGTCCGAAATCGACGAGGACTTCGCCCGCGAGCTCGGCTTCACCGACGAAGCGGAGTCCCCGGAGGCCTCCGCCTCGAAGCAGGCCCAGGAGAAGACCGTCTACATCCCGCCCGCCCCGACCTCCTCCGAGCGCGAGCAGCTCACGCCCGCGGACGTCACCAGCGTGGTCGTCACGAACCAGCCCGCCATCGCCGCCTGCGTCCAGAACTTCAAGGCCGGCACCGCGCTGGAGAACGGCGGCCGCTTCCAGGTGCGCTGGTCCGTGGACACCTCCGGCACCGTGTCCGGCGTCGCCATGGAGACGGAGGCCCTGAAGGGCTCCCCGCTCGCCGGCTGCATCGAGGACCAGGTGCGCGGCTGGAAGTTCCCCGTGCACCGCGTCGCGATGAACGCCCCCGTGCGCTTCCCCTTCGTCTTCTAGCCCGCCCCGCCTCCGGGCAGGCCCACGCGAGGGGCGCTGGACAATCAAAACATTCACGGATATGTATATACACGTCCATGAATGTTGACGTCTTCCAGACCCTGGCCGACCCCACGCGTCGACGCATCGTCGAGGCGCTGAAGGGCGGCGAGCTGGCGGTGAACGACCTGGTCGCCCAGGTCGACATCCAGCAGTCAGGTGTCTCGCGGCACCTGCGGATCCTCGAGGAAGCGGGCTTCGTCCAGGTCCGCCCCGAGGGCACGAAGCGGCTGTATTCGCTGCGTCCGGAGCCCTTCCAGGAACTCGATGCCTGGGTCACCGGGTATCGCGGCCTCTGGGAGGCCCGGCTCGACCGGTTCGGTCAGGCGCTCGAGCGAAGACGGAAGGCACGCACGGCCCACCCCAAGCCCGAGGAAGAACCCCCATGACGACGAACACGACCGCGACCCCGAAGCACAGCACCGTCACCTTCGACCGGACCTACCCCGCGACGCTCGACGAGGTGTGGGAGCTGTGGACGACGAAGGACGGCTTCGAGTCCTGGTGGGGCCCGGAGGGCTTCTCCGTGAAGGTGCACGAGCTCGACGCGCGTCCGGAAGGCCTGCTGCGCTACGACATGATCGCCACCGCGCCGCAGCAGATCGCCTTCATGAAGCAGGCGGGCATGCCCCTCTCCAGCCCGAGCAGCCTCACGTACACGGAGGTGACGCCCCAGCGCCGGCTCGCGTACCGGCACGCGGTGGACTTCATCCCCGGCGTCGCGCCGTACACCGTCTCCACGGTGGTGGAGTTCCAGGCGAAGGGGGACACCGTGCGGATGACCGTGACCTCCGACGCCATGCACAGCGAGGAGTGGACGAAGCGGGCGTCCATGGGAATGGAGAGCCAGCTCAACAAGCTGACGAAGCGTTTCCAGCGTTAGATTGGGGCATGGCCGCGCGGGAGGACCCAGACCCCATCGAGCTGCACCTGTGTCACCGCTGCCTGATGCGGCTGCCGGTGGACGCGGGCGGGGTGGATCTTCCGCGCCGGGTGCGCGAGGCCCTCAAGGCCCACGGCCTGGCGGACAAGACGCTGCTCATCCCCGCGTCCTGCCTGGGTCACTGCCCCACGGGGAAGGTCACCGTGCTCGTCGTCCCCGACGCCACGGCGCGGGGCACGCACGCGAAGCTCATCGACCCGAAGGAGGACGGCGAGGACCTGGCGAGGCACCTGGAGGCGCGGCTCGTCCAGCGCCCCCCGAAAGCCGGGCCGCCTTGAGCAGCGCCTCCATCATGGGCACGCAGCTCGCGGTGCCCGTGCCGGCAATCGCATAGGCGGTGCCGTGGTCCGGCGACGTGCGCGGCACGGGCAGGCCCAGCGTCACGTTCACCGTGCGCTCGAAGTCCAGCGCCTTGGCCGGGATGAGTCCCTGGTCGTGGTACATGGCCAGCACCACGTCGTACTTCGCGCCCACCTCGTCGGGCCGGGCGAACAGCCCGTCCGCGGGGATGGGCCCGTGCGCATCCACCCGCTTCGCCCGGGCGGCGCGGATGGCGGGACCAATCACCTCCACCTCCTCGCGCCCCAGCATCCCGCCCTCGCCCGCATGCGGGTTGAGCCCCAGCACGGCGATGCGCGGCTTGCGCCCCACCACCGGCTGAAGGCTGCGTGACAGGAGCTGGAGCTGCGCCACCAGCTTCTCCACCGTGAGCAGCTTCGGCAGCGCGGAGATGGGGACGTGGTTCGTCGCCAGCGCGATCCGCACGCGCGGCCCGTCCATCATCATCAGCACGTCCACGCCGAACGCGTCCGCCAGCACCTCCGTGTGGCCCATGAACGGGATGCCCGCGCGGGAAATCTCCTCCTTGGACACGGGCGCGGTGCACAGCGCGTCCACCGTCCCCGCGCGCATCGCGTCGATGGCGGCCCGCACGTACGCGTACTGCGCCTTGCCGCCCTCGCGCGTGGGCTTGCCCGGCACGCGGTGCTTCTGGGCGAGGCGCGTGACCTCCACCACCGCGGGCCCCACCGTGCGGCCCAGGTCCTCCAGGGCGACGCGCGGGAAGCGGCGGAAGAGGGGGAAGCCGTCCAGCGTGGGCCCGTCGCCGAAGATGACGGGCACCAGCGCGCGGCGCACCGCGGGCTTCGCCAGCGCCAGGGCCGTCACCTCCGGCCCGATGCCCGACACGTCCCCCAGCGAGATGCCCACGCGGGGCAGCGCGTCCGCCGTGGCCACCGGGGACGGGCTCACATCTTCACTTCGACGTTGGCCTTGGAGCGCAGCTCCTGGACGTACTGGTCCAGGAACTTCTCCGTCTTCTCGTTGAGGAGCTTGGACTCCAGCTTCGGCTTCATCTCCTCGTAGGAGGCGACGGACACGTTGCGGCGCTCCTCCACCTTCAGGATGTGCCAGCCGAAGTTGGTGCGGATGGGCTCGCTGACTTCACCCTCCTTGAGGTTGAAGGCGGCCTTCTCGAAGGCGGGCACCATCACGCCGCGCTTGAAGTAGCCCAGGTCGCCGCCGTCCGCCGCGCTGGGGCCCTCGCTGCGGGCGCGGGCCAGGGCCGCGAAGTCCATGCCCGGCCGGCGGGCCTCCTGCGCGATGCCCTCCGCCTTCTGCTTCGCGGCGGCCACCTGCTCCGGCGTGGCCTTGGCGTCCACCTGCACCAGGATGTGGCGGGCGTGCACCTCCACGTCCTCGCCCTCCAGGCGCGTGTACTGCGTGTACGCGGCCTTGAGGTCCTCCTCGGTGACCTTCACCTTGGGGCCCACCTTCATGCGCAGCAGCTTGTCGCGCACCACGCGCTTGCGCAGCATGTCCTTGTAGCTGGCGAGCGTGAACCCCTCGTTCTTGAGCAGCTGCTCGAACTGGGTGATGTCGCTGACGTTGTTCTGCTTGAGCACGTCCTGCACCAGCTCATCCACCTCCGCCTCGGTGGTGGTGATGCCCAGCTGCGCGACCTCCGCCTCCATCAGCTTCTCGCCGATGAGCGTGTCCAGCGCGGTCTTCATCAGCTGCGCGCGGGCCTCGGCGCGCTTGTGCGGGTCGATTTCGGAGTTCACGCGCTGGAGCTCCGGCGCGGCGCGCTGCTGCACCTCCGACAGCGGGATGACGTCGCGGTTCACCACCGCCGCCACCTTGTCCACCAGCTCCGCGCGGGCGGACGCGCCACCCGTGAAGAGCATCACCGCCGCCAGGAACGACACCAGGTTCTTCATCGCAACGACCCTCTTGAACACCATGACACCGGCCAGGCCAACCCACGGGCCCCCGGAAAAGTCCTTCACTTCGCCGCCGCCTGCGGCGCCGGCCGCCCGCGGATGGTCTGCAGCGTGGCCTCGTTCACCACCACCTGGGCCTTGTCGCGCAGCTCCTTCTCGAACGCCTCCTGCGCCGCCGCCCGCTTGGCCTCCAGCAGGCGCCCCTCCACCTTCGCGCGCACCTCCGCCAGCTCCCGCTTCCTCGGCGGCCTGCGCTCCAGCACCTTGAACAGGTGGTAGCCGTACTCCGTGGACACCACGTCCGAAACCTGCCCCACCCCCAGCTTGAATACCACCTCGTCGAAGGCCGGCGGCATCTGTCCCCGGGGGAAGTAGCCCAGGTCGCCCCCCACCTTGGCGTCCGCGCTGAGCGAATAGCGCCGGGCGAGGTCGGAGAACTTCTTGCCTGCCTTGAGCTGCACCTGGAGCTTGCGCGCCTCGTCCAGCCCCTTCACCACCATCTGCGCCGCGTGGACCTCCTCCGGCTCCTGGAAGTCCGCCTCGTGCGCCGCGTAGTACGCGCGCAGCTCCTCCTCCGTCACCGCCACGCGCGAATAGACGTGGTTCGTGAAGAGCTTCTCGATGGTGAGCCGGCTCGCCTCCCGCGCTCTCAGCTCCGCCATGGACAGCTGCCCCTGGGCCAGCACCTCGTTGAAGTTGCCCGCCGGGTAGTCGCCGGACAGCCGCAGCACGCCCCGGTCCACCTCTTCGGGCGTCACGGCGATGTTGTTCTGCTTCGCGGCCTGCAGGAGCAGCATCCGCTTCACCAGCGTGTCCACGAGCGCCCGCTTGAAGGGCTCCACCTCCTCGGGCGTGGGCTCCGGGCCCTCCGTGGTGGCCAGCTCCCGCGCCAGCTCCTGCTCGAAGTCCGTCCGGCTGAGCGACTCGCCGTTCACAGTGGCCACCACCGTGGGGTCCGGGCCCTCCTGGGCCTGCGGCCGGCAGCCCGCCAGCCCCAACACGCCCAGGGCGACCCCCAGGGTGACGGCGACGGACCACGACGGGAGGGAGGCGCGGAAGGAAGCGGGACGCATGCGCGGAGGCCTCGGGGGAGGGAACAGGGGACCTTCCACGGTGGTGCCGGGCCGCCGGGCTTTCAAGCGGGACGTCACGGCCGGGATGGGAAGCGAACGGATGGGCCCATGGAGTGGCCTTCCGGGTAGCACGCCGGGCGGGCCCGGACAACCGGCGCCCCGGGAGGGGGGACCCGCCTAGAGGGGCGTGGCGTTGGAGGCCAGGAAGGCCTCCACCTGGGGAAAGATTTCGTCCGGCGCCTTGCGGCCCAGGATGAGGTCCGCGTGGCCGTAGTCCGCCGCGAAGCCGTGGCCGCGCCCGGCGACCAGCATCTTCACCGGGCCCCCCAGGTGCTCCTTCGCCCGGGACACCGCCAGCGGCGGCGCGAGCAGGTCCCGGCTGCCGGCGATGAGCAGGAAGGGAATCCTCACCCCGGCGAGCGGCTCGCGGTAGTCGAAGCTCCCGTCGAAGGTGGTGAACTGGCTGGTGGTGATCCACCGGGCGAACTGCCGTCCCACGCCCCCGGCCACGTCGGCGGGCACGTTGGCCAGCGCCCAGCGCACCACCTGCGGATCCATGTTGTCCGCCAGCATCATGTACCGGGTGAGCGGCCCCGGCGGCGCCCCGAAGAAGGCGATGCTGGTGACACGGCGGGTAGGGATGACCTTGAGCTTGAGCAAGGGCTCCACCCGCTGCACGAACGCCCGCAGGCCCGGCTGCACCGCGAAGGTGAAGGGGGCGCCCAGGGACACCGCGGCCTTCACCGGCGCCTGGGGGTTGCGGGCCAGGTGGGCGTAGAGCATCAGACCGCCCTTGGAGTGGCCCACCCAGAGCACTTGCTGGGCACCCGTGGACATCACGGTGCGCAAAGCCGTTCTCACATCGTGTTCAGCCTGATCATCAAAATTCCAGTCCGAGCAGGCTCCCGCCAGGCCCCGGCCGCGCAGCTCGATGACCCAGGTCTCGAACCCCGCCCGCGCCAGGTAGCGCGCCAGGCTGTACTGCTCGTTGAAGTCCATGTGGAAGCGGTTGGCCCCCAGCCCATGGCACAGCAGGACGGGCTCCGCGAACCGGCGCTCCCCCCGAGGGTGGTAGCGCCCCAGGGCGATGGCCGCTCCGTCGTCCGTGGGCACCCGGTACAGCTCGTCCGGCTTGAAGCTGAGGGTCAGCAACCCCTCCTTGCTCCGCTCGACCGCCTTGGTGAAGAGGTCCGCCATCCGGCTCAACCGGGGTGCTGGTGCCTGTCGTGATGTCACGCCTTCAGTCTACGCCCGACGCCCGGCCGATGCCGGAGTGTCGCTGGCGGACTTTCCCGGGACGGCAGGACAGTTGCAGGGAATGTGAGTCCATCTCGGGGAGGTCGTGGAAATGGGGCAGGGCCGGGGGTTCAGGGAAGCATTGTCGTCCTTCATCGCCACAGTTTTTCCCACAGACACACTGCTGGGGGCCTTGAAGGTGATGGAGCAGTACCACGTGCAGGTGGTGGGGGTGG
>NZ_RAVW01000235.1 GCF_003611585.1 Corallococcus exercitus | reverse complement strand
AAGGAGACGCCCGCCCCCGGCGAGCCGCTCCCCCAGGCCCGTCAGCGCGCGGAAGCGAAGCTGGCCGCCCTCATCGACGCCTTCCTGGCGCTGGCCCGCGAGCGTGGTCAGCCCGCCTGAGTCCTGAATCACCCTTCAACTCAACCCAACGGGTCGCGTCCCCTGTCGCGGCCCTTCGCAGAAAGGAACCGCGTGAAGCGCTTCATTCCTGGTTTCCTCCTGGCCGTGCTCCTGGCCGTCCCCGGCACCGCGATGGCTCGCGGGCAGGGCTGGTCCCTGCTGGCGGCGGAAACCGTCGGCTCGGGCCGCAACATGTTCAGCGCGCAGATCGGCTTCCCGGGCCTGACGCTGGGCCTGCTGCACGGCGGCTCCGACAACGTGGATATTGGCGGCAAGTTCAGCTTCAACTGGGGCCGTGAGGGCCTGGTGGACGCGTCCGACGCGGGCATCAAGCTCCAGGGTTGGCTGCGCGTGATGATTGCCCAGACGGACAAGGTGGCTTTCGCCATCACCTTCCAGCCGGGGCCGTTCATCTACTTCCCCCGGGGCAACACGCTCTTCGGCATGGCGCTGCCGGTGGCGTTCGTGGTGGGCATCCCCGTGGGCAGCGCGCTGATGATCAACGCCGGCATCGACGTGCCGTTCAACGTCTACATCGGCGAGGGCATCGGGCCGGTCATCCCCATCCTCTTCGGAGGCGGCCTGGAGTACTTCGTCAGCAACAACCTCAACGTGAACTTCAACCTGCGGCTGGGGCCCTCCATCGTCCCGCGCTTCGACGACAGCTACTTCACGATGGAAGCGCTGGCGGGCGTGGCCTACCGCTTCTAGACAGGCGTCACGCGGGCGGGGGAGGTGCTTCCCCGCCCGTGTGGTGGCTTTCCGCGGCTACCAGGACGACGTCTGCTCGGGCAGCTCCACCGTGAAGGTGCTGCCCAGGTTGACGCGGCTCTTCACGGTCAGCTTGCCGCCCATGCTCTCCACCAGGGTGCGCGCCACCGTGAGGCCCAGGCCCACGCTCTTCTCCGGGGCCTTGGTCGTGTAGTACGGCGAGAAGATGGCCTGCAGCTCGTCCTCGAAGATGCCGATGCCGGTGTCCTTCACGAAGAGCTGCGGACCGAAGTCACCGAACATGTCCGGCATCTCCACGCCCACGTGCACCACGCGCGGCCGGTCCTTCACGTCCTCCACGGCGTCCACCGCGTTGCAGACGAGCTCCGTCACCACCTGCTCCAGCTGACGGCGGTTGAACACCACGGCGATGGGGTCCTCCGGCAGCACCGCGCGCACGTCCGCGCGGCCCAGGCGGCCGGAAGCGCGCAGGCGGGACACCACCTCCGGCACCACCTCCCGCAGGTCGAAGCGCTGGATGTCCTTGGGGCAGCTGGGACCCAGCGACAGCAGGTGCTGGCCGTGCAGGCGCATCTGCTCGCCGGCCACGCCCAGCTTGAGCAGCTCCGCCGAGTCCGGCGGCAGCCCCAGGCCCGCGCGGGCGCGCACGTGCTCCAGCGCCCGCTGGAGGCCCACGCCCAGCTGGTCCATCTGCGTCGCCAGGTCCGCGGCGAGCGTGCCCACGCGCGCCAGGCGCTCCATGCGCACCCAGCGGGTGCGCGGGTCCTGCAGCACTTCCCGGACGCCGCCCTGCTCGCGGTGCGCCTTGAGCTCCAGCAGGGTGTGGACGCGCACCTTCAGCTCCAGCGGGTCCAGGGGTTCGGTCGTCAGCAAGTCGTCCACACCTGCCTCCATCACCTCGCGGCGCGTCTGGCGGTCCGCGGAAGGCGTGAGCATGAGGATGGGGAACTGCGGCGGGGCCAGCTCCTCGCGAAGGCGCCGGTACGCGGCCAGGCCCACCGTGCGGGCGCGGTCCACGTCCAGCAGCACCAGGTCCGCGGAGTGGCGGGACACCGCCTCCAGCGCGGCCGTCGTCCCGCTCGCGGGCAGCACGTCATAGCCGGCCGGCGTGAGGATGGAGCGCACCCGCTCCACCCCGCCGGACTCCATGTCGATCGCGATCACGCGAGGGCGCTGGGGTGACGTCGAGCCTGTTGCCGTCGTCTGCATGTTCATGCCACCCCAGCCTGGAAACCGGATCCGCCAACGCCCGGAGGCGGTGTCTCGAACCCGGGGGACCGCGTCCCAGAACCGAACAGGGCCACCTGCTGCGCCTGCTCGCTGTCCGGTACGCAATCCGACACGAGCGCACTCCCTTGCCAGCGCCGTGCCGGACGTCCACCCAACGGCAGATCAGCCCACACTGGAAACGCAGAAAAACACGCTCCAGTAAGGTCAGGGGGTTGGCGGATCGCCCGGGAATGACCAGACGCATCAGGACAGGTGACCGCTTCAGCTTTGACGGGTCGGACCTGACCAAAAGTGGATTCAGACCCGGGTCCCAAAATACCCGGACCCTCTCAAAATGGTCAGCGGGATTCCTGCTCGTAGGGGGTGCCCAGGGCGGCGGGGGCGTGGCCGCGCTGGCCCTGGAGCGCGAGGACGAGGAGGGTCAACAGGTAGGGCAGGGCGAGCAGGAAGCCCTGGGGAACCAGGTCGAGGAGCCAGGGAGCGCTCGAGGCCAGGCCGATTCTCAGCGCGTTGCCGAAGGCGAAGAAGAGCGCCGCGGCGAAGGCCCCCAGCGGCGTCCAGCGGCCGAACACCATCGCGGCCAGGGCCATGAAGCCCAGGCCCGCGGGGGTGTGCTGTTCGAAGCGGTCCAGGACGGCGGTGGACAGCACCGCGCCGCCCAGGCCCGCCATCAGCCCGCCGCCCAGCACCGCGCCCCAGCGCAAGGCGGGCACGGACAGGCCCAGCGTGGCCACCGCGTGCGGCTTGTCACCCACGGCGCGCAGGCGCAGGCCCAGCGGCGTGCGCGACAGGAGCAGGTGGAAGAGGAAGGGCAGGGTGAGCGCCAGGTACGTGGGCGCCGCGTGGCCGGACAGCGCGCCCAGCAGCGGCACGTGGGACAGGCCCGGGAGGTTCCAGCGGGACAGCTGGGTAATGGCGGGCGTGCCGTTGGGGCCGTAGAGCGACTCCAGGAGGAAGGTGCCTCCCGCCATGGCCACCAGGTTGAGGGCCATGCCGGAGACGACCTGATCCGACCGCCAGCGGATGCTCAGGAAGCCGTGCACCGCGGCGATGCCCGCGCCCGCGGCCATGCCCACGAGCACCGCGAGCGGCGTGGGCATCACGAGCGCCGCGACGGCCGCGCAGAAGGCGCCGGTGCGCATCATGCCCTCCACGCCCACGCTCACCACGCCGGCGCGCTCGGAGAGCATGGCGCCCAGCGCGGCGAACACCAGGGCGGGGGCCGCGTCCAGGGTGGAGAAGAGGAGCGAGTGGAGCACCTCAAACACGGGGCACCTCCACCTGAGCCTGAGACGTGGCCGGAGGCTGGGCCTGGGCGCGCTTCTGGCGCCGCTCCAGCAGGGCGAGCCACACCATGCGGCCGGCGACGAAGAGCAGCGCGAAGCCCTGGATGAGCTCCGGGAAGCTCTTGTGCACGCCGAGCAGCTGCATGCGCGTGCCACCCGCGCGCAGGACGCCGAAGACGGCCGCGGCCAGCGCCGCGCCCAGCGGGTGGTTGTTGCCGATGAGCGCGATGGCGATGCCGTCGAAGCCGTAGGGCGCGCCCAGCGAGCCCGGGTAGCGGCCCTCCGTGCCCAGCACCAGCACCGCGCCGGCCAGGCCTGCCAGCGCCCCCGCGAGCGCCATGGCCCCGCCCGCGCGCCGCAGCGTGGGGATGCCCGCGGCCCGGGCCGCTTCCGGGGTGAGGCCCACGGCGCGCGTCTCGTAGCCGGAGCGCGTGCGGGACAGCCACACCCAGACGCCCAGCGCGGCGGCGAGCGCCAGCGGGAAGCCCAGGTTCAGGCGCGAGCTTTCACCCAACAGCCGGGGCAGCTGCGCGGAGGGGAGGATCTCGGCGGTGCCGGTGATGGACGACGCGCCCTCGGCCACGGCGCGCAGCGGGCCGATGACGAGCCAGTTGTCCACGAGGCTCACCGCCACCCAGTTGAGCATGATGGTGGAGATGACCTCGTGCACGCCGCGCTTGAGCTTCAGCACGCCGGCGATGCTCGCCCACGCCGCGCCCGCGACCGCCGCGGCGACGAGGGCCAGCGGGACGTGGAGCACGCCGGGCAGCGACACGTGCGCGCCCACGAGCGCCGCGGCCAGCGCGCCCCAGATCATCTGTCCCTGCGCGCCGATGTTGAACAGGCCCACCTTGAAGGCCACCGCGACGGACAGTCCGGTGAGGGTGAGCAGCGCGGCCTTCATCGCGGCCTCGCCCAGGGGGCGCAGCACGGCGGTGCCGCTGCCACCGTCCAGGAACGCGGGCCAGTTGCCCACGCCGCCCCAGAGCATCTGGAGGTAGGCGCGCGTGGCGGTGTCCGCGTCGCGCGTGAGGGCGATGGTCAGCCAGCACACCGCGAGCGCCAGCAGCACGGAGAGCACCGACGGCAGCACCTGCCGCGTCCGCTCACCCATGGCTTCCCTCCGCGCCCAGCATGCGGCGGCCCAGCTCGCGCTCGTCCAGGTGCTCGCGCGCGAAGTGCCCCGTCACGCGGCCTTCGTAGAGGACGTAGACGCGGTCGGACAGGGCCAGCACTTCCTCCAGGTCCAGCGACACCATCACCACTCCCGCACCCCGGGCCTTCGCCTCGCGAAGCCGCGCATGCACCTGCGCCACCGCGCCGATGTCCAGCCCGCGCGTGGGCTGGACGACGACGAGCAGCTTCGGATCCGCGTCCAGCTCGCGCGCCACCACGACCTTCTGCTGGTTGCCGCCGGACAGCGCCTGGAGCGCCACCGTCGGGTCGGGCGGGCGCACGTCGTAGGTGGCCAGCAGCTGGTCCGTGCGCTCGCGGCGGCCCTTGAAGTCCACCCAGGGCCCGCGCGCGAACGGCGGCTGGCGGTGCCGGCCCAGGGCCACGTTCTCCTCCACCGTCATCGCCTTCACCACGGCGCGAGCCAGGCGGTCCTCGGGAACGTGGCCCACGCCGCGCGCCTTCGCCAGCGCCGGGGTAAGCCCCGCGAGGGGACCGCCCAGCAGCGTTCCTTCGCCGCCCTCCAGCTTGCGCAGGCCCGTGAGCACCTCGGCCAGCTCGCGCTGCCCGTTGCCGTCGACCCCGGCGATGCCGACGATTTCGCCCGCGCGCACGGTGAGGCTCACGCCCTGGAGCGCGGGACGGCCGTTCTCGCCCGTGGCCCGCAGGTCCTTGGCTTCGAGCACGACCGGGCCCGTCGCCGCTTCCTGCGAGGCGCCGATGCTGGAGGGAGCGGGCGGCCGCGTCTCCATCGCGCCGGTGGTGCCGGTGCCCGACAGGCCGGTGCTCGCGACAGCCCCCGCCGTCACGGGCACGCCGGTCATCGCGGCGCCCCGGGAGCCCTCGCCCACCATCAACGCGGCCAGCTCGGAGACGGTGGTCTCGCTGGGGCGCACCTCCGCGACGGTGCGGCCCCGGCGCATCACCGCCACGCGGTCCGCCACGCCCAGCACCTCCTTGAGCTTGTGGCTGATCAACACCACCGTGCGGCCCTGCGCCACCAGCCCGCGCATCACCTGCGACAGCTCGTCCGACTCCTGCGGGGTGAGCACGGCGGTGGGCTCGTCCAGGATGAGCACCTGCGCGCCCCGGTGCAGCGCCTTGACGATCTCCACCTTCTGCTGCGACCCCACCGTGAGCGTGTCCACGCGGGCCCGTGGATCCAGCTGGAAGCCGAAGCGCTTCGCCGTGGCGGCCACCTCGTCACAGGCGCGGTCCAGGTCCAGCAGGCCGCGCTTCGTGGGCTCGCGGCCCAGCACCACGTTCTCCGCCACGGTCAGCGTGGGCACCAACATGAAGTGCTGGTGCACCATGCCGATGCCCTTCGCGATGGCGTCGCGCGGGCTCTTGAAGCGCACCGGCTTGCCGTCCATCTGGAACGTGCCCGCGTCCGGGTGGTAGAGCCCGTAGAGCACGTTCATCAGGCTGGACTTGCCCGCGCCGTTCTCGCCCACCACGGCGAGCAGCTCCCCGGTGCGGATGTCCAGCGACGCGTCCTCCAGGGACACGCACGACCCGAAGCGCTTCGCGATGTGCTGGAGGGAGATCAGGGCTGCGCGACCTTGAAGGAGGCCAGCTCCGCCTGCGTGCCCGGCACGGAAATCTTCCCGGCGAGGATCTGCTGCCGCAGCGCCTCCACCTTCTGGAGCGCCTCCGCCTTGCCCGGGAACTCCACGCGCACGTCCGCCATGCCCACGCCGTTCTCCTTGAGGCCCAGCACCTGCTCACCCGCCGTCAGCTTGCCGTCCACCAGGTCCTTCGCCGCCTGGTACACGGCCAGGTCGCTGTGCTTCACCATGGACGTGAGGATGGCGTCCGGCGCCAGGTGCGACTGATCCGAGTCCACGCCGATGGCGAACACCGTCTTGCCCGCTGCTCGCGCCTCCTTCACCGCCTGGATGACGCCCAGGCCGTCCGTGCCCGCCGCGTGGAAGATGACGTCCGCGCCCTTGGCGATGAGGTCCTGCGCCACTTCCTTGCCCGCGGACACGCTGTTGAAGCTGCCCGTGTACACGGCCATCAGCGCGTCCGCCGCCTTCGGGTTCGTGGTGCGCACGCCCGCGCGGTATCCCACGTCGAAGCGCTTGATGAGGGGCACTTCGATGCCGCCCACGAAGCCCACCTTGTTCGTCTTCGTCACGAGCCCCGCCAGCGCGCCCACGAGGAAGCTGCCCTCCTGCTCCTTGAAGAGCACCGTGCGCACGTTGGGCAGCGACTTGGGCTTGCCCTGCGCGTCCAAGAGCTGGCTGTCGATGAGCAGGAACTTCGCGTCCGGGTTCTCCGTGGCCACGTCGCGCACCGCGTTGGCCAGCAGGTACCCGTTGCCGATGGTCAGCTTCGCGCCCTGCTCCACGAGCAGCTGGAGGTTGGGGGCGTAGTCCTCCTGCGCCTTGCTCTGGAGGACCAGCGGCTGGATGTTGAGGGGCTTCACTTGCGGTGCGAGCGCCGCGAGGTCGGAGGAGATGGACTCCTGCACCATGGCGGCGGGGGCGTGCACGTACCGGCCGCCCTCGTAGCGCTTGTGGGCGGCCCACAGCTCCAGGCCTCGCAGGGAGGCGTCGTTGAACGAGTGGTCACCCCGGCCGCCCACGTCGATGACGAGCCCCACGACGAGGGGCTTCGAGTCGTCGGGCTTCGTGCCGGGAACGGCCTGGGCGACTGCCTTCTTGGCGTCATCGGACTGCTTGGAACAGGCGCACAGGAGCGCGGCCAGGGCGAGCACGTGGAATCGGCGGAGCATCATGGCCCCGCTATCTACCAGATGCCGCCAGGGCTTTCCCTTCCTGCGAGGGGGTGCATGGAGTGGGGACTTCCTGCTATGGCCTGCCCCCGTGCAACCCTACGAGCTCATCAAGGCCAAGCGCGACGGCGGCAAGCTGGACCCGTCGGACATCCAGGCGTTCATCCAGGCGTACACCGCCGGCACCGTGGCCGACTACCAGATGGCCGCCATGTGCATGGCCATCTTCTTCAAGGGGCTGGACTCGCGGGAGCTGGGGGCGTGGGCCCGCGCCATGCTCCACTCAGGTGAGGTCCTGGACCTCTCCGATACGCCGGCCATCAAGGTGGACAAGCACTCCACCGGCGGCGTGGGCGACAAGGTCTCCCTGAGCCTCGCGCCCCTGGCGGCGGCCTGCGGCGTGCCCGTGCCCATGATTTCCGGCCGCGGCCTGGGCCACACCGGCGGCACCCTGGACAAGCTGGAGTCCATCCCCGGCTTCAACGTGAACCTGTCCACCGCGGACTACCGCCGGCTGGTGCGCGAGGTGGGGTGCTGCCTCATCGGCCAGACGGCCCAGGTGGCCCCCGCGGACAAGAAGCTCTACGCGCTGCGGGATGTGACGGCGACGGTGGACTGCATCCCGCTCATCGCGTCGTCCATCATGAGCAAGAAGCTGGCGGAGGGCATCGACGCGCTGGTGCTCGACGTGAAGGTGGGCAGCGGCGCCTTCATGAAGACGGCGGACGACGCGCGCGTGCTGGCCCGCACCATGATTGGCCTGGGCGCGGAGATGAACCGCAAGGTCGTGGCCCTGCTCACGGACATGGATCAGCCCCTGGGCCGCCAGGTGGGCAACGCCCTGGAGGTCCGCGAGGCCGTGGACATGCTCCGGGGCGACGCGCCCGACGACTACACGGAAATCACCTACGCCCTGACGGCGGAGATGCTGGTGCTGGGCAGGAAGGCCGCCACCGTGGAGGAGGCGCGCGGGATGCTGCGCCGCTCCGTGGAGGACGGCAGCGCCATCCAGAAGCTCAAGGAGATCGTCCAGTCGCAGGGCGGCGACCCGCGCTCCATCGACGACTACTCGCTGCTGCCCACGGCGAAGGCCACGACGGACGTGGTGGCGCCGCGCGACGGCTTCGTCACCGGCATCCACACGGAAGGCGTGGGGCTGGCGGCGGTGGCCCTGGGCGCGGGGCGGCAGCGCGTGGACAGCAAGATCGACCCGGCCGTGGGCTTCACGCTGCTCAAGAAGCCAGGCGACGCGGTGAAGCAGGGCGAGCCCGTGGTGCAGGTGCACTACAACGACGCGAAGCCGGTGGAGGACGTGAAGGCGCGGCTGCTCGCGGCCTACCGGTTTGGCGACCGGGCGCCCGCTGCCCGCCCGCTCGTGCTGGAGCGGCTGGAGTAGTTAGGCAATCCCCATGGCCCCCACGTTCCGCGAGCTGCTGTCGGAAGTGAAGAAGGAGATCCGCGAGGTCTCCCATGAGCACGTCCGCCAGCTCCTGGACTCGGGCGCGAAGGTGAAGCTCGTCGACGTGCGCGAGGCCGACGAGTACGCCGGTGGCCGGCTCCCGGGCGCGGTGCACATCCCCCGGGGCTACCTGGAGCTGCGCATCGAGGAGAAGGCGGACCGCGACGAGGAGCTGGTCCTCTACTGCGCGGGCGGCACCCGGTCCGCGCTCGCGGCCCGCACGCTGCGGGACATGGGCTACGCGCGCGTGTCGTCGCTCGCGGGCGGCTACAACCGCTGGAGCGACGCGGCCTATCCGGTGGAGAAGCCCGTGGTGCTCTCCGCCGAGCAGAAGGAGCGCTACCGCCGCCACCTCATCCTCCCGGAGGTGGGGGAGGAGGGGCAGGCGAAGCTCCTGAAGTCGAAGGTGCTGTTGCTGGGCGCGGGCGGGCTGGGCTCTCCCGCGGCGCTGTACCTGGCCGCCGCGGGCGTGGGCACGCTGGGCGTGGTGGACGCGGACGTGGTGGACCTGAGCAACCTCCAGCGGCAGGTGCTGCACACCCTGGAGCGCCGGGGCCAGCCCAAGGTCCAGAGCGCGAAGGCCGCCATCGAGGCGCTCAACCCGGACGTGAAGGTGGTGCCCTTCCAGGAGCGGCTGACCACGGCCAACGTGGAGCGCATCCTCGCGGACTTCGACCTGGTGCTGGATGGCGGGGACAACTTCCCCACGCGCTACCTGCTCAACGACGCGTGCGTGCGGATGGGCAAGCCCAACATCCACGGCTCCGTGTTCCGCTTCGAGGGGCAGGTGACGACCTTCCTGCCCGGCCAGGGGCCCTGCTACCGGTGCCTCTACCCCGCGCCGCCCCCGCCGGAGCTGGCGCCGTCGTGCGCGGAGGCCGGGGTGCTGGGCGTGCTGCCCGGGCTCATCGGGATGCTCCAGGCGACGGAGGCCCTGAAGCTGCTGCTGGGGGTGGGGGAGTCCCTGGCGGGGCGGCTGCTCACCTTCGACGCGCTGGGCACGCGCTTCCAGGAGCTCAAGCTGCGCCGCGACCCGGAGTGCCCCGTGTGCGCGCCGGGGGCGAAGGTGGAGCTCATCGATTACGAGCAGTTCTGCGCCACGGGGGCCTGAAGGGCGCCGGTGGATGCATTTTCAGGGGCAACGGATTCAACCGGCCCGCGTATGATGCCCGCCAGCCTGGACCCGGGGCGGTGGTGGAACGCGACCCGGGTCGGATACGAGAGCGGCAGCGGCAGGGAGACGACGGCGATGTCCGAGCAGAACGAGAACCAGGACACCAGGACGGGAGAGGACCGGCGCGACTCGCCCCGCGTCCCCATGCGTCTGAAGGTCCGGCGGGAGGGGACGGAAGGCTTCCTGGACCGCGCGGGGGACCTGTCCCTGGGCGGCGTGGGATGGGTGGGCGAGGCGCTGGACCCGGGCCAGGCCGTGGAGGTGCGCTTCGCGCTGCCCCCGTCCCTGGAAGAGGTGCAGGTGCGCGGCGAGGTGCTGCCCCCCAAGGCCGGCATGTCCGGCCCGGTGGTGCGCGTGCGCTTCCTGGAGCTGCCGGTGGAGCTGGAGCTGGCCATCGCCCGGCACCTGGATGAGCAGAGCAAGGACGAACCCCGGGGCGCCCGCTAGGGCGTTGGCCGGATGGACGGGCGCCGGTGGACGGCGCCCGACGTGAAGGAGGGCGGCATGGCGGAGGAGATTCCCTGGGAGCGGCTGTTCGAGGAGGCCCTGCGGGTGCGCCAGCGCGCGCACGTGCCGTACTCGAAGTTCCCCGTGGGGGCCGCCGTGCTGTACGCGGACGGCTCCATCGTGGCCGGCTGCAACGTGGAGAACGCCACCTACGGCCTCACCGTCTGCGCGGAGCGCAACGCGTTCGTCGCGGGCGTGGCCCAGGGCCGTGAGAAGCCGGTGGCCGTGGCCGTCGTCGTGGACACCCCGGAGCCCTGTCCCCCGTGCGGCATGTGCCGCCAGGTGATGGCCGAGTTCGCCGGGCCGGACCTTCCGGTGCGAAGCCGCACCCTCAACGGGCAGGAGGCGCGCTACCCGCTCAGCGAGCTGCTGCCGCACGCCTTCACCCGTTCCTTCCTCTAGGACCTCCCTCAAGTGGACTTGCTTCTCACTGGCGCCACCGTCGTCACCATGAACCGCGACCGCGAGGTGCTGCCGCGCGCGGACGTGCTCGTGCAGGACGGGCGCATCGCCAAGGTGGGCCGGGGCCTGAAGGTGAAGGGCGCGCGCCGCGTCCTGGACCTCGCCGGGCAGGTGGTGATGCCCGGCCTCATCCACGGCCACCTGCACGCCTGCCAGACGCTGTTCCGCGGCCACGCGGACAAGCGCGAGCTCCTGGACTGGCTGAAGGAGCGCATCTGGCCCATGGAGGCGGCGCACGACGCGGCGTCCCTGCGCGCCAGCGCGGACCTCACCTTCGCGGAGCTCATCCGCTCCGGCTCCACGGCGGCGCTCGACATGGGCACCGTGCACCACTACGACGCCGTCTTCGAGTCCGCGCGCGACTGCGGCTACCGGCTGGTGGGTGGCAAGGCGATGATGGACTCCGGCGCGGAGGTGCCCCAGGGCCTGCGTGAGACGACGGCGGACTCGCTGTCGGAGAGCCTGGCGCTGATGGAGCGCTGGCACGGCACCCACGACAACCGCCTGCGCTACGCGTTCGCGCCGCGCTTCGCCCTGTCCTGCACGCCGGAGCTGCTGCGGGAGGTGGGCCGGCTGTCGCGGGAGAAGGGCGTGCGGATCCACTCGCACGCCAGCGAGAACCCGAAGGAGACGGAGGTGGTCCGCCAGGTGACGGGGCAGGACAACATCGCCTTCTTCCACGGGCTGGGGCTCACCGGGAACCACGTCACGCTGGCCCACTGCGTCTGGGTGGAGGGCACGGAGCAGCAGCTGCTGCGCGAGTCCGGCACCGTGGTGTGCCACTGCCCGGGCTCCAACCTGAAGCTCGCGTCGGGCTACGCGCGCATCCCGGAGCTGCTCCAGGACGGCATCCCCGTGGCGCTGGGGGCGGACGGCGCCCCGTGCAACAACACGTTGGATTTGTTCCACGAGATGCGGCTCGCGTCCGTGCTGCACAACCCGCGCGTGGGCCCGGTGGCGATGACGCCCATGCACGTCCTGGAGATGGCCACGCTGCACGGCGCGCGCGCCCTGGGCCTGGAGGACGAGGTGGGCTCCGTGGAAGTGGGCAAGCGCGCGGACCTCACGGTGGTGGACACGCGCGGCTTCCACTTCTGCCCGCTGCCGGAGGACGTGACGGGGCCGCTGGTGTACTCGGCGCGCTCCACGGACGTGTCGCACGTGCTCATCGACGGCAAGCTGGTGCTGCGCGAGGGCGAGTTGACCACGCTGGACGCGAACGCGGTGCTGGCCAACGCCCGCACGCAGGCCACGAAGCTCTTCGCCCGCGCGAAGCTGCAGGCCTCCTAGAAGCGCTGCTGGGCGGTCGTCGCGTCCGGGGCCGGCCGCGAGGCCGGCTGCGCGCGGGGCAGGCGCAGCACGAAGGACGTGGCCCAGCCCTCCGCGTCCTCCACCGCCAGCCGCCCGCCGTGCGCTTCCGCCGCCAGCCGGGAGAAGTACAGCCCCAGGCCGTAGCCCCGGCGGCCCTCCTTCTCGCGGCTGCCCTGCACGTACTTGTCGAAGAGGGACTCGCGCGCCTCCGGCGGGATGGCGATGCCGTCATTGCGCACCGCCAGCCACTGCAGGCCCTCCGCTTCGCCCGCCTCCAGGCGCACCCGCCCGCCGGACGGCGCGTAGCGGAGCGCGTTGGTGGCCAGGTTCTCCACCACGCGGATGAGCAGGCCCGCGTCGCCGACGAGCTGGAGGCCCGGCGGCGAGGACAGCTCCAGCTTGATCTTCCGCAGCCGGGCCGCGCCATCCAGCGAGCGGCGCACCTCATCCAGCAGCGGCGCCACCGGGAAGGGCTGCTTGCGCGGCGACAGCCGGCCCTGCTCCAGCCGGGGCACGTCCAGCAGGTCGCTGATCATCCGGTCCAGGCGCGCGGTGACGGCCAGGCCCGTGCGCACGGACTCCACCAGCGGCGTGCCGACGGGCAGCTCCTGCTCCATCCAGGACAGCGACAGCGTCACGGCGGACAGGGGCGAGCGCAGGTCGTGCACCAGGAACTGCATCAGCTGCTCCTGGTGGGCCTGGAGCGCCTCCAGCTGGGCGTTGCGCGCGTGGGCCTCCGACAGCATGCGCTCGATGGTGCGGTGGGCGTCCTCCACCTCGGTGGTGCGGCGGGCCTCCAGCTGCCGGGACACCTCCGCATGCGACAGGTCCATGGCCAGCTGCCGCAGCCGCCCGGTGCCGTAGTGGCTCACCGCCGCCACCAGCACCAGCGTCACCGCGGCCACGGTCATGGCCCCCGGGCCCACGCCCGCCTGGTGCATGAGGGCGGCCTGGGCCAGCGACGCCAGGCCCGCCGTGCCGTAGACGAGCCAGGGCATCAGCTCCAGGCCGGAGAGCGCGACCACCAGAGCGAACAGCCCCAGGCTGAAGCCCGCCACGCCCGCCGGGAAGGGCGACACGGGCAGGGCCAGCTGCTGGAGACCGAACACCAGCCCCACGTCCACCAGGGACTGCACGATGCCCAGCTGCTTCGTCAGCGGCTTGAAGCGCAGCGCGAACAGCAGCGCCACCACGCCGCCGTAGCAGAGCAGCAGGGGAGGGTAGTGCGCCCAGTCCCGGGCGCCCGTCAGCCACAGCCCCAGGCTGACGGCGAAGAACACGGCCGTGCCCACCAGCCGCACCGCCGCCCCGGCGCCCAGAACGCGCCGCCGCTGGGCGGCCACCACCCGCGCAAGCTCATTCTCGAAGGCGACGGGAGGAGTCGGGTCCATGCGACACTCTCGTTTTCCCCGCTTCCTCCCCGCCCGGCAAGTTCATGGCCGCATCGTCTTTCGCGACCCCGGGTGGACCCCTAAGGACAGGGAGTGGCGGATGGGGGCTGTCTGGAGGCCCCGGACCCGGGCGGGCTGGCGGGCGGCGGCTTTTCCGGGGGCAATCATCCGTCCGGGGCAGGCGTAGTCACGATGACACGCGCCTTGCGGCCGGATGCTTGTGGGCGTCGGAGTTCGTGTAAGGTGGCTGGGATTACGCACAGGCGGAGGTGAGAGCCGACATGTGGCAGCGATTCAAGAGAGCGATGCGGAGCTTCGCGGGCTTCTTCGTCTCCTCCATCGAGGATCCGGAGTTGATTCTCGAGCAGAACATCCGTGACCTGAACGATCAGGTCCCCAAGATGAACGAGTCCATCGCCATGGTCCGGGCGAATGTGACGCTGCTCGAGAAGGAGAACATGAAGTACCAGCAGGACGTGCGGGAGCTGACCGCCAAGGTCAAGGCCGCCATCCAGGCGGGCCGGGACGACCTGGCCGGCACCTACGCGACCAAGCTGCAGGGGGAGAAGGAAGCCCTCGCGCGCAACCAGCAGCAGCTGGACATCGCGAAGCAGGCCTATGAGAAGGCCCTGAACGTCAAGAAGGCGTTCATGCGCGAGAAGGACCGGAAGACGCAGGAGGCGATGAACGCCGTCCGGGACGCGCGGCGCGCCAAGTGGCAGGCGAAGGTCGCCGACACGATGGAGTCCTTCACCGTCGCGGGCGTGGACTCCACGCACGACGAGATGCTCCGCAAGGTCCAGGAGAAGACGGCCATCAACGAGGCGCGCATGCAGATGGCGCTGGAGTCGGTGGACCACCAGGCCGCGGCCATCGAGGAAGAGGCGGAGAAGATCCAGGGCGACGAGCTGGTCAAGCAGTTCAAGATGGAGATGGGCCTGCTGGACAGCCCCGCGCCGGTGTCGGACGTGGGCGCGGGTCCGGAAAAGACCATCGGCAAGAAGGTGGAGATCAAGTAGGTCTCCCCCCCATGAAAGGGGCCGGCGCACACGGATGAAGCTTCACCGCGGACCCGGCCTCTTTCTCTTCCTCGCGCTCTGTGTCCTGGGCGCGGGGTACGTCTTCGCCTCGCGGGCGGGCTACCTCGACCGCCTGCAGGCGCGTTTCTTTCCCTCCACCCGTGAGGCGGTGCGGCTGTCCCCGGGCGACTTCCCGGCGGGCGTCGCGGCCCCGGTGGCGGACGTGGCGTCGGTGCCGCTCAGGCCCGTGCTCATCGGCTTCACCCCGCGCGGCTCGGCCGCCGCGCTGCTCGTGGCCACCGGCGGCGCCACCACGCTGGACAACCCCGCCACGCCCGCGGGCGCGGCTCAGGGGCTGCTCAAGACGGCCTACGCGCTGGATGCCCGCGCGGTGCTCTTCGCGCGCGAGGAGGAGCTGAAGCAGGCCCTGTCCGTGGGCGCGGAGAACGGCGGCGTGGACATGGCGGCCCTGTCGGTGGACCGGCTCGCGTCGTGGGCGCCCACCCTGCGGGACGCGGCGCCGCGCACGGTGCTGCTCGTGGGGAGAAGCCGGGGCCAGGAGGCCATGGCGGCGGTGGGCGTGCCGGACCTGGCCAGCCTGCGGGGCAAGCGGGTGGGCGTGTATCCGGGCGGCTCGTCGCACTACTTCGCCCTGTGGGTGCTGGCGCGCGCGGGGC
>NZ_RAVW01000234.1 GCF_003611585.1 Corallococcus exercitus | reverse complement strand
CTTATCGTCGGCAGCGTCAGATGTGTATAAGGGACAGGGCCAGGCGCAGCTCCGGCAGGGGCTCGCCAGGGGCGGCGGGCCTCGGCCGGGGCGTGCTGGTGCAGGCCACGAGGCCCGCGACGAGCAGGGCGGGAATCAGGCCGGCGCGCACAGTTCCTCGAGGACGGTCAGGCGCCGCTTGCTGTCCGCGACGTAGGGGTTGTTCTTGTCCCACGCGTAGCCGGCGAGGATGGCGGAGATCATCCGGCGCACGTCCGGGGACGGGTTCGGGTGGAAGATGATGTTCTGGAAGCCGCCCTCGTACCAGGACTCCACGAAGGTGCGGAAGGTGTCCACGCCCGCCTTGAGCGGCTTCGCGTACTCGTTCTCCCAGTCCACCTTCTCCCCGGCGAACGCCCGGGCGATGCAGGCCGACGCGAGGCTCGCGGACTTGAAGGCGATGGTGACGCCCGAGGAGAACACCGGATCCAGGAACTCGCCCGCGTTGCCCAGCAGCGCGAAACCCGGGCCCCAGAGCGACTTCACGTTGGCCGCGTAGCCGGTGAGCTTGCGCGTGGGCGTGTCCCAGACCGCGTCCTTCAGCAGGTTCTGCAAGGACGGCGCTTCCTTCACGATGGCCTGCAGCCGCTCCGTGTCCGTGCCGGTGTACTGGTCCAGGTATTCCTTCTTCGCGACCACGCCGAGCGAGCAGCGGCCGCCGGAGAAGGGGATGGTCCAGTACCAGACGTGCACGTGTTCCGGGTGCGTGGTGACGCGGATCTTGTTCCGGTCGAAGGTGCCCACGGGGATGCGGTCCTCCACGTGGGTGAAGATGGCGCCGCGCACGGGGAAGTTGGACGGCGTCTCCAGATTCAGCATGCGGGGCAGCACGCGGCCGAAGCCGCTCGCGTCCAGGATGAAGCGCGCCTGCACGCGGTACGTCTCACCTTCGGGCGGGCGCACCGTCACCTCCGGCTTCTCGCCGGAGAAGTCCACGGTCAGCACCTCGTGGCGGAAGCGCACGGTGGCGCCCTTGCGCTCGGCGGCCTGGGCCAGCACGTGGTCGAAGTGGCCGCGCTGCACCTGGTAGGTGGTGCCCCAGCCGGGGCTGAACTTGTCGCGGAAGTCGAAGTCCGTGTAGCGCCCGGCACGCTCGAAGGCCGCGCCGTTCTTGAACTGGAAGCCCGCCTCCACCACGTCCTGAAGAAAGCCGGCCTCCTCGATGTACTGCATGCTCTGCGGCAGCAGGCTCTCGCCAATGGAGAAGCGGGGGAACTGCTCGCGCTCCAGCACGAGGACGTCGCGCCCCTGCTTGCGAAGGAGGCCCGCCGCGACGGAGCCCGCGGGGCCCGCGCCGATGATGAGGATGTCCGCTGATTCAGTCTTCAATGTGTACCTTTCCCGGGTGGGAGTCGAAAACAAGGGGTGAGGATCCAGATGGCGACCTCGCCCACCAGCATGGCGAGGCCGAACGAGCGCAGCGCGGGCGTGGCGGACAGGCCCAGGAGCCCGAAGGACAGGAGCGTGCTCACGCCGGCCAGCGCCACCGCGAGCCACGCGGAGCCGTCACCGGGGTGCTCCAAAAGGAAGATGCCGTAGTCCACGCCCATGCCCAGCAGAAGCACCAGCCCCAGCACGGTGAACAGCTGCAGCGGCGCGCCCGCCCAGCCGAAGAGGGCGAGCGTCAGGAGCGTGCCCAGCACGGACGGAACCCACGCGCGCCAAGCCTGGCGGCCGAAGCGGGCCACCAGCGTGAGCAGCACCGCGATGTAGCCCGCGACGATGAGCCCACCCATGATGCGGCGGTAGCGGCTGAGCAGGCCTGAAATCTCCGCCGTCTTGTCCACCCAGCGGATGCCCTCCAGGCCGTGCGCCACCTCTTCCAGGCGCGGCAGCACCTTGGGGTCGTTGAGGCCGCGCAGCATGAGGACGCTGTACTGCGCCTTGCCCAGCGTCCCCAGCCACTGCTGCCGGATGGCGCCCGAGGCGGGCCCGGAGAGGAAGTGCGAGGGCGTGAGCGGTTCGGGGGAGAACGCGGCGCGCGTGGGCGCTTCACCGGTGGAGGCGCTGACGGCGGCGACCGCCTGGGCTTCCGCGCGGGCGCTCAGGGCCGCGTCCTCGCGCTGCTGCGCCTCGGACGGGAGCCAGTCGGACACGGCGCGGTAGCCCGCGAACACCTTCTGGGCCACCAGCGCGTCCAGCTTCGTCTTCAGCACGGCCTCGCGCGCGAGCACCTGTTCGTCGCTGTCGCCCTGCACGAGGAAGAACTGCGCCGGGCTGGGCAGTCCCAGCAGGCGCCCCAGCTCCCGCTGATCCGCGATGAGGTTCGCGGGCGCGCCCTGCAGCTGGCGCAGGTCGTCCCGGGGCTCCAGCTTCCAGATGCCCACGGCCACGAGCACCGTCAGGACCGCGCCGGAGGCCCACCAGGCCGGAGTGGAAGCGACGCGCGGCCAGCGGGTGATGGACGCGGAGAAGCGCTCGGAGAACGACGTGACGGGCAGGGCGCCCGTGTCCAGGGACGGGAACCAGCACACCACGGTGAGGAACGCGGCGGTGAGGCCGGCGGCGGAGAAGACCGCCATCTGCCGCAGGCCCGGGAAGGGCGCGACGCCCAGCGCCAGGTACGCCACCACGCTGGTGACGAGCGCGAGCACCATGCCGGGCAGGAGCGAGCGCATCACCGGACCGCGCTCCGACGGGGCCTTGCCCTGGCGCGCGGCGAAGTAGTGGAAGCCGTAGTCCTCCGCCACGCCCACCAGGCTGGAGCCGAAGACGAGCGTGAGCAGGTGCACCCGCTCGAAGACGAGCGCGGTGACGGTGAGCGCCACCGCGCAGCCCAGCGTGAGGGACAGTCCCACGAGCACGATGGGCCGCAGCGAGCGGAAGGTGAGCCAGACGAGGATGAGCACCGCCGCCAGCGACCCGAAGCCGATGGTGGACATCTCCCAGCTCGCCTGCGCGGCGGCGGCCTCCGCGTACAGCGGCACGCCCGCGGCCACGAGCCGCCCGCCGGGCACCGTGGCCGCCACCTTCGCCCGCGCCTGCTCCACCGTGGCGGTGACGCGCGAGCCGTCCCCCAGCGCGAAGGCGGACACCTTGCTCTTCCACATGAGGAGCACCCACTCGCGCCCCTCGCCGGACAGCCACATCCGTCCGTCGCGGGGCCGGGCGGACGTCTCCGCCGCGCGGGCCTGCCACCAGTCCTGCCAGAGGCCCAGCGGATCCGCGTTCCAGTCCGTCAGCTGCGCGCCCGCGGGCTGGTACAGCTTCATCAGCGCCGTGCCGCCCAGCTCATCCGGCGTCGCGTGCGCCAGCCACTTTCGCTGCGTGGGCGTGAGCAGCCGATCGCGATAGGGCCGGTAGAAGTCCACCGCCTGGTCCAGCGCGGAGGTGTCCACCATCGCCGGCTCCAGCAGATCCGCGGCGCCTGAGAGCACGCGCGAGGCTTCATCCGCGGCGCGCTGCGCGGACGGCCAGTCCTTGGCGCCCACCAGCAGCACCACCTGCCGGCCGGCGTCGTCCGCGAGCTTGCGCGTGGCGGCGTCCACCTCCGGCGCCTGCTCGTCCTCCGGTAGGAGCGCGAGCACGTCGGTGTCCAGGCTCGCGGAGCGCCAGAACTGGACCTGGTGCACGCCCACGGCGAGCACTACCAGCGCCCAGAGGATGGCCAGCTTATTTGCCAAGGCGTTCCGCTTCCGTGGCATCGGGGGGCGGCGTCTGCGCCAGCTGCTCGAACGTGATGACGCTGCTGTCGCCGCGCGTCTCGTCCAGCTGCACCTGGCGCACGTACCCGTCACCCTCCAGGTGGATGTGCTTGAAGACGCGCGCGAGCCCCGCGTCCGTGGGCACGAGCTCCAGCTTCCAGCCGGCGTCGCCCACGAGCGCGCCCTCCACCTTGAAGCGCTTCTGGAGCGACGCGACGTCGCCCGACAGCAGCGCGAAGAGCAGCTCGTTCACCGCCGCCAGCGCGGGCTCCTTGGTGGAGTCCAGGTGGTAGGCCGCGCCGCCCGTGCCCTGCTGCGCGCTCAGCGACTTGCGCGTGAGCGTCAGGGTGGAGGCGAACGGCGTGCGCGTGTTCCAGAGCACGCCCTGGTCTCGCGCGAGGAGGAAGTCCCCCTTGGACACGAGCGGCTTCTTGAAGCCCGCGACGGTCTTCTTCTGTTCGAACTGGCCGCGCACCAGCGGCGCGTCCACCAGCCGCGCGCGCACGTCCTTCACCAGGTCCGCCGCGTGAGCGCTCACGGACAGGAGCGACACCATCAACACGAGGAAGGGCTTCATCCCGGCCACACTCCCAGCTTCTTCCAGAGGACTTCCGGGCAGACGTACTGCATCTCGCCCGTCTTCAAGGACACGGCCACCTGGAGCGTGTGCGCCTGGTTCACCTTGCGCCCGGTGTCCGCGTCGCGCAGCAGGTAGTCGAAGCGAAGGCGGTTCTCCCACTCCGTGATTTCCGCGCGCACGATGATGCGCTGCTTGTAGGAGATGGGGGACACGTACTTGAGCTTCATCTCCACCACGGGCCAGCCGTACCCGGACTCGCGCATCTGCGGCCAGTCGTAGTCGTGCTTGCGCAGGATGACGGCGCGCGCCAGCTCCAGGTACTTCACGTAGTGGCCGTGCCAGACGATCTCCATCATGTCGAGGTCGTGGAACGGCGGGTCGATCTCCAGCTCGCAGCTCAGGTCAGGCTTCATGCAGCCTCCACTCGCGGCGGCGGATGGCGGTGATGAGGCCCTGCAGCTCGCCATCCAGCGCGCGGTCCTCCACCAACAGGGGGATGCGCGCCTCCAGGTCCGCGTGCATCGCGGCCATCGCGGGGCCGGGCTTCGCGTCCGCGTCCAGCCGCTGGCGCAGCGTGACGCCCTGGCGCGCGGCGATGAGCATGGCCGCGGCCACCTGCTCCGTCAGCTCCAGCACGCGCAGGCAGTCGCGCGCGGCGATGGTGCCCATGCTCACCTTGTCCTGGTTGTGGCACTCGGTGGAGCGGGAGAAGACGGACGCGGGCATGGTCTGCTTCAGCGCTTCGGCCGTCCACGCGGAGACGCTGATCTGCGCCGCCTTGAGGCCGTGGTTGATGGCCGCGCGGGCGCCGGTGGACGCGGAGAGGTTCGCGGGCAGTCCGTGGTTGAAGCGCGGGTCCACCAGGAGCGCGAGCTGCCGGTCCAGCAGGTCCGCCACGTTGGCCACCGCGTTCTTCAGCCCGTCCATGGCGAAGGCGATGTGGCCGCCGTAGAAGTGGCCGCCGTGCAGCACCCGCTCGCCGTCGGGGTCGATGAGCGGGTTGTCGTTGGCGCTGTTGAGCTCGTTCTCGATGAGCGTCCGGAAGTACGGCAGCGCGTCCTCCAGCACGCCGATGACGTGCGGCGCGCAGCGCAGCGAGTACCGGTCCTGGAGCCGCTGCTCGTTGCGCGGCGGCCGGTCCGATACCAGGTCCGCGCGCAGCCGGGCCGCCACGCGCTGCTGGCCGGCATGGGGCTTCGCCGCGAAGAGCGTCTCGTCGAAGTGGTGCGCGTTGCCGGCGCTCGCCAGCACGTTGAACGCGGTGAGCCGCGTGGAGAGGCGCGACAGGTACTCCGCCCGCTCCCATGCCAGGCACGCCAGGGCCGTCATCACGGCGGTGCCGTTCATGATGGCCAGGCCTTCCTTCGGCCGCAGCTTGAGGGGCGCGATGCCCAGCTCCTTCAACACCTGCGCCGCGGGCTTGCGCTCGCCCCGGTGCCACACGTCGCGCTCGCCGCAGAGCACCGCCGCCACGTAGGACAGGGGCGTCAGGTCGCCGGACGCGCCCACGGAGCCTTCCGCTGGAATCATTGGCAGCACGTCGTGCTTGAGCAGCAGCTCCAGCTGGGTGAGCAGCGGCACGCCCACGCCGGAGAAGCCCTGCGACAGCGACGCCAGCCGCGTGGCCAGCACCGCGCGCGTCTCCTCCGGCGTGAGGAACCGGCCCGCGCCGATGCCGTGGTACGTGTAGAGGTGGTGCGGCAGCTCCGCGACCAGCGCGGGCGGAATGGACACCGTCACGGAGTCGCCGTAGCCGGTGGTGACGCCGTAGATGACGCCGTCCTCCGCCAGCAGCCGGTCCAGGAACGCGGCGCCCTTGGCGATGCGCTGGCGGAAGGCCGGGGCCGGGCTCAGCTCCGCCGGGCGCTCGCGGCGCGACAGGGCGCCCACATCCTCGAGCGTCAGCCGGGTGCCGTCGAAGCGGACCGGGGTGTCAGACAGTTGGGGGCTTCGCGGAGACATGCACCTGATCCCAGAAGGGAAAGAAGTTGAACCAGTCGTAGGGCGCGCGCGTCAGGAGCGCCGTCACCCGGGCGGCGTAGTGGCGCGCGCAGTCGGTGAGCGCGGCCTCGCGCTTGCCCCGGGGCAGCACGACGCGCTCGAAGAGGCGCTCGAAGTGGATGGTGTAGCCGTCGCCCTCATGGATGCAGCCCAGCAGGTAGAGCGGACACTTGAGCAGCGCCGCCAGCACGTACGGGCCCACCGGAAATGGCGCCGGGTGGCCGAGGAAGTCGACGCTCACGGTCTGGCTGGAATTCACCGGGATGCGGTCGCCCGCGATGACCACGAACTCGCCCGCCTCGACGCGCTCGTTCAGCGCGACGGCGGTGGCCGGGCCCATGTCCGTCACTTCCATCAGCCGGAAGTCGTTCTCCGGGTTGAGGCGCTTGAGCAGGCGGTTGAACTGCTCCGCGTGCAGCGTGTGCACCAGGATGTTGAGCTTCACCTCGCCCCGGCGCTCCGCCATGGTGCGGCACAGCTCCAGGCAGCCCATGTGCGCGGTGACGATGACGCCGCCCCTGCCCGACTTCGCCGCCTCGTAGAGCTCCTCGCGGCCTTCGGTGCGCACGCGCTCGAAGCGGTAGCGGCCGCTCACCGCGAGCAGCTTGTCCAGCATGGTCTCCGCGAACATCAGCACGTGGCGCACGCTGTCGCGCCAGTGGGGCGCTCTGCCCAGGCCCCCCGTCGCGGCCTGCATCCGCTCCAGGTACTCGCGCGACGCCTGACGCAGCGCCGGCCGCCGCAGCCAGTTCACCAGCACCACCGGATAGAGGCAGGCGCGGAACGGCCAGCGGCCCAGCAGCCGGTGGATCCAATACAAGAGCCAGATGCCAGCGACGAAGGTGGTCTCCCCCATCTCCGCCCAGTGGCGGGACTTCATTTCGCCACCTTCCGCCAGAGGAGCACGGGCAGCCGTCCCAGCATCCCGAAGAAGAGCCGGGCGTGCATGCCGGAGATGCGCACGTTGTCCCAGAGCACGTCGAAGTGGGAGATGCCGTCGGTGGGGTAGCGCACCTGGGTGGGCTGGTTGAGGATGTGCATGCCGCGCCAGAACAGGCGCACCAGCACCTCCACGTCGAAGTCCATCCGCTTGCCAATCTTCACCGAGTCGATGAGCGCCACGGTGGGCTTGAGCGGATACACGCGGAAGCCGCACATGGAGTCGCGGATGGCGAACGACAGCGTGTTGATCCACACCCAGATGTGCGTGGCGTAGCGGCCGTACAGCCGGCCCTTGGGCACGGACTCGTCGTAGACGGGCGTGCCGCACACCAGCGTGTCCGGCTGCGACTTCGCCAGCGCCAGGAAGCGCGGGATGTCGTTGGCGTTGTGCTGGCCGTCCGCGTCGATTTGAAGCGCGTGGCTGTAGCCGCGCTCCAGCGCCGCGCGCAGGCCCGCCATCATCGCGCCGCCCTTGCCCTCGTTCTGGGGCAGGCGGACCACCGCCACGTGCTCGCTGTCCTCGCGCGCCAGGCCGTCCAGCACCGCCGCGCAGCCGGGCTCGCTGCCGTCATCCACCAGCACGCAGGGCAGCCCGTGGCCGCGAACGGCCTTCACCACCGCGCCCACGGCCTCGCCGTGGTTGTAGACCGGAATCACCGCGCAGACCTTCATCCGACCGCTCCCCCCAACACGATGCGGCCACTGGCGTGCGAGCCCGCGGCCGACGTCAACTTGAACCCCAGCCGCCCGGACTCCTTCGCCCAGGTGAGCTCCACCGTCAGCTGCGTGCCGGGGGTGATGACCTGCTGGAACTTCAGCGTCTCCAGCCGGAGGAAGTCCGGCGGCAGCGCGAAGTGCTCGCGGCCCAGCAAGAGCGCCCACTCCACTTGCACGACGCCGGGCAGGATGGGCGAGCCCGGGAAGTGCCCGTCGAAGTACGGCGAGTTCGCGGGGACCTCCACCTCCAGCAGCGCGCGTTCGCCGGAGCGCTCCAGCACGCGGAACGGGGGACGCTTCGGGTCGAAGAGGGCGGCGAGCGCCGCCTCGGTGGATTTGCCCTGGGAGTTGACCGGCATGGCCTCCAGATACCGGAACCGGCGCGGCAAGGCACTGGACTCGAAATGCGGGGCCAGCTTCTCGCGCAGCGCCTGGCTGAGGGACCGCCTGCCCCCCGACTCCTGGAGCCGCCAGCCTTCCGCGTCCGGCACGCCCACCACCGCGAGAATCACCCGGTGCCCTTCGGTGAGGGGCAGCACCCGGGCCTCGCGGAGCAGCCCGCCGGCCACCAGCGTGCGCTCCATGGCGGAGAGCGACACGCGCTTCTCCTCGAGCTTGAGCAGCCGGTCGCGGCGCCCCAGCAGCTCGAAGCCGCCCGGCACGGGCCGCGCGCGGTCCTCCGTGGTGAACCAGTCGTCCGCGGGCAGGTGCGGCGAGCGGACTCGGAGGGCGTCCTCGTCGGCGCGCACCTCCACGCCCGGCATCGTGCGCCATGAAGCGCTGTCATCCGTGTCGCGCCGGCGCCACGCGACGCCGCCCGTCTCCGAGCTGCCGTAGACCTCCACCGGTGCCCGGCCCAGCAGGTCGCGGCAGGCCTGGAGCGCTTCGGGGGTGAGCGGACCGCCGGAGGAGAACAGCCCGCGCAGGTTCCCGCGCACGGAGGCCCAGTCCAGCGTCGCCGGCAGCCGCTTCAGGTGCGCGGGGCTCGCCACCAGCAGGCCGGGCCCGGCCTGGAGCGCGGCCAGGATGTCCTCCGGATAGGGCAGGGCGTGCGCGTCGAACGGGCGGCCCGACGTCAGCGGCCACAGCACCCGGAACAGCAGGCCGTAGATGTGCTGGTGCGACACGGTGGCCAGCACCGGCACGTCCCCCGCCTCCGCGTCGAACAGCGCGCCCAGCGTGGCCACCTCGCTGGACAATTGCGACAAGCGCTTGGGGATGGCGGTGGGCTCCCCGCTGGAGCCCGACGTGTAGACGACCAGCGCCGCGAGCCCGGGCGAAAGCGGCTCGAATGCGGGGGCGGTCCCACCCATGGCTGGCGTCAGGGCCGTCAGTCCCTGGGGGGCCCGGCCCGCGAAGCCGTCCACGTGGGCCTTCAGCGCATCCAGCGTGGCGGGGCGCGCGTCCGCGGGCAGGTAGACGCACGCGCCCGCGTGCCAGGCGCCCAGCAGCGCGGTGGCGAAGTCGAAGGTGTCCTCGGTGAAGAGGGCGTAGCGCTGGCCGCCGTGCGCCGCGAACGCCGCGCGCCAGCCGGCGACCCTGGCGCGGAGCGCACCGAAGTCCCGCATGCCGTCCTCGCACCGGGCCACGGTGTGCCCGGAAGGACGGCCGTGGGCGAGGAGGTGTTCGAGCGCAAGCGGCTCAGCCATGGGCGTGCCGTGCGCGCACCCGCTGCCGCACCACCCACTCGCCCGCGAACAGCAGGCCCATGAGGCCGTAGGCGATGAGGCCGTTGTAGAGCGCCCAGGTCGCGTCGCTCGCGAAGAGCGCCGTGGTGAACGCGAGCGTGCCGTTGAGGACGAAGAAGCCGCACCACACCTGCGTCACCCGGCGCGTGTAGGCCACGCCCGACGGCGGCAGGTCCTTCTCCCGGATCCGCGCCAGGCGCTCGATGACGCTGGGCGGATACACCAGGCTGGTGAGGAATACGGTGAGCAGCACCGCGTTCACCAGCACCGGATAGAGCTTCAGGGGCAGCGCGTGGTTGCCCAGCATGCTGGAGCCCGCGAGCACCAGGGCGCCCACGGCCGCCGCGAGCCACATCTTCTCCCGCGTGGCCACCGCGCGCACCACCGCCATGGCCGCCAGGGGCAGCGCCATCCAGCGGGGCTCGAAGTGGCCCAGGCCCAGATAGACGAGCGGCGGGTAGGCGAGGCTCACGAGCCCCAACAGCACCGGACGCAGACGCTTCACGCTGCGGCGGAGTCGCTGCCGAGCAGCCCGTACAGCGCGTCCACCACGTCCTGCAGCGTGCGCACGGAGCGGAACACCTCCGGCGGAACGCGCTGGCCGGCCACCGGCTTCAGGCGCACCAGCAGGTCGATGGCGTCAATGCTGTCGATGTCGAGGTCGTCGTGCAGCCGCGCCTCCGGGATGATGCGCGACGGCTCGATGTCGAAGGTTTCCTGGAGGATGGCGCTCAGGCGCTCGAACAGCTCGTGCTTCGTCATGGGGTGATTCCTCACTTTTGGGTTTTAAAGGGGAGCTTCAGGACCGGGTGCGGTGGGTGCTGACGAAATCCGCGAGTGCTCGAACGCTGGCGAAGTGGCGGCGATTCTCCTTGGAGTCGCTGGCCAGCACGACGCCATAGGACTTCTGCAACGCGAGGCCGAGCTCCAGGGCATCAATGGAGTCCAGCCCCAGCCCTTCGACGAACAGAGGCGCCGCCGGATCGATGTCCTCCGGCTTGAGGTCCTCGAGGTTCAACGTCTCGATGACCAGACGCTTTATTTCCTGCTCAAGCTCCAACATGTTCCTGGCTCCCCCTGGAGAAATGGTCGTGCAAACGGGTGGTGAGCTGGCGCGCGGCCTTCGCCGCCTCGCCCGCGTCCACATCCTGGGACGACACGTGGATGTCGTCCTCCACGCGGATGAAGTAGTGCATGGGCTTTTCGGGCACCTTCCACCAGGGCGTGCCCTTGGTGAGGCCCCGAGGCTCGCAGCGGATGATGACCGGCGTGATGTCGCAGGGGCCGCGCACCGCGATGTTGGCGGCGCCGCGCTGCAGCTGCATGGTCCCGTCGAGCGGCGTGCGCGAGCCCTCCGGGAAGATGATGAGGTTGTTGCCGGCCTTCACGGACGCGATGCAGTCCTGGATGAGCCCGGGCCCGGAGTCGTTGCACAGATAGCGCGTGGCCCGGATGGGGCCGCGCGTGAACGGGTTGTTCGCCAGGCTCGCCTTCACCACGCAGTCCGCGTTGGGGACCAGCGAGATGAGGAACACCACGTCGATGAGCGACGGGTGGTTGGCCAGGATGAGCAGCCCGGAGCGCGCCAGCTTCTCCACGCCTTGCAGCTCGTAGCGCAGCACGCCCAGGAAGCGCATGTAGCCGATGAAGAAGCGGAACGTGTGGTGCACCGCGAGCCGCGCCAGCCGCTGCTGCCGCTTCGGCTCCCGCACGAGGAGCTGGAGCAACGGGAAGTAGAGCAGGCGCAGCGCCAGCCCGCCCAGCCCGAAGGTGGCGAAGGACAGCCCGGTGGCGAAGATGCGCCACAGCCGGTTGAGCTTCTCAAGCATGCCGTTCCCACCGCCAGCGCCGGGGACCCGCGGCGTGCTCCCACCGCGAGGCTCCGGAGACGAGGAAGCGCAGGGCGCGCAGGTCCGCCGGCAGGGCGTCCGGCGCTTCCGGCGTGACGGGCGCGTCCGAAGGTCCGGTCGCGCAGCCCAGGCGGATGGCGTCCGCGCCCGTGCTGGCCGAAAGGAGGCAGGCCCACGCGTGCGGGAACGCCACGTCCCGGGAGAAGTGCTCCCACGGGGTGGGCACGGGCTCGTCGTAGACGACGACCATCACCCGGGGGACGCCGTCGGACAGCAGGCCGCACGCCTCCGTGAAGGCGGCCTCCACCGTCTCCTCACCCGCGGCGATGGCGCTGTAGGAGGACGTGTCCCCCCGCGCGATGGAGTAGAGCGCGCCGATGGCGTTGTGCACCGACAGGCTGAAGGACGTGGGGGACAGCGGCTCCGAGCGCGCCAGCTGCGTCAGGAGCTCCACAGAGCGGCCCAGGTCCCCGTAACGCGACGCGAAGAGGACCGGCGCGTCCGGCGCGTCCACGTGCGTGTCGTAGGCCGCCTGTAACGCGATGCGCCCCAGCCGGTCCACCCGGCGGCGCATCATCGCGGGCATCGCGGAGAGCGCGGGCGTACCGTCGGCCGGGAGCGGGTGAGGCGTCGCGAGCCACGTTTCCCAGGAAGCAGGGTTGACGAGGCCGGGGGCCCAGGCGGCCCAGCGCTGTACGGAGAATCCCATCATCATCGTGACGGGAGGCCCCCAAGCGCTCCCAAAGACAACCTTTACCAAACCATTCACAGGGAGACAATTGGCCCCCCCGCCCAAGCAGCCGGGACGCAGGGCGTCCGTCCCTCCGCCTGCCCTGCGGTCGCCGCAACCCCACGGACTTGTTGACGAAACATGCAACGGTATCTCCGCTTTCAGGCTCTTGCAGGTTTGTCCAGGGGGGCGCGCCTTCGGCAATCCCGCAGGTCTGAAAAAACCCTGCGAGGCATTCGGAGTGGCGGGTGGAAACGGGTCGTGGCCGCGCGCTGCGTGACGTGTCACTGGCCGCGTGTATTCACGCGGAGCGTGTCGCCGGGCCTGGGACTCGCCTAGGACTCGGAAGGAAAGAGGGCGCGCAGTTCGCGGAGCGTGCGGGGGCTGGCGCCTCGGGGGCCGGTGACCCAGATGCGCTCGGGCTCCAGCGCGAGCTCGCGCCAGGACACGGCGCCGCCGTCGGGCAGCAGCACCTCGCCGTCCAGGCGCACCACCGAGTGGCGCCGGGACACCGCCTCCAGCCCGAACAGCAGCCGCTCCACGTCCGACCAGCGCGCGGGCGTGAAGAGCAGATCCACGTCCGACAGCGGCCGCACGAAGGGCACGCCCGAGCGGTGCTGCCAGGCCAGCGAACCGAACACGCCCACCGTCAAGTCGAGCGCGGTGCCCAGGGCGATGACGTCGTCCAGCGCGGGTCTCCAGGCGTCGGGGGCGGAGGGGCGCGCCTCCTGCACCGTGGGCGGCGGCAGCCGGCGCTCCACCGCGGGCAGGGCCACGTGCAGCGACAGGTGGCGGCGGTCAGGCAGGGTGAGCGTCAAGCGCAGCTCGTCGTCCCGGTCCGGGATGTCCTGGCGGGCGACGGCGAAGGGCCGGCCCTGCTCCCGCCACGCGGTCGCGTGCACGACGACATCCGGGAGCAAAGGGGAGCGCAGCTGCTCCGCCCAGCCGGCGCCCAGGTACACCCAGTCATGCCGCACCGGACGGTCACCGTCCATCAGCGGGCGTCTCCTCGGGCCGGGTGCAACACGGGCCTCCTTCCGCGACGTGGGACGGGGCCACCCCCGGGGCTCGCGGTCGCGGAAGGGGAACGGAGGACGTCACTCCCCGATTCATTACCCGGATTCACGCGTCCGGTGGGGCCCAACCTGCACGACGCAGCGCGAGAGCCCCCTCGTCTGGTGCTTCTCCCCGGAAATCCGGGTGGGAGCCGCGCGCACGCGTGGGGCCTTCCTGACGCGGGGCGCTAGCGGGGCTTCTGGAGGATGGGGTTCACGGCGCTCACGTGCTGGCGGCGCATGTCGATGAGGATGTCGTAGTTGCGCGGCTCCGGGGCGACGGGGCCGGCGGCGAAGCGGTAGAGGCCGCTGACGTCGCGCTCCCGGGGGAAGCGCTCCTTCACCAGGGCCTTGAGCATCTCCTTGGCCACCCACTCCGCGTCCACGGAGACGGAGCCGAACTCGTCCAGGTAGTGGAACGGCGCGGTGGAGTCCGACTGCCGGGCGGTGAGGACGAAGACGCGCGGCTTCCTGTCCGGGACGACGAGGCTGGCGCCCTCTTGCATCACCGCCAGCTCCCGGCCCTGGGGCAGGGCGAACAGCTCCAGGGACTGCTCGTGCGCGAGCAGGGCGCTGAAGGCCACGAACGCGGTGAGCAGCGCCGTGGCCATGCGCGGGCCATGCTTCGGCCAGATGGTGCCCAGGTTCACCAGCGACGCGGCGAAGAACACGGCCCACACGCCGGTGAGCGCGTTGAGCGTGCGATAGGTGGGCCACCGCTCCCCGGCGAGGAAGCTCACCGAGTACGCCGCGCCCGACAGCGTCACCAGCGCCAGCAGCCATCGCCCCACGCCCACGGGCCCCGAGCGGCGCCCCTCCACGGCGACCCCCACGCCCAGCAGCGTCAGCGTCAGCACCACCATGGTCCAGTAGCCGTCCATGTCGCCCACCGGCGCCTCGTTGAGCGCGGACAGCGCGAGCGCGTTGGGGAACACGTGCGTGAGCGCCCAGACGGTCTTGTCCACCCAGTGCTTCTCGAAGGTGAGCCGGGGCGAGGGCGGGAAGACGCCCGCCTTGAACAGCACCTGCGTGACGACGTACGCGAGCGTCAGGCCCGCGCCCATCACCAGCAGGTGCTTGAGCATCCAGCGCGCGGTGTCCTTCAGCGACACGTCGCGGTGCACCACCAGCGACGCCGCCAGCAGCACCGCGGAGAACAGCCCGCTCACCTGATAGATGAGCGTCGCGGTGGCCATGCTGCCCACCGCGGCCAGCGCGAACGGCCACCGGACGGGGGCGTCCTCGCCGGGCGGGCCCATGGCGCGGCGGGCGAAGGCGAAGGCGCCCAGGCCCAGCATCAGCGCCACCGCCTGCGGCCAGCAGATGCTCCAGTTGGCGACCACCTGCGCGGACGGCGTCACCGTGAGGAACCCCGCCAACAGCGCCGCGGAGCCCGTCCGCCAGCCCTCCCTGCGCAGGAGCAGGAACACCGCCGCGGCGAGCACGCCCAGGCCGGCGACGCCCAGCAGGCGCAGCCCCATCAGCCCGTCGATGCCTCCGGCCGCCTTCGCGGACGCCTCCAGCATCCAGCCGTAGAGCGGGCGGCCCTGCGAGGCGCAGACGCGGAGGATCTTCCCCGGCTCCTCGCGCGCCTCCCGCAGGATGGCGTAGTCGTCACGCAGGCCATACCGGTGGATGACCGCGCTCCAGTAGATGAGCCAGGGAAGCAGGAGCAGCAGGGCCACGGTGCCGGGAACCACCAGCGCGCGCGGCGTGGGACGCTTCATCAACGAGAAGACCATCGAGGTTGACGCAACGTAGCAGAAGCCTCCCCACGCTTCCGGATGAACCGGGACACGACAACGTTCCAGTCACGGTGACAAGGGCGGGGCTCCAACCACTTCCGGGGCCTCACCGAACTCCGGGCCCGTGGGCTCCCGGATGACGTTGAGCACGGGCCGGGCGTCCTCGAGGGACGGGGTGAAGAGGGAGGGCTGGTCGGGGTCCGCGAACACCGTGGCGAAGTCCTCCGGGGCGAGGCCGCGCGCGAGCCGGGCCGCGAACGAGTCCTTGAGCAGGCGCACGTAGTACTCGACGTCGTAGTCG
>NZ_RAVW01000233.1 GCF_003611585.1 Corallococcus exercitus | reverse complement strand
AGACAGGGGGGCCACCCCATGGGGGCGGCCGGGACCCTGGCAGGCGCTCAATGTCGGGAACACGGGTTGTCCGGCTGGCAATGAGCGCGGGAGTGAATCTGGCGTTAACGTGCTGGCGTGCTCAAGGTCCTCGTCATCGCTTGCATCCTGTTGCCCCTGGCGGAGCTCTACCTGCTGATCACGCTGGGGCACCACATCGGCCTGGCGTCCACGCTCGGGCTGCTGGCCGGCTCCGCCGTGCTGGGGAGCCTCATCGCCCGGAAGCAGGGCGAGCGGGTGTTCCGCAACTGGCGTGAAGCCATGGCCGGTGGCGGAGTGCCCGAGGAGGGCCTGCTCAACGGCGTGCTGATTCTGGTGGGCGGGGCGCTGCTCATCGCGCCGGGGTTCATCTCGGACGTGATGGGGCTGGCGCTGATGGTGCCGCCGGTGCGCCGCTGGATGACGGCGCGGGTGCGGCGCTCGCTGGAGCAGACGCTGCAGTCGGGCGCCGTGCGGTTCACGCACATGGGGGGCGTCGGGCGCATGCCGGGCGAGGACCCGTTCCTGGACGCCCGGCGCTTCGACTCGCAGGAGACGCCCGCGACGACGGAGCCGTCCGATGACCCCGCGACCTTCCGCCGCCCCCGGAGCGAAGGGGGCGAGGTGGACGCGGAGTTCACCAGCGACGAGGAACCCCGGGGCTGACGGGCACCCGCTGGGGCGAGCCGTTCCAGCGAGGTGTGACGGGCGTCGGGACGGGCAGGGGCGCGGGGGCCTTCGCGGGCGCGCCCGGCTCCGGCTCGGCGGACAGGCCCAGGGCGATGCGGGCCTCGGTGGCGTAGTGGCCGTTGGGGAACTCGCGGAGGTACTGGCGGAACTCGTCCTCCGCGTCCGACGGCTGGTGCTGCTTGTTGAAGCAGCGGCCACGCAGGATGCGGGCCTCTTCCCGGTGGCTCGTGCGCGGGCTGGCGACGGCGATCTCTCCGAGTCCCACGAGGAAGCGCCCGCACGTGGCGGAGGCGGTCTGCACCTTCGCGTAGCCGAGGAAGCGCTCGTCGGAGTCGTCCGAGAGGAGTCCGCCCGGAACGAGAGCACCCAGCGTCTTGCGCTTGCGCGGCTCCGTGGGAGCGGCCGGGGCCATGGACGGAGCCTGCACGGCGCCGGGAGTCGGCAGGGGCGCGGAGGACGCGAGCGAGCCCGCCGGAGAGCCGGGGTAGGGCACGAAGTCGTCGGACGGAGAGGCTTCGCTCGGAGTCACGGCCACTGACTGGGGAATCTCCGTGTTGGACGCATGCGCCTGGGGCGGAGTGCTCTCCAAGGGATTGGAGGCGGTGGCAACGGATTGGCGCGGCGTTTCCGGGGCAGGGGAGTCCGGCGTCGCGTTGGCGACGGCCTGCGCCGGTGCGGCGGTGTCCTCCACGGGCGGGGTGCCGGGAGCAGGCGCATCCAGGGGATTGGCACCCGTGGCAACGGACTGGCGCGGAGTGCTGTCGCCCGTGGGGCGTGATGGGGCCTTCTTCGTGGGCAGGACGCTCGCGACCGCGGGGCCCGGTGCGGCGGCTCGCAGGTCGCGGAACGCCTGCCGGTCTCCGGCGGAGAGAGCGCGAGGCTTCATCGCTTCACCCGTGCCCGCGAGCTCCACGCGTTCACCCGCGTCCACGAAGCGTGGAGGCTGACCCTCCGCGTCCACGCGCACGCGTCCTTCCAGGACCGCCACCGCGGCGCCGGTCGCCGTGCGCTCCACGGAGAAGACCGTCCCCACGACGGAGACGCGCAGGCCGGCGGACTCCACGAGGAACGCCTCGCGCTTCGCATGCGAGGCACTCACGGAGAGCCGTCCCTGCTGGACGGTCAGATGCACGGCGTTGGACTCCGCGCGGGCGAACACCACGTCCGAGCCCGCCGACAGCCGCACCCGGCTCTCATCCGGAAGCCGCAGCACCGCGGAAGCCTTCGGAGGCGTCCGCACCGCCATGCCCGAGCGCAGCCGCATCCCGGCCGCCAGCGCATGCTCCGAACCGGAGGCCTCCCGCAGCACCGCGCCGGTCACGCGCTCCGCTTCCGTGGTGGACGCAGCCGCGACCGCCTCATGCGTTCCGGAAGCCACCTCCGGCCGGGCCGTGACCGACTCTTGCTTCTCGGAGGCCACCTCCTGCCGGGCCGCGACAGCTTCTTGCTTCCCAGGCGCCAGCTCCGGCCGGTCCGCGACGGCTTCATTCGTGGCCCCAGGTTGGCCGGCAGCATTCACCCCGGTCGGCGCGGGCTCGGTGCCCGAGCCTGTCGCGATGACCGACGGGGCCCGCGCCCCATCCTTCTTCCAGAGCGAACCGCCCAGCCACAGCACCAGCGCGACGGCACAGGCCCCCGCGAGCGTCATCGCCCAGGGCGAGAGGAACCTCGGCTCGCGCCGGGCCATCCGCTTCGCCGCCTCGGCCTTCAGCCTAGCTCCGGTCTCCTCCCACCGCACGGAGGGCTCCACCGAGCGCGCCGTGTGCAGCAGCGCCCGGGCCTCCACCACGCGCTTCCACTCCGCCGCGCACGCGGCGCACTCCGCCACGTGCGCCTCCACGCGGGCCTGGGCGGCCGCATCCAGCTCCCCCGCGGCCAGCGCCCACAGGGCCTGCGTCTCATGGCCGGCCATGGGAACCTCCCACAGGCCGGGCGACGACCAGACGCTGCATGGCCTCGGTGAACTCCAATCTCGCGTGGTGCAGGCGGCTGCGCACGGTGTTGGCGGAGCTTCCCACGGCGAGGGCAATCTCGTCCGGGCTCATGCCGCACAGCTCGTGGTAGACGAAGACGATTCGCTTCTTGGGCTTGAGCTTCTCCAGCGCCGCCTCCACCAGCCGGGCCGCCTGACGCCGCTCCGCGGCGCGCTCCGGGTCCTCGCCCGTCGCCTCCACCTCCGGCGGGTCCGCGAACGGGTCCTCCGGCCGGCGCCGCTTCCACCGCAGATGGCTGAGCGCCACGTTGGCGCACACCCGGTAGAGGAACGTCCTGAAGCGTGACTCGCCCCGGAAGCCCTTCACCGCCGTGAGCAGCCGCAGGTACGTCTCCTGGAGCAGGTCGTCCACCTCCACGCGGTTTCCCACCAGGTGGCGCAGCGTGCGCGCCGCGTCCAGCTTCGTGGCCTCGTAGAGCTGCTCGAAGGCGGTGAGGTCCCCCTCCTGGACCCGGCGGACCAGCAGAAGCAGGTGGGCCTCGTCGGAGGACGCCGGCCCGCGCGCGCCCACGGCGCCCACGCCGGACTCCGGCGGGGCCGCGGACGCCCACGTGCGCGCTCCTCGGCTGAACACCAGGGCTTCTCCTTCAGGGCGACGCCGGACGTCCCCTTTCTCCAGGAACGCCCTCCAGTCTGTGTCGGTGGTCCAGACGAGCACACTGCCTCCGTGCCCCTGGGTCTCCGGAGAGACGAAAAAAGATCAAAATTATTTGATCAATACGGCCCCTACTTGCGTCGAAGGCTCTCGAAATCGGATGACCCCCCCGGTGGCCGGTCCGGACCCATCCCATTCCTTTGGAGCCCCCACTCATGAGGAACACCACGCTTCGCGGCATGTTGTACGTGCCGTTCCTTGCGCTGTTAGGCCTGTTGTCGGGTTGCATCCTCGAGACGAGCGGCGGCGGGTACTGGCCCGACGACGACTACGACACCAGCTACGGTTGCTCCTCCACGTCCGACTGCGGCTCCAACCAGTACTGTCACTCCGGTAGCTGCTGGGACCTGAGCTCCGACACCCAGAACTGCGTGTACTCCAGCGAGTGTCCCGGCACGCAGATGTGCATCAACGGCTGGTGCGCCCAGTCGTGCTACCGCGACTCGGAATGTGGCGCGGGCGGCCGCTGCAAGGACAACTTCTGCACCTCCTCCGGCACCGGCACCACCGACGGCGGCACCAAGCCGGATGGCGGCACCAAGCCCGACGCGGGCACGGACGGCGGCACCAGGCCGGACGGTGGCACCAAGCCCGACGCGGGCACGGACGGCGGCTCCGCCCCCACCTGCCGGGTCAATACTGACTGCGGCACGGGCAGCTACTGCATCAACGGCACCTGCCGGAAGGAGTGCGACAGCGACGACAAGTGCGGCCCCAATGGCGTGTGCTTCCAGGGCCTGTGCCAGACGAAGCAGCCGGACCCGAACGCCTGCACCACGGAGGCCCAGTGCCCCACCGGCCGCGACTGCGTGAACGGCCAGTGCCGCGCGCCGTGCTCCTCCACGACGGAGTGCTCGGCGGACACCAAGTGCGAGGTGGGCTACTGCCTGCCCATCCCGACCAGCGGCCAGTGCAAGGCCAACTGCGAGTGCCCCGCGGGCCAGGTCTGCACCAGCGGCCAGTGCAAGTCGCCGCAGCCGGACCCGGGCCAGGCGTGCCTCGCCAACTGCGACTGCCCCTCCGGCCAGGTGTGCAACGGCGGCTACTGCAAGTCGCCCGTGCCGGACGCGGGCTCGGGCAGCAACATGTCCTGCACGGTGAACTGCGAGTGCCCGTCCGGTGAGGTCTGCACCAGCGGCAAGTGCAAGCTGCCCCCGACGCAGCCGTCGCAGGACGCGGGGACCTCCGGCACCGTGTGCCGCGCCAACTGCGAGTGCCCGGCGGGCCAGATGTGCTCCAGCGGCCAGTGCAAGCCGGTGAACCACGGCTCCGGCAAGGTCTGCCAGGCCAACTGCGAGTGCCCGTCCGGCGAGCGCTGCCAGGACAACGTCTGCTGGCTGTAGCCGTCAGCGGATGACGCTCACCGCGAGGGGGCCACCATGCGCCAGCAGCGGTGGATCTCCTTGCGGTGGAAGTCCTCGGGGATGGAGCGGGGGGTGAGCTCCTCCACCTGCGCCATGCCCCGGGTCGCGGTGTCCTTCAGCTCGAAGCCCAGGAAGTTGGTGGAGAAGTAGAGGACGCCTCCGGGAGCCATGAGCGCCCGGAGGTGTTCCAGCATCCGCACGTGGTCGCGCTGCACGTCGAACGTCCCCGACATCTTCTTCGACGTGGAGAACGACGGCGGGTCGCAGACGATGAGCTCGTACTGCTCCTCGCCGTGCTTCGCCTGGTCCTCCAGCCACGCCTTCGCGTCCGCGCGGATGAGCACGTGGCGAGGGTCCGCCAGGCCGTTGAGGACCAGGTTGTCCTCCGCCCAGTCCAGGTATGTGTTGGACAGGTCAACGCTCACGCTGCCCGCCGCGCCGCCCGCCGCCGCGTACACGGTGAACGCGCCGGTGTACGCGAAGAGGTTGAGGAAGTGCTTGCCCTTGGCCTCGCTGCGCACGCGCGCGCGGGTGTTGCGGTGGTCCATGAAGAGGCCGGTGTCCAGGTAGTCGCCCAGGTTCACCCAGAACTTGAGGCCCTGCTCCTCCACCACCAGCCGCTCGCTGCCCTCACCCACGCGGCCGTACTGCGAGCGGCCCCAGGGCTGGGGCGTGTGCGTCTTCACGGACGTGCGCTCGGGCGGCACGCCCAGCACCGCGGTGACGGCGGCGAGCACCTCCGCGCGGTCGGCGTCCGCGTTCGCGCCCTTCGCGTGGGCCTTGCGGCGGGGGAACTCCACGACGTGGGCGTGGTCGCCGTAGAGGTCCACCGCGTAGGAGTACTCGGGGATGTCCCGGTCGTAGACGCGGAAGGCGGTGAGCCCCTGCGCGCGGGCCCACTTGCGCAGGCGCTTCGCGTTCTTGCGCAGGCGGTTCTCGAACATGCCCGCGCCCTGCGTGTCCTGCTTGCCTTCGTCCGCCATGCCCCTTCGGTCCTTCCTCTTCTCGCGTACCCGCGCGCCGCCCCTCTTATTGCAGGCCGGCGGCGGGGCGGGGGAAAACACAGTCCATGAGCGTGCGCGTCGAGAAGAACGGCCCCATTACCACCGTCATCCTCCACCGGCCGGAGGTCCGCAACGCGGTGGACGCTGGCTCGGCCCAGGCGCTGGCGGACGCCTTCCGAGCCTTCGACGCGGACCCCGACGCGCGCGTGGGCGTCCTGTACGGCGACGCAGGCACCTTCTGCGCGGGCGCGGACCTGAAGGCCGTGTCCGAAGGGCGGCTCCTTCGCCTGGAGCCGGAAGGGGATGGGCCCATGGGGCCTTCGCGCCTGCGGCTGTCCAAGCCCGTGGTCGCCGCCATCAGTGGCCACGCGGTGGCGGGCGGCCTGGAGCTGGCCTTGTGGTGCGACCTGCGCGTGGCGGAGGAGGACGCGGTGCTGGGCGTCTTCTGCCGGCGCTGGGGCGTGCCCCTCATCGACGGGGGCACCGTGCGCCTGCCCCGGCTGATTGGCCTGTCACGCGCGCTGGACCTCATCCTCACCGGCCGTGCGGTGTCCGCCGCCGAGGCGCTGGGCATGGGCCTGGTCAACCGCGTGGTGCCGAAGGGGGAAGCCCGGGCCGCGGCGGAGGCGCTGGCCGCTCAAATCGCCGCCTTCCCCCAGGCCTGCATGAACGCGGACCGGGCTTCCGCCTACGCCCAGGCCGACCTGGCGTTCGAAGACGCGATGCGCCAGGAGTTCCAGGGAGGGGTGGAGGTGCTCCAGACGGAGTCCATCCCCGGGGCCACCCGGTTCGCGAAGGGGGCGGGACGGCACGGCCAGTTCGACTAGGACCCCGGGAGCGCTGCACGGCCGGTGGGACTGTGTTAGTTCGCGAAGCCATGCGCTTCGACACGCTCGCCATCCACGCCGGCCAGGAGCCGGATCCCACCACCGGCGCCATCATGACGCCCGTGTACCTGACCTCCACCTACGTCCAGGACGGGCCGGGGGAGCACAAGGGCTACGAGTACAGCCGTACGCAGAACCCCACGCGCAAGGCGCTGCAGGACTGCCTGGCCGCGCTGGAGGGCGCGAAGTACGGCGCCGCGTTCGCGTCCGGCCTCGCCGGCACGGACATGCTGATGCACATGCTGGAGGCCGGTGACCACGTCATCGTCTCCGACGACGTGTACGGCGGCACCTTCCGCATCTTCGACAAGGTGTTCAAGCGCTCCGGCCTGAGCTTCTCCTTCGTGGACCTCTCCAAGCCGGAGAACTTCGAGGCGGCCATCACCCCGAAGACGAAGATGGTCTGGGTGGAGACGCCGACGAACCCGATGCTCAAGCTCATCGACCTGGGCCGCATCGCGGAGATCGCCAAGAAGCGCGGCATCCTGTCCGTCGCGGACAACACGTTCATGACGCCGTACTTCCAGAAGCCGCTGTCCCTGGGCTTCGACGTCGTCGCGCACTCCACGACGAAGTACCTCAACGGCCACAGCGACGTGGTGGGCGGCTTCGTCTGCACCAGCCGCGACGACATCGCGGAGCGGATGTACTTCCTGCAGAACGCGGTGGGCGGCGTGTCCGGCGCCTTCGACAGCTTCCTCGTGCTGCGCGGCGTGAAGACGCTGCACGTGCGCATGGACCGCCACGCGCAGAACGCGATGAAGGTGGCCCAGTACCTGGCCACGCACAAGCAGGTGAAGAAGGTCACCTACCCGGGCCTGGAGACGCATCCGCAGTACGCGCTCGCCAAGCAGCAGATGACCGGCTTCGGCGGCATGCTGACGTTCGACATCCACGGCGGCCTGGAGGCGGCGCGCACCTTCCTCAAGACGGTGAAGGTCTTCGCCTGCGCCGAGTCCCTGGGCGGCGTCGAGTCCCTCATCGAGCACCCCGCCATCATGACCCACGCCTCCGTCCCCAAGGAGACGCGCGAGAAGCTGGGCATCGCGGACGGCTTCATCCGCCTGTCCGTCGGCATCGAGGACGCGCAGGACCTCATCGACGACCTCGGGCAGGCGCTCGAGCGCGTGAAGTAGTCCCGGCGCTCACGCTCCACTGAAACCCCAGGGCCTTCACGCTCCCCACACCGGGCGCGTGGAGGCCCTGTGTCGTTTCCAGACCCCGCGCGCGCCTCACGCCCGCCTCCGCTCCGAGCAGCCGACCTGCCCTCCAGGGCAGGGGGAATGTTGGTTGGTGCACAACGTTTCCGCCGCGATGCGTAACCGACTGCTTGTCTCCACCTGCCTCCTGGGCACGTGGCTCGTGAGTGGCTGCGAGTCACCGCCTGCTCCCACCGACTCCGACTTCCCTCCCGTCGCGCTGCCGACCCCGTCAGCGGAGGGCGAGGAGGCTTCCCTCTCCGCGTCCAACTGCAATCAGCTCGTCACGAAGGCGGTGACGGCCAGCGGCGACGACGGCAACGTCCCCGCCAACACGCAGGACGACGACCTCGCCACGCGCTGGAGCGCGCAGGGGACGGGCGTCTGGCTCCAGCTGGACCTGGGCTCGGCGCAGACGCTCACGGGCACCACCGTCGCGTGGCACCGGGGCAACGAGCGCCAGAACCACTTCGTCGTCTCCACGTCCACCGACGGCAGCACCTTCACCCAGGCGTACGCGGGCGACAGCGCGCTCACCGCGGCCGCGCAGACGGTGACGTTCTCGTCGCGCAGCGCGCGCTACGTGCGCGTCACCGTCAACGGCAACACGGTGAACGACTGGAACTCCATCGCGGAGGCGCGGGCGTGCTCGGCCTCCGCGCCGCCTTCCACCAGCGACTCCGGCGCCGTGCTGCCGCGCCTGCCGTACCTGCAGAGCGTGAAGCAGACGTCCGCCATCGTGGCCTTCCGCACCGCCAGCAGCTGCAACCCCACGGTGCGCTACGGCGAGGGCACCAGCCTCACGTCCTCCGTCAGCGCGGGCGTGACGGGCACGCGCCACGCGGTGAAGCTGTCCGGCCTGTCCGCGGGCCGCACCTACGGCTACGTGGTGGAGGCCTGCGGCAGCAGGACGGGCCTGCGCAGCTTCCAGACGTCCACGCTGTCCACGGCCACGAAGGCGCACTTCACCGCGATGGGCGACTTCGGCACCGGCGGCAGCATGCAGGCGAAGGTGATGGCGGTGATGAACACGCCCGCGTGGCGCTCGGAGCTGCTCCTGGCGCTGGGCGACAACGCCTACCCGGACGGCACGGACGCGGAGTTCCAGGAGCACCTCTTCACGCCCATGGCCGGCCTCCTGCGTGAGGTGCCCATGTTCGCCACGCCCGGCAACCACGAGTACGTGACGAACCAGGCGCAGCCCTACCTGGACAACATGTACCTGCCGGCCAACAACCCGCTGGGCTCCGAGCGCTACTACTCCTTCGACTGGGGCCCGGTGCACTTCCTCTCCCTGGACTCCAACTGCGCGGTGGGCCTGGCGTCCGCGGACCGCTGCACGCTCGCGGCGCAGAAGGCCTGGGCGGAGGCGGACCTGGCCGCGAACACGCGCCCGTGGACGGTGGCCTTCTTCCACCATCCGTCCTGGTCCAGCGGTGAGCACGGCTCGCAGCTCACCATGCGCCGGCAGTTCGGCCCCCTGTTCGAGAAGTACGGCGTGGACCTGGTCCTCACCGGCCACGACCACGACTACGAGCGCAGCAAGCCCATGTTCGGCGACAACGTGGCCTCCAGCACCCAGCGCGGCATCCCGTACCTCGTCGTGGGCAGCGGCGGCGCCACGCTGCGTCCCTTCGCCACCAGCCAGCCCGCGTGGACCGCGCTGCGTGACAATCAGGCCTATGGCTTCCTGGACGTGGTGGTGGACGGCGGCACGCTCACGGCGCGGTTGATCACCTCCAGCAACACCGTGCGCGACACGCTCGTCCTCAAGAAGACGCTGCTGAAGTCCGCCACCCGCGTCCAGGCCAGTGCCCTGGAAGCGGACGAGGCCGCCGCGGAGGAGGCGCAGGACACGCCGCCGGGACCCACGGACGACCGCGCCGAGCCGAGGCAGCGCGGCCCCGTGCCGCCGGCGGACACGCCGGAATCCGTGGCCGACCCCGAAGAGCCGCTTCCGCAGTAGCCGCGAGGCCCGCCGGAGGGTAGGGAAGGGCGGAATGAACCGCCGGCGGGCCCGGCACCACCAGAAGGGACACCATGCGCTACTTCGAGGACTTCCCCATCGGCGAGGTCATGGAGCGGGGGCCGTACGTGGTGACGCGCGAGGAGATTCTCGCGTTCGCGCGCCAGTTCGACCCCCAGCCCTTCCACATCGACGAAGAGGCCGCCGCCCAGAGCATCTACGGCGGCATCATCGCCAGCGGCTGGCACACCGCCGCCATCTGCCACAAGCTCATGGTGGAGGGCCTGCTGGGCAAGGCCGCCGGCATGGGCTCCCCGGGCCTGGACGAGCTGCGCTGGAAGAAGCCGGTGCGCCCGGGCGACACGCTCCTCGTGCGCATCACGACGCTGGAGGCGAAGCCCTCCACGAGCAAGCCGGACCGCGGCGCGCTGAAGCTGGGCCTGGAGGTCGTGAACCAGCACGGCGAGGTCGTGATGACGGAGGTGGCCAATGCCCTCTTCGCCCGCCGTCCCCCGGCGCCCTAGCGAAACGCCTCACACTTTGAGTTCCGGGGCTGACCTGGGTTAGCAATACGCCCAAAGGAGAAGCCCATGTCCAATCCCAACGAGGTGGTCCCTCCCCCGGCGCCCAGCCGGCTGAAGCGTCCCGTGGAAGTGGTGCGCGCGGAGCTGCTGGCCGACGCGGACGTGAAGCAGCAGGCGGAGTTGCTCAAGATTCCGGTCGCGCAGTACGTGGAGAAGATCCTCGACTACGCCATCCACCCGGACAAGCCGCCCCAGCTGGAGATCATCCCGGACGAGGAGCTGAAGGCGCGCGACCCGAAGATCGCGACGGTGGAGGAGATCGGCACCCACCTGCAGAAGATCATCGACGGGGAGATCGCCATCAGCCCCGCCCAGCAGCGCGACGGCTTCAGCAGCGACAAGAGCCACGAGCAGCGCTACGGCGCCGCGCTGGGCGCCGCCAACAAGGGCAGCCAGGCCGTGGCCCCCAAGCCGGGCGCCGCCGTGGATCCGGCCGAAGCGAAAAAGGGCCCCATCCGGGGCTGAGCCCTCCCGCTAAAGCCCCGGAACCCCGGGGCTTTTCCGGCGGCGGGCCGGATAATCCGGGAACCGGAAACTTCTGGGACGTCCTGCCGAGAATCCCTCTGTCAGTCTCACTTCGAGGGCCCGCGCGGCTCTCCACGAAAAGGATCAGACCATGGGTGGCATCGGCAAGGCTCTCGGCAAGGTGATGGACATCGTCAAGCCGTTCGTGACGATGGTGAACCCGCTCCTCGGCGCGGCGATGGGCTTCGCCAGCGGCCTGATGCAGGGCAAGAACCCCATCCAGTCGCTGCTGGGCGCGGCCACCGACCTCATCCCGGGCGGCGGCGTGTTCAAGAACGCGCTCAGTACCTTCGCCAACTCCGGCCTGATGGACGGCGCGGGCGGCAACAGCCTGCTGTCCGGCGCGCTGAACCTGGCCAAGGGCAAGAGCAAGGTCACCGACATCATCGGCGACCTGTTCAAGTCCACCAAGAGCAACCCGCTCACCAACCTGGGCATGAGCAACGCGACGGAGCTCGCCGCCCAGAAGATGTCGACGTTCCTCTCCTAGTCCATGAAGCCCGTCCGCTTCGACCCCAAGGTCCACCACGAGCTGCTCAACCTGTGGCGCAAGCCATGGGAAGAGACGATGACCCCGGATGCCCTGCCGGAGTACGGGTTCGTGGTGCCGGGCAAGGCGGCGGGCTTCCTGTACCGCACGGACAGCTCGGTGGCGCTGATTGAAGGCATCATCGCCGCGCCCGGGCTGTCCAAGGAGGACCGCAACGAAGCCGTGAATGCCATCGTCGCCGCCGTCCGCGACGAGGCCCGGCGCCAGGGCTTCAAGCTGCTCCTGGGCTATTCGCAGCTGGACGCCATCAAGAACCGCGCGGAGCGCTTCGGCTTCATCCACGTGGGGCCGGGCTTCCACATGGTGGCCCTGGACCTGACGAAGCCGGACCCCGCAGGGCTCTAGAAGACATCGCACCGCTGAAGCACGACGGGCCCGAAGGGAGGATTCGCTCCTCCTTCCGGGCCCGCGGTGTTTCCAGCGTCCAGCCGCTGCTTAGGCGGCGGTGCGGTGCAGGTGGTCGATGAGGTCGATCTTCGTGACGATGGCGATGACCGTCTCGCCGTCCTTCACGACGGCCACGTTGTCGCGCGCGAAGATTTCACGCAGCCGGTCGATGCTGGCCTCGGCGGACACCGCGCCCTGGAGCGGGGCGACGATGGGGTCGATGGCGTCCTGGAACTTCACCTTGTTGGCCACCAGGGCGTTGAGCAGGTCGTACTCGTGCACCATGCCCACGGCGCGCCCGTCGTCGGACACCACCGGCATCTGGCTGATGCCGTGGCTGCGCATCGTCTCCACCACGCGGTCCACGCGGTCACCGCGCTTGGCCGTCTTCAGGTCGCGGGGCTTCGCGCCGATGATGTCGCGCACGGTGCCGGCGCCCTTCTCCTGCATGAAGCCGTTGTCGCGCATCCACTCGTCGGAGTGGAACTTGCTGATGTAGCTGCTGCCGGAGTCCGGCAGGACGACCACGATGGTCTTCCCCTTGCCGACTTCCTTGGCCAGCTGCACCGCCACGTGCACCGCCGCGCCGGACGAGCCGCCCGCGAAGATGCCTTCCTCGCGCGCGAGCCGGCGCGCGGCGTTGAAGCACATGCGGTCATCCACCTGGCGCACGTCGTCCACGACCTTGAAGTCCATGGCGCCGCAGAGCATGTCCTCGCCGATGCCCTCGACCTTGTAGACGTGCGGCTCGGTGAGCTTGCCCGTCTTGAAGTAGCCCTCGTAGACGGAGCCCTCCGGATCCACGCCGATGTTCTTCAGGCCGGGGATCTTCTCCTTGAGGTACTTGCCGGCGCCGCTCATGGTGCCGCCGGTGCCCAGGCCGGACACGAAGTAGTCGAACTTCCCCTCGGTCTGCTGGAAGATCTCCGGACCCGTCGTGTGGTAGTGGGCCTCGATGTTGTCCGGGTTGTGGTACTGGTTCAGCATGAAGGCGCCGGGCGTCTCCTTGGCCAGCCGCTTGGACGTCTCGTAGTAGCTGCGAGGGTCCTCCGCCGGAACGTTCGTCGGCGTGACGACGACCTGGGCGCCCATGGCCTTCAGGCGGTTGATCTTCTCCAGGGACATCTTGTCCGGCATGGTGAAGATGCACTTGTAGCCCTTCACCGCCGCGGCCAGCGCCACGCCCATGCCGGTGTTGCCGGACGTGTTCTCCACGATGGTGCCGCCGGGCTTGAGCCGCCCCTCCCGCTCGGCCTTTTCGATGATGTAGAGCGCCATGCGGTCCTTGATGGACGCGCCGGGGTTCATGAACTCGCACTTCACGAGCACGGTGGCGTCGTTCGGACCGACGAGCTTGTTGAGCTTCACCAGCGGCGTGTGGCCAATGGCGGTGAGGATGTTCTGTTGGATGTCCATCGTGCGTGGCTTCCCGGAAAATGGGGGGGTCGGGGCCTTATACGTGCTCCGCCCCGTCAGGGGGAACATGCCCGGAGGCGCGGCCCTTCCTGACGCAGGATGCCGCGAACGGGTGGGCGTTTCCTCTTGCCCCCTCCAGGGCCCGTCCCCCTGGCCTCGGAGCCGTGGGGCCTTGGGGCGCCTCGTCGCGTAGGCGACAGGGCAGGCGTCCGGCGGGTACGTGGCCCACGCGGGCTTTGACCCGCCGCGCCGTGCCTCCGATACTCGCGGGCGTCGTTCCTTTCCCCCTCTGGAGCACCCGCCCCCCATGGAACTTGAGGCCGCCCTTCGCGACCAGGTGGGACAGGCCATTGGCCGTCCCGTCCCCGATGCCCCCATCAAGAAGTTGAAGGGCGACGCGAGCAACCGCTCCTACTACCGCGTCGGCACCGCCCCGGACAGCTGGGTGCTGATGGTGATGCCGCCGGACGCGACGAAGAAGAGCGAAGAGGCCACGAAGGGCGAGCCCCCCAAGGAGCTGCCCTTCATCAACGTGCACCGCTACCTGGAGAAGCTGGGCGTGCGGGTGCCGCGCATCCTCCGCTACGACGAGCCCGCCGGCATCATGGTGCTGGAGGACCTGAGCGACATCACCTTCGAGTCCGCGCTCGAAGGCGGCCGCCACAACCAGGCGCTCTACACGCGCGCGGTGGACCTGCTGGCGAAGCTGCGCGTGCAGGCGGAGAAGCAGCGCGACCCGGAGTGCCTCGCCTTCACGCGCGCCTTCGACGAGGACCTCTACGACTGGGAGCTGCACCACTTCCGCGAGTGGGGCCTGGAGGCCTGGAGCGGAAAGCTGCCCACGGACGCGGAGCGCGCGCAGCTGGACGCCACGTTCCGGGACATCGCGAAGCAGTTGGCCGCCGCGCCGCGCGGCTTCACGCACCGCGACTACCAGAGCCGCAACATCATGGTGAAGGAGGGCGAGCTGGTGGTCATCGACTTCCAGGACGCGCTCCAGGGCCCTCGCCAGTACGACCTGGTGGCGCTGCTGCGTGACAGCTACGTGGAGCTGGACCGCGACTTCGTGGACACGATGCTGGACCGCTACATCGCCACGTTCGAGAAGGAGAGCGGGGAGAAGATCGACGCGAAGGAGTTCAAGGCGTTCTTCGACCTGCTCACCATCCAGCGCAAGCTGAAGGACGCGGGCCGCTTCGAGTTCATCAACCGCGTGAAGGGCAACCCGGGCTTCCTCGTCTCCATCCCCGCGTCGCTGCGCTACGTGAAGGCCGCGTTCGCGCGCCGGCCGGAGCTGGCGGGGCTGCAGAAGCTGGTGGCGAAGTACGTGCCCGAGCTGGCGGCCTGAAGCCATGAAGGCGATGGTCCTCTGCGCGGGCCTGGGCACGCGCCTGCGCCCGCTCACCGAGCGCTGGCCCAAGCCGGCCATGCCGTTCCTCGGGCAGCCGCTGCTCCGGTATCACCTGGCGGTGTTGAAGGCCGCGGGCGTGACGGCGGTGGGCATCAACACGCACCACCTGCCGGACACGATGGCGGCGGTGGCCCGCGCGGAGTGCGAGCGCGCGGGGCTGCCCCTGCACGTCGTGCACGAGCCCGTCATCCAGGGCACGGGCGGCGGCATTCGCGGCCTGCGCGACTTCCTCTCCGGCGAGGACTTCCTCGTGTTCAACGGGGACATCCTCTTCCCGGTGGACCTCAAGCCCGTGGTCGCGGCGCACCGGGCCTCCGGCGCGGTGGCGACGATGGTGCTGCTGCCCATGCCGGAAGGGGAGAAGTACGCGGCGGTGGAGGCGGACGCGGGCGGGCAGGTGCGCCGCATCGCGGGGTACGGGCCGGGCGGTGAGGGCCTGAAGCCGTGGCACTTCACCGGCGTGCACGTGATGTCCCCCAGCGTGTTCGACTTCATGACCGCGGAAGGCCCCGAGGACATCAACCGCGAGGTCTACGTGCGGGTGATGCAGGCGGGGCTCCAGGTGCGTGGGCACGCGGTGGACGCGTACTGGTCCGACCTGGGCATGCCGTCGCGCTACCTGGCCACGGTGCGGGACGTGCTCGAAGGGCGCGTGCCGTTGCAGGCGCTGGGGAAGGACTCACCGCTCGCGGGGCTGAAGGCCGTGACGGACGGAGCGTGGGTGCACCCGGAGGCCCGCGTGGCGGGCACGGTGCGCGGGCCCGTGTACGTGGGCGCGGGCAGCGTGGTGGACGCGGGTGCCACCG
>NZ_RAVW01000232.1 GCF_003611585.1 Corallococcus exercitus | reverse complement strand
TTCCGCATCCGCGGTGCTCCACGCGCAGTGCCGCACGCACGCGGCGGACCCTTCCCGTCCCTGGGCGCTCGCGCACGGCATGGACCTGGACGGGAAGGCCTTCCGCGCACGGGACGGCCGCCCGGCCTCGGACGCCATCGTCGCGGGCTTCCTGCACCGCGAGGCCTCGGACGCGGGGGCCACGGCCCGCTACTTCTTCGACGCCTTCACCCCGGACGGCACGCCCGTGGAGCCGCACCCGGCGCTCCAGGTGAAGACCTTCCTGCTCGCGGGATATCCGCGCTCGCACACATTCCCCACGGCGTGGGGCAAGGTGACGCTGCGCGAGCTGGTGGCGTCGCTCCAGCACGACTTCCGTCCCTCGCTCGCGTCCTCGCCGGACGGCGCGTGGGCACTGGACGCGCTGTCGCACGTGCTGGAGCCCGGGGGCTCGTTCGTGAACGGCGCGGGAGAGACGGTGCGCATCGACGCGGTCATGGACACCGCGCTCTCCACGCTGGAGTCCGCGAACGCGGAGCTGACCCGGGGCATGAAGGCGGGCCTGCCCCAGGTGCCCAAGAACAAGCAGGGCATCTACGCGCACCCGTGTGGCGGGCTCCACTTCTTCCAGGCCGTCGCGGGCTGGGCGCGCTTCCCCGCCGTGCGCAAGGCGTGGGGCTCACGGCTGGACGCGCAGGTGGACGTGCTGGTGTACCGGCTGGGGTCGGAGGCGCGGCAGTACGAGGCCGCGCTCACCGCCGCGCCCGCGTACCGCGTCCCCGTGCTGGTGCAGATGGTGAAGTTCCACGGCCACTTCCTGGAGGCGCTGGGGCGCTACCGGGACGAGACGGGCTGGAAGCCCACGCCCGCGCAGGCCCGCGCGGTGGAGGAGGCGAAGGCCGCGCTGGAGAGCGCCACGCTCCGGCTGGAGGCCACGGGCGCCTTCCGCGACACCGAGGCCCTGGCCCGGACACAGCCCCAGCTCGCCCTGGACCTGGTGGGCGATGCGTGCCACGCGGCACGCGGCTGGGACCTGTGGGCCTCCACGAAGGCCCGCTGAGCAGCGGCCGTCGACCCGAGCATCGACCCGAGCATCGACCCGAGCCTCAGGGCCCGTCCTGACGCTGTCCGCCCGGCCGCAGGCGCTGGAGGCCCGCGGAGAGCGCGGCCTTCCCGGAGGCCATCCACCGGCGGCCCCGCTGCCGCGCGACCATCACCGAGCCCAGCACGAGCCGCTGGGCGCGCATCTGGAGCAGGTCCGCGCGCAGCTCCATGGGCGTCACGGTGCGGATGCGGCCCTGCTCGTAGGCCTCCGTGATGGCGCGGCGCTGGAGCTTGCCGCTGCTTGTCTTCTGGAGCTGGCCGTAGCGGATGAAGAGGACGTCCTCTTGCGCCAGCGTCACGCCCACCGTCTCCAGCACTGACTGGCAGACCTGCTTGCGGCTGTCGGCCAGGCGCTCCAGCGCGGACGGGTGGTTCACCTCCGCCAGCACCACGAGGCGGCCCTTCACCTGGATGACGGCGGTGCGGCCCGGGCGGATGAAGGCCAGCCGCTCCACGGCCTGCTCGAAGTCCGCGGAGAAGAAGCTCTGGCCGTTCACCTTGATGCGGTCGTTGATGCGTCCGGTGATGAAGAGCTCGCCGCCCTTCTGGAAGCCCAGGTCGCCCGTGGCGTAGAAGCCCTCCTCGCCGCGCAGGGGCCGGTCATCCAGGAAGTACGACGGCGCGAGGCTGCCGCCGCGCAGCTCGATTTCGCCCATCTCGCCCTCGCCGCACACGCGGCCGTCCTCGGTGCGCAGCCGCACCTCGAACTCCGTCAGCGGCTGGCCCACGGAGATGGCGGGCTGGCCGTTGGGCGCGGTGATGACGCGCACCGGCTGGCCCGGCGGCACGCTCGCGACCAGCAGCACCGTCTCCGCCATGCCGTAGCAGGGCATGAACACGTCGCGCCTGAGGCCGCAAGGCGCGAGGATGGCCAGGAACTGCTCCAGGTTGGGGATGTTGATGGGCTCGCTGCCCAGGTAGATGCTGCGCACGCGCGACAGGTCCAGGCGCTTCAGGTCATCCGCGTCCGCCGACTTGAGCGACTTGAGCGCGTAGTCGATGGCGAAGTTGGGGATGACGGAGCCCATCACCTTCTCGGAGGAGATGAGTTCCAGCCAGCCCAGCGGATCCATCAGGAACGACGCGGGCTGGGACAGCAGCAGGTCGTTGCCCACCGCGAGGCAGGTGAGCAGCCCGCCGATGAGCCCCATGTCGTGGTACAGCGGCAGCCAGCTCGTCACCCGGTCCTCGGACGTGCGGCCGTCGTGCCGGGTGATCATCCGCAGGTTCGCGGCCAGGTTCTCCTGCGTGATGGGCACGCCCTTGGGGAACGACGTGGACCCCGACGAGAACTGCACGAACGCCAGCTCTCCGGGCGCCACCTCGCGCAGCTTCACGCCCGCGCGCTTCGCCCCCGAGGGCGGCAGCGAAACCCGCTCCAGGGGCAGCTCCAGCCCGGCCAGGCTCGGCGCGTCCAGCACGAGCGAGGCGCCGTAGCGCTCCCGGATGCGCGCGAGGAAGTCCCGGTAGGGCCCCTTCGGCGTGCTCAGGATGTACGGCTTCACGGACAGGGGCACCGCGCCCAGCTCCATCAGCCCCAGGAACCCGAAGATGACGGACGCGGAGGTCTCGAAGGGCAGCACCACGCGCGTGCCCGGCGTGATGCCTCGCGCGCGGAAGTGCTCCGCCGCCCCGGCCACCCGGGAGGCGAACTCCCGGTAGGGCACGAACTCCGGCGGCCCGACGAAGTCGTCGTAGAGAAACAGGCCGCGGCGCGGATCCGCCGACTCCAATCGCTGGATGATGTCGAGCATGCAGACCTCCCCTCCTCGTGGTTCTTCAGTGCGCGGGCGCCACCTGGCGCATCCAGGTGAGCACCCGGGGCAACACCTCGTTGCGGGCGCGCTCTCCGCGCACCACGTCGAAGTGGCCCGCCTCCCAGCTCAGCCCCTGCGCGCGTCCCAGGACGGCCAGCTCCTTGCGCGCACTGCCCAGGTGGGCCACCAGCTTCTGCGCGCGCGGCGGCGACGCATGGAACACGTCCGCCGCGCCCACGCCCGCGAACACCGGCAGCGTCACCTTGCCCAGCGCGCTCCAGTAGTCCGTCGTACCGTCCGCGCTGCGGAACGCGCCCGTGGGCGCCCAGTCCGTGAACTGCCGCATCACGCCCGCCGGTTCGTCCCAGGGCCCCTGCTTCAGCGCCTTCGCGGGGAAGCGCCCCAGCACTCCCGCCACCGCGGAGGAGAAGCCCAGCTGGAAGCGCTTCTTGAACCCGCCGTCGGTGTAGTCGTTCACCGCCGAGGACAGCGTGCACACGCCGGCCAGCGACGCCTGGAGTGAGGGGTCCACCCCCAGCGCCGCCAGCGCCGCGTAGCCCGCCATGCTGTGGGCCAACAGGAACAGCGGCCCGGGGTGGCGCGCGCGCACGGCCCGCACCAGGTCCGGGATGTCGTGGCGCACGTACGTGTCGAAGCTCCAGTCGTACGCGCGCTTCGCGGGCCAGCGGCTTTTGCCATGGCCGCGCAGGGACGCGACGTAGGCCACGCAGCCCTCGTCCACGAAGTAGCGCGCGGGCCCATCGCCCTGCCCGCCCAGGAAGAAGCGGCCGTCGGAGAACAGGCCCGGGACGAAGAGGATGCCGGGCGCGGAAGGAGGCGTCGCGGACGTGCGCGCCTCCACGACGTGCAGCGCGTGCTCCTGGGACGTGGGGACCCAGAACTCCTGCGAGGCGAACTCCGGCTTCGCGTTCGTGCTCATGGGAGCGGCTCCTGGGCGGTGGTGGCGGCCTGGACGCGCGCGGCGTCCAGGAACTGCTGCAGCGACGCGAGCGACCGGGCCCGCGCATCCAGGAAGGCCACGCTCACCAGGGCCTCCACCGCCAGCGGCCCGTCCGCCGCCAGGAACACGCGCTGCCGGAACCGGGCGCGGTAGTTGAGGCCGTCCAGCTCCAGCTCGTCCGCGGCGGGCGACTCCAGCTCCGTGTGCACCACCACATCGCCCGGGGGAATCTCCCGGCGGTAGTCCACCTCCACGCGCGACACCACGGCCACCACCGGACCGCCGCGCGTCAGCCCCTGCTGCTCCAGCCAGGCCCAGCGGCCGGCCTCCAGGTACTCCAGCGTGGTGGCGTTGTTCACGTGTCCCAGGATGTCCAGGTCGTTTGGACGCACGCGCAACGTGAGGGAGGACTCTTCGAAATGCACGGGGGGATGTCCTTCTTGCCGCCAGGGGGGTGGCAGCGACTTCAGGGGGACGGAGCGCGCGTCACGAGGACCACGGTCGAGACGAACCCTCCGCTATGCGACAGCGATACTGCGACCTGCAGCCCCTCGCGCGCCAGATGCGCCGCGAGCGTGCCGTGGAACCGGAAGCGCGGCGCGCGCCGCGCGTCGTGGACGAGTTCGGCGTCCGTCCAGAACCAGCCGTCCACTGCGGGCAGCGCCTTGAAGAGGGCCTCCTTCGCGCTGAAGCCCGCCGCCAGGCTCTCTTCCGGGTTCGCCGCGCGCTCGAAGTGGGCGAGCTCCGCGGCGGTGAAGAAGACGTCCGGCTCCCGCAGGGCCCGTGCGGCCTCCAGCTCCGTGACGGACTGGAGGTCGTGGCCCAGGCCCATCAACACCCGACGAGGTCCATCCAGGTGTCCTCCACCTCGTCGCGCGACGTCACCGTGATGCCGGTGATGCGCTTGAGGGCGTGGAAGATGAGCTGCTCCTTCTTGCGCAGCGCGTCCGGCGAGTAGAAGCCCTCGCGGTGCTCCAGCTGGTCCCACCAGTTGACGTGGGTGTCGCGGGACTCCACGCGCTCGCGCTTGCTGCCGTGCACCTCGCCGCCGTCGCGCAGGAACAGGTGCGCCACCGCGAACGCCTCCTTCGCCTTGTACGCGCCGCTGTCCACCAGCGCCTTCGCGAAGGCGATGAAGTAGGTCATGTGCTGCACCTCGTCCGCGGCCACCTGCTTGAACAGCGCCCGCAGGCCCGGGTCCTGGACCATCTGCGAGCACTGGCCGTAGTCCACCGCCGCCACCACTTCGGAGATGGCCAGCAGCGTGAGCGTGCGCAGCATGTCGTCGTCGGGGAACACCTTGCGGAACTCGATGAAGGTGGCGTCGGTGACGGGCTCCAGCCGCAGCACCGTGGACAGGCGGTTGAACGCCGTCTCGTGGTGCGCCTCCTCCTCGTTCCAGTAGCGGCTCCACGTGCCACACGCCTGCATGATGGCGGCGACCGTGGGGTTCTTCTCCTGCCAGCGGCGGCACTCCAGGTCCGCCAGCCGCTCCAGCCGGTCCGCGCCCGGCTTCGTCGTCAGCTCCGCGCGCCCCGCGTTCCACACCAGGTGCCGGTCGGCTTCACCGATGCGCGTGAAGTCCACCGCGGAGAGCAGCTCCACCACGCTCCAGCGCCGCGACTCATGCAGCCGCTGCTGCTCCCAGGTGACGTCCACCAGCGATAGGCCGCGCTGCGTGAGGGCTTCGTACAGCTCCAACTGGATGGCCGGACGGCCTTCGTGCGGAATGACGCGGGGGGTGGCGACGGTCGCTTCTTCGTGCTCGAGGCTTCGCGCCAGGACACTCATGCCGACTTCCGCTCCGGGTTCGAGACTTCGCCCATGAATACAGACAGGACCTTCGATACAGGTGTATCCAGGGACAGGGCAGGCAGGCGCACCCGCAGTCCAAAATCCTTGCGCAGCCCGTTGGACGTGCGGGCAAAAGCTTCCATCAAGTCCACGCTGTTGGTCATCCGCTCGGAGCGCGTGATGAGCGCCGAGAGGGTCAGGTCCTCGGAGAACAGCTCTGCCTCCGTGAGACCCACGTTTTCTGCGAACTTCCGTCGGATGTAGGACTCGAGCTCCTGCGCGTCGGGCACGGGGGACCTTCCTTCCCAGGGCTTGAAAGTCGATTTCCCAGTCAGAAAACAGGAAAGATCTAACTGTGGCTCCAGAGCTGTCAATCAGCAACGGGTCACTTCGGATCCGCGTGCGAACCCGCCTTCGCGGGTCGTTTCACGCGGTATTCATGCAATCAGACGCGAGATTTCCTCAGCGGTGAAACCCGCGTTCTCCAGGATGACGCGCGAGTGCTGTCCCAGCGTGGGCGGTGGACGCAGCGCGACGTCGCCCATGCGCAGCGGCGTGAGCAGGTGCGTGACGCGGATGCCGCGCTGCGCATCCTCCGCCTCCACGAAGAGGCCTCGCGCGCGCAGCTGCGGATCCGCCAGCACGTCGTCGCCCTCCGCCACCGGCTCCACGCAGAACTCCGCGCCGGAGAGCTGCTCGCGCCAGTGCGACAGGGGCTCGCTCGCGAAGACGCGGGTGAGCTCCGCCTTCACGCGCGAGCTGGCTTCACCGCCCGTGTACGCGTCGTCGAGGAGCTCCGGGCGGCCCAGCTTCGCGCACAGCGCGCCGAAGAACTTGGGCTCCAGCGCGCCCACCGCGAGCCAGCGGTCGTCCGCGGTGCGGTACAGGCCGTAGCTGGGATAGCCGCCGTTGAGCGCCTCGCTCCCGCGCTGGAGCGGCGTGCCCTCCTTTCCCATGAACAGGCGCGAGGCCAGGTGCAGGTGGAGGAACGCCAGCGCGCCGTCCGTCATGGACACGTCCACGAAGCGGCCCACGCCGGTGCGCTCGCGCTCGTGCAGCGCGGCCAGGATGCCCACCAGCGCGAAGAGGCTCCCCCCGCCGATGTCCGCCACCTGCACGCCCGGGAACGCGGGCGCGCCACCGGCCTCACCGCCGTAGCCCAGCAGTCCCGCGCGGGCCACGTAGTTGAGGTCATGCCCCGCCTTGAGCCGGTCCGGTCCCGTCTGGCCGTAGCCGGAGATGGCGCAGTAGATGAGCCGCGGGTTCTTCTGGCGCAGCACCGCTTCGCCCACGCCCAGCTTGTCCATGACGCCCGGGCGGAAGCTCTCCACCAGCACGTCGTAGTGGGACACCAGGCGCAAGAGCGCGTCGCGGCCCTCCGGCGTCTTGAGGTTCAGCGTGAGCGAGCGCTTGTTGCGGTGCAGCCCGTAGTAGAGCGCGCCCTCCCCTTCACGGTGCGGCGGCATGTGGCGGGTGGCGTCCCCCACGTCCGGGTCCTCCACGGTGTCCACGGTGGCGCCCAGGTCCGCCAGCACCAGCGTCGCGTACGGGCCAGGCAACAGGCGCGACAGGTCCAGCACCCGCAGGCCGGCGAGGGGGGAAGACGGCTCAGACATGGAAGGGGGGCTCCAGGGGGAGGTGGAGACATGCGGACGGCGCGTCCCCGTGAGGGTGACGCGCCGTCGGTACGACACACTACGGAGAGGCTCAGCCCAGCAGCTTCGCCAGCTTCATGGCGAGGCCCATGTCCATCGGCTTGAACTTGAGCTTGCCCTGCATGGCGGCCATCTGCGCGTTCAGCTTGCCCTCGCGGATCTTCACGAAGTCGTCGTTGCTGACGGTGACCGTCATCTTCGACGCGCCGTTGAGACCCTCGGACACCCAGCCGTCGGCCTTGGTGGTGTCCAGCGTCCACTTGCCGCCACCGTCGCCGGAGACGTCGAAGTGGATGATGGCGTTGATCTCCTTCGCCAGCTCCGGCTTCGACTGCAGCTTCGCGGGAATCTGCGTCTCGATGATGTCCTTCGCGGTCGCCATGACTCGCTCCTTGTGATCAGGTTGATTGGTGAATCAAGCCTGCGCGGACCGTAATGGCGCCCCACCGTCGGGTCAAGCACGGCACCATGTGGCCCCCTCAGACGCGCGAGGTGTCCACGGGGGGGCTGAGCGACTGTCGCACCATCGACAGCAGGTCGTTGAGCTCGAAGGGCTTGGCCAGGTGGCCCATGGCGCCAATGTCCTTCGCCTTGCTGCCGACGTTGCGGTCCGCGCTGAGGACGATGATGGGGATGGCCGCGAAGTCCGGCTTCTGGCGCATGCGCTGGGCGAACTCCCAGCCGTCCATCACCGGCATCATCAGGTCCAGCAGGATGAGGTGGGGAGGGTCCGGCTCCAGGCGCTCCAGGGCCTCCTTGCCGTTGCGGGCCCGGCGGATCTCGAAGCCCTCGGCTTCGAGGATCTCCGAGAGGGCCTCCAGGATGTCGGGATCATCGTCCACGACCAGAACCACGGGTGCGCCAGTGTGCTGTGCGTTGAGCGAGGTCAGAGGTGTCTCCTCGATACCGCTACCAAGGGGGGAGCATCCACCATCTACGGCCCTCCTGGCGCAAGAAATTAAGGGGCGTCCTCCCAGAGTGGGAGCCCGTTGCAAAACCGACAGTCACTGCCCACCCTTCCGGTGATTCGAAGCTCGGACAGGGGAGGTCCGCGTGACGTGGATGGGGGAGACACCTGGGAGCAACGAGGCGGCGCCCGGGCTCGCGCTGCTGCCCCGCCAGGGGACGCCACGCCTGCTCGGTCCCCTGCTCCTGGACTACCTGGGGCTGGAGGCCCTGCCCCCCGCTCCGGGCGCGGCGGGCATCGACGGGCTGATGGCCGCCGCGGGCTTCCGCCGGCGCGACGGCGAACGCAACCTGTGGGAGCGCGAGGACCGCACCCTGCTGGTAGGCGAGGAGCCGCTGGAGGACGGTGGACGGCTGGTGTGGGCGCTGCCGGTGCCCTGGGGCGCGAGCCAGGCCTCGTCGTCCGGGACGTCCGCGGCCTCGACGACGGGCGAGCGCGTGGCGGACCGCGTGCGCTACCTGTCGCTCGCGTCGCATGACCTGCGCGGGTCGCTGGCCAACATCCGCTCGTACGCGGCGCTGCTGCTCAACGGGCGCATCCCGCTGGAGCCCAAGGCGCAGCGCGGGCTGGAGACCATCCTGCGCAACGCGGACCGGGCGCTCTCCTTCGCCCAGGACTTCTTCGACTCCAGCCGCGCGGACCTGGGCGCGCTCGCGTGTGAGCGTGAGCGCCAGCCGCTGCTGCCCATCCTGGACGCCGCGGTGGAGCGCACGCGGGCCGCCGCCTCCGCCGCCAGTGTGGGGCTGGTGCTGGACGAGCTGCCGGAGCTGCCCGACGTGCAGGTGGACGCGGGCCGCATCCAGCACGCGGTGGAGGCCTTCGTGTACCACTTGCTGGGACGCGCGCAGCCCGGGGAGTCGCTCCACGTGCGCGCCGCGCGCCTGGGACATCAGGTGCGGGTGGAGGTGCACCGCGACGGCGCGGCCGTTCCGGAAGAGGACATCAGCGCCGTCTTCCAGTGCGAGGAGCGCGCCTTTCGCGAGCGCAAGCTGGAGGATCCACTGCGCGTCTTCCTGGCCCGGCAGGAGGTGGAGGCGCATGGCGGCCAGGTAGGTGCCCAGGCCGACGTGGGCGGCACCACCCTCTTCCTCACGCTGCCGGTGACCCTGTCGGAGGAACTCGGGCATCCAGCGGGCTGGCAGGCGTGAGCCCCTGCACGCGGGAGTTGCTAGCGCGCCCCCCCTCCCACCGGTATGCTCCCCGCGCATTTCGCGAGGAGCGAAGCCATGGGTTTGAAGCTTCCTGAGATTCTTCTGATTTTCGCGGCGCTGCTGCTGTTGTTCGGCGGCTCGCGGTTGCCGCAGCTTGGCTCGTCCCTGGGCAGCGCGCTGCGCAACTTCAAGCGCGGCTTCTCCAGCGACGACGACAAGGACGAGGCCAGCGACAAGAAGCCCGGCACGCTGTCCGCGTCCACCAGCGTGGACAAGGACGTCGCCGCCGCCAAGTCGCCCAGCCACAACGCCTGACGCCTGACCCCGTCTGGGTGGGCCCGGGAAGGCCCCGCCCCCGACGGTCGAAACACTCCAGCGCCGTTCACCCGTGACGCCCGTACCCTGGACCGCTCCAAGCGGCCATGGACGGGCGTCGGGCGTTTCAGCCGTGCGCGCCCCCCCGCGACCTGAAGTCACGGGGGGCGCCTCGGGCGTGCCTCAGTCCCCGCCGCCCTTGCCGCTCGCGTACATGGCGTCGATGAGCTTCATGTACTTCTGGCTGGCCACCTTGCGCTTCACCTTGAGGGTGGGCGTGAGCTCGCCGGACTCCTGCGTGAAGTCCGCCGTCATCACCTGGAACTTCTTGATGGTGGAGTACGGGGGGATCTCCGCGTTCACCTTCTTGAAGATCTCCTCGATGGCCGTGCGGATCTCCGGACGCTGGGAGTTCTGCTCGTAGCTGCCCACCGGGGCGCCCTTCTCCTCCAGCAGCTTGCGCGCCGGATCCTCCGACACCGTGACGAGCGCGACAAGGTACGGCTGCTTGTCGCCGTACACCATGGCCTGGCTGATGAGCGGGAAGGTCTTGAGCGTGTTCTCGATGTTCTGCGGCGCCACGTTCTTGCCGCCCGCGGTGACGATGATGTCCTTCTTGCGGTCGGTGATGCGCAGGTAGTTGTCGGAGTCCACCTCGCCGATGTCACCGGTGTGGAACCACCCGTCTGGATCCAGCACCTCCTTGGTGGCCTCCTCGTTCTTGTAGTAGCCCTTCATCACGCAGGGGCCACGCACCAGGATTTCACCGTCCGCGGCGATCTTGATCTCCGTGCCCGGCACCGGCGGGCCCACGGTGCCGATCTTGATCTTCTCCACCCGGTTGGCGTTGCACGGGGCGCTCGTCTCCGTGAGGCCGTAGCCCTCCAGCACCTTGAGGTCGAGCAGGTCGAAGAAGTAGGCGATCTTCCGGGACAGCGGCGCGCCGCCGGAGATGAAGATGCGCATGTTGCCGCCCAGCTTCTCGTCCAGCGTCTTGCGCACCTTGGAGAACACGAGCTTCTTCGCCAGGGAGAACTGGAGCGAGCTGTACTCGCGGCCCTGGCCCTTGGCCTCGGCGTACTCGTCGAAGAGGCCGAAGGCCCACTTGAAGAGCTTGCCCTTCATGCCGGGGGCCGCGGAGCCGTTGGCCACGACGTTGTTGTAGACCTTCTCGAACACGCGCGGCACGGACGGCAGCACCGTGGGGCGCGTCTCCGCCAGGTTCGCCAAGAGCTTGTCCACCGACTCCGCGATGATGAGCCGGAAGCCCATGGACAGCCACGCGGCCTTCACCACCTGGGCGAACACGTGCGCCAGGGGCAGGAACAGCATGACGGAGTCCTCGGGCCGCATCATGCCCATGGCCTGGGTGGCCTTCGCTTCATAGGCCCAGTTGCCGTGGGTGAGGATGACGCCCTTGGGGGCGCCGGTGGTGCCGGAGGTGTAGATGAGCAGGTTGGTGTCGTCCGACTTCACCTGCGCCACGCGCTCCGCGAACGCGGACTCCGTGGCCTGCGGGTGGCCCTTGCCGGAGGCCACCATGTCCGCGAGCGTCATCTCCTTGTCGCCGGAGACGGGGCCCTCGAAGACGACGATCTTCTGGAGCGCCGGGATGCTCGCCAGCTTGGAGCGCACGCGCGACAGGCGCCCGGCCTGCTTGGCGTCCTTCTCGTCGGAGTCGACGAGCAGCAGCTTCGTCTCCGAGTGGTTCAGGATGTAGTGACACTCATCCGGCGTGTTGGAGCCGTAGATGGGCACCGTGATGGCCTGGGCCGCGCTGATGGCCAGGTCCGCGATGATCCACTGCAGGCTGGTGTTGGCGAAGATGGCCACCCGGTCCCCGGGCTGGACGCCCTGGGCGATGAGGCCCGCCGCCTGCGCCTTCACGTCCTCCAGCACCTGCGCGTACGTGACGTCCTGCCAGCGCCCGTCCTTCTTGTGGGTGACGCCCACCTTGGAGGCGTTCTGGGCCCGCTGAACGAGCAACTGGACGAGGTTCTGCTCCTGCGTCCCGCCCGCCGCGGGAGCCGTCGTGACCTGACTCTCTGCCCTCACTTGAGCTCCTCCTGGATGTCGGCATCCACCTTCTTGGCCCACTGCTGCACGCGCTGCCCCTCCGCGGGGTTGTACGCGGTGCTTCCCTGCTTGACCTTCTCGATGGCGGCGCTCGCTTCCTTCGCCTTGCCGTCCTTCAGCAACGTCTCGGCCAGGTAGTAGTGCGCGCGCAGCGACTGCGGAAACTTGGCGATGGCCTTCTGGTAGTACTCCACGGACTTGCCCAGGTCGCGCTTGGGCCAGGGCAGCTCGTAGAAGTATCGCCCCTTCACCAGCCAGGGACCGCCGTACTCGTACGTGGGGTCGATCTTCAGCGCGGTGTCCAGGCGCTCGTTGAACTTGCCCTCCAAACCGTCCCCCAGCGCCTTCATGATGCCCACGGCCTGCGAGTAGGAACCGATGCCGCAGGCGGCGAAGTAGTAGCCCTCCACGCGCGCGGGCTGCAGCTTCGCGGCCTTGTCCCCGGCCTCCCAGGTCTGCTTGCCCAGGACCATCTTGAGCTTCTTCTCCGTGGCGCCGTCCGCCTGCCACTGGAGGATGCGCGCCTTGCGCCACGCGAGGTCGAAGTCGTCCGGCGTGGCCTTCAACGCGTCCGACAGCCCCGTCTCCAACGCCTTGACGGATTCCGCGTCCCCCCGCTTGGCGTACAACGCGTCGAGTTGGTCGAGCAGCGCGGGATCCGCAGCGTGTGCCGGGACCGCCCAAAGCACCCAAAGGGCAAGCAATTTCAAGCGCATCGAAATGCCTTAGCACGCACGCTCGCCCACCATCAACCGAACGCGCTAGACGCGGCGCGGCAAAAAAGAAGACGGGGTCGGCAAGGTGCGAACACCCCGCCAGACCCCGTCACCGGTGAGACACATCCCAGGCCGCTTCAGGCCGCGTCGGCCGTGGCGGTGTGCTCCTCGTTCTCGTTGAACGCGATGAGGTAGCGCTCCAGGAAGTTCTTCGTCTTCAGCTCCACCTGGCGCACGCGCTCGCGCGACACGCCCCAGCGCTGGCCCAGCTCCTCCAGCGTCAGCGGCTTGTCCTGCGTGAGGCGCTCCTGGAGGATGTCCCAGCCCAGGTCGCCAATGCGCTTGCGCACCTTGGCCAGGGCCTCCTGGATTTCGGTGTCCTGCTCGCGGGAGAGGAACGTCTCCTGCGGCGAGGGACCGCCGTCCTCGATGCGGTCGAGGAAGGTCGTCTCCCCCTCCTCGTCGATGGTGGCGTCCAGCGAGAAGTCCACCATGCTGCCGCGCTCCGCCTCACCGCCGCGCACCTGGCTGCGGTTGTCCTTCAGGTAGCGGGTGATGTAGGCGCGGATCCACCACACGGCATAGGTGGCGAAGCGCACGTTCTTCTTCGGGTCGAAGTGCTCGATGGCCTTCATGAGGCCGACGTTGCCTTCCTGGATGAGGTCGTCCAGGCGGGCCCCGCGGTTGGCGAACTTCTTCGCCACGGCGACCACGAAAGCGAGGTTGGAGCTGGCGAGCGTCTGTCGGGCGCTCTCGTCACCCTTGCGGGCCTGGCGGGCCAGCTCGTACTCCTGTTCACGCGTGAGCTGCTGGTGCCCGCCCAGGTGACGCAGGTAATGCGAAAGGCCCTCTGCCGCGTACTTCGTCGAGTTGGCCATGATTTCCCGTCCTTCCGTTCGTAACTGCCGGACGCGATGAATCCCCCGACGAACCGCGTCCATCTGTCACTAGGACGCGCAACGACGGAAAGGGTTTCTCATTCCTGCCAAGAAGGGCATTTCGGCCCCTTACCCTTGTCAAAAGCCCGTCACGTCCTCGCCCTTTCGGGCCTTTGAGAGCGTGCGACGCGACGGGTGGGACAGCACCTACGTTTCCGGCCACGAAGCTTTCAACGCTTGGGAGCGGGGAAGATTTTCTCGGGGTTGAGCAGGCCTGATGGATCAAAAAAGGCCTTCAGGCGGCGCTGCAGCTCCAGCAGCGCGGGAGCCTGCTCCAGCGCCAGATATTCCCGCTTCGCGTGCCCCACGCCGTGCTCTCCGGTGATGGTGCCGCCCAGCTCCACGGTGAGCATCAGCATGCGGCGCAGCGCCTCGTCGACGAGGGGGCGCTGGGCGGGGCCGTCGTAGAGGATGTTGGCGTGCAGGTTGCCGTCCCCCGCGTGGCCATAGGTGGCCACGGTGAGCCCCAGCTCCCCGCCCATCTTCTTCAGCCGCTCGATGATTTCGGGAATTTTCGAGCGGGGCACCACGATGTCCTCGGAAATCTTGGCGGGCTTGAGCGCGCGCAGGGCCGGGGAAATCACGCGCCGCGCGGCCCACAGCTTCTCGCGCTGGGACTCGTCCTGCGCCACCAGTGTCTGGGTGGCCCCGTGCTGGTTGCAGATGTCCCCCAACATTTGGAGCTCCGCGAACACGCCTTCGGGCGTGTTGCCGTCGACCTCGGCGATGAGGGCGGCGCCCGCGTCCGGGGGGAACTGGAAGCTGCCCCGGTGCACGATGGCCTGGACGGCGACCTCGTCGATGAGCTCCAGGCAGCGCGGCAGGATGCCGGCGGCGAGCACCGCGGAGACGCCCCGGGCGGCGTCCAGCACGGAGGGGAACACCACGAGCGCAGTCATCACCTGACGGGGCAGGGGAATCAGCTGCACCGTGATTTCGGTGGCCACGCCGAGCGTGCCCTCGGAGCCGACGAACAGCCCCACCAGGTCATAGCCGGCCACGCCCTTGATGGTGCGCCGGCCCACGCGCAGCACCTCGCCATCCGGCATCACCCACTCCAGGCCGATGACGTAGTCGCGCGTGACGCCGTACTTCAGGGCGCGCGGGCCGCCGGCGTTCTCCGCCACGTTGCCGCCCAGGGTGCAGAACTCCCAGGAGTTCGGATCCGGGGGATAGAAGAGGCCCTGGGCCTCCACCGCCTTCATCAGGTCGCCCGTCACCACGCCGGGCTCCACCACCGCGGTGAGGTCCTCCTTGGAGATGGAGCGGATCCGGTTCATGCGCTCCAGGCTCACCGCCATGCCGCCCTTGAGGGGCAGCGAGCCACCGCTCTTGCCGCTGCGCGCGCCGCAGGGGGTGAAGGGCACGCCGTGCGCCTGGCACGCCTTGAAGATGGCGGACACCTGCGCGGTGGTCTCCGGAAGGAGGACGGCGTCGGGCCGGTAGACGCCGCTGTCGGACTCGTCGCGCGCGTAGGCGTCGAGCGTGTCCGCGTCGCGCTTCACCTGGCCCTCGGACAGCACGCCCGCCAGGGCCTCCAGCACCGTCGCCACGCGCTCGGGCGCCACCCGCTCGAAGCGTTGGGCGGCGGGGTTCATCTTCCCGTCCCCGGCCGTGCCCCCAGGCGGGCCCACAGCTCGCGGCGCAGGGGGCCGTCGCGGCGCAGGCGCCCTTCATAGGCCTCCGCGTGGGTGACGGCGTCGCGCTGGTGGTCGGCCCTCAGGCGCAGACACGCCTGCTCTGCTTCCAGGATGCAGGCCGTCGCGGGACTGCCGAGCACGCGGGCGAGCGAGCGCGCCACCTGCCGGGCCAGGTCCTCCTGGAGGATGAGCCGGTGCGCGAAGGAGTCCACCAGCGCCCCGATGCGCCCGAAACCCACCACGCGCGAACCCGGCACGTAGGCCACGTGCGCGCGGCCGGTGAAGGGCAGGAGGTGGTGCGGGCACATGGAGTGGAAGCGCAGGTCCGTCACCACCACCAGCTCCCCGGAGGAGTCCGCGGGCGCGGGGTAGGTCTTCCCGAGTACCTCCTCGGGCGTGCGGCCATAGCCGTCGAGGAAGCCGTTCGCCCACACGTCGGCCACGCGCGTGGGCGTGTCCACCAGGTTCACGTCCTGGAGGTCGAGCCCCGCGGCGGTGAGGAAGTCGCGGACCGCCCGGGCCATGGCGGCGGGATCGGGGCGCACGG
>NZ_RAVW01000231.1 GCF_003611585.1 Corallococcus exercitus | reverse complement strand
GCCATGCCACGCATGAGCGATGAGCGACTGCGTCCCCTGGTGGAGCGGTTTGGTCAACTGGTACGCGAGCACGCCGTGTTCCGCGAAGCCTTTGGTCTCATCTGATTCAGATGAGGGGATGCCTCAGCCCGGTGACCGCGTAGATGGGCTTGCCCCACTGCCGGTAGTGCTCGTTCTGCGAACCGTCGGTGCCCGGAAGCACGTCGGACCAGCCGGAGCCCGTCCAACCATAGACACCCACGTCATAGGCGAAGAGCTGGCAGCCCTGGACGCTCGCGCCGTGCACCGCGCCCATGCCCTGCCAGTATTCGTGGGGGCGCAGGTCGCCCACCCGGCCCCAGAAGCGGTTGCTGCCGGACGGCGTGGGCGCCTGGTAGGCGGCGAGCGTGAACGTCTCCATCCGCGGGTTCGCATAGCCCGTGAACGAGAGCCACAGGCGGATGGTGGTTGGCGCCGGGTTCGGCAGGATGATGTTCTGGGCGGCGCTGAACGACCAGTTGCGGACCGCGTTCGGGGGCACGACGACGTTGGGGGTCATGCTCGCCAGCAGCGTCGTGCCGGGAAATTCGATCAGGACCTGGGACAACGTCACGGACGTCGCCTCGTTGTTGCGCAACGCCAACGCGAGCGACAGCTGGTGGCTGGCCGACCCGCCGAGGGAAGGGGACGCCATGGTGAGATAGCGGATGGCGCCTCCCTCCATGGGTTCGTAATAGGTCGTGACGTCCGGTGTCTGGGCGCGCGCGAGCTGTCCCCACAGGAGGCAGGGCAATAACAGCAGCAGGGTGCGGAGCTTCATCATGGGTGCAGGGGTCCTTGGGTTGGGAGCAGACCCTCCCCTGAGCAATACGGGGGCCAGGGCACGCGCCTCCGGACGCGCCCTCCATCACGGCAAGCATTGCCGTGTTCCGGTCCTGGATTGCCGGCAAGGTTTGCCACCTGCCGGCCCACGGTGCGCCATACTGGAGGCACGGGGCCGCGAGTGAACTCGGGCTGCGCGCACCGCCCCACCTGCCCGCGCTCTTTGGCGGTATCGGGCGCGCCGAGGCGCTGGCTGCCGGCCCAGCGGCCTGAAACCCTCCGCACCCGCGCGAGCGTCATCGTGGGAAGGCTGGAGCGCGAGGGGCGCATCAGCGGAGCGCAGGCCCGCGAGGCGCAGGCCGAGCTCTCACTCTTCTTCGGTGTCTCGCCCGCGCCCGGCTACGTGGCGGAGGCCGGCACGGCGATGCCCGCAGGGAGCTGAGTCCTCCCCGCTCGCGGGCGTGGGCGTCACCCGCTGTGTCTTGCGGTTCAGCGCGCGGAGCACGCTCGGAGACAGTGGCGCCAATTCAGTCCCCCGAAGCGGAGACTTCAACACCCGCCGGGCGAACTTGGCATGCTGCGACGGCCAGGGCTTTCAGCTGACTTTCACCCGACAGGGCTTTTGTCCATCGACTGCGTCAGTTTGGCGCACACGGTTTCCGCCTGAGCGTTTACTGCAGCAGTCCGCCCCGGCCCTGCGGAAAGACGACGCGTCCTGCATCTCCACTCATCTTCGAATATGCCTGTGGACGGATCGTGTTCTTGGCCTCGTTCCTGAGCCCACCTTTTGCAGCGCTCCGCGAAGAACACCAGCCCCTTGGTTCTGTAGTCTTGTTCGCTCCGAAAAAGGAGTTCCTGCGCCTGTTCGACATTCCCTCCTTTGAAGTGTGCCTTTGCTAGTTCATCGCGCACCATGCCCGCGAATGGAGCAAGGTCGTTAACGGGCTTCTCGGCTGTCGGCAAGGCTTCGCATAGCGCCAGCCAGCCATTGAGCAATTCAATGGATCCCTTCCACTCCCCCTGCCAACGCAAGGCCTTGGCGTGCTCGAAGGCTTCGAAGAGGACTTGGCTTCCGCGCTTTGTTCGGATCATACCAAGCCGGAGCTGTTCTGTTATCTTAACAGTCAAATCCACGCGCCCGAGATCACGAACCACTGCCGCGACCCTCGTTCGGACAAAATCGTCCTTGGCGTCCATCACACTATAGAATTCAAGTGCTTCGCTGATAGCTTCAAAATTGGAAGCAGTTGTTCCTGAGGAGCCAGTGCGGTGAAGGGCAAAAGCGAGCGGCATCATGCTCTTTTGCCATCTGTGGTGATTTGATTTCGTCACGCGAGCATAGACTGCGCGTGCGGCATCGCAAACACGCCCATAAACACCTTGCGTACCAGTGACTTCAACTTGCTGCGCCGCTCGCTGGAGAAAATTCGCCTGTATTTGTGGATTTGATGCGTGAGCACAAAGGTCAAGTCCGGTTTCGATGACTTGGAGCCGACCCTCCACGGAGAGTACTTGATCCGGTAGCCCATGAAGCTTTAACAGGAGTTCGATCATGCGAAGCCGGAGGTATGCAGGAAGCTCCCCGACCCGACTCAACTGTTCGCGAAGCAGGGTCGCCCGTTCAATATCACTTATTTCCTTGGATCGCGCTGTAGCGAGTTGAAGGCGTGCCTTGGCTTGTAGCAAGGTGAGTCTCGGGGAACCCATTCCTTCCAAGGCCATCTTTTGGCAGGCCGAATCGATCTCGCGAAGTCGTTGCACGCCCAGGATTAGTTGAGCGGTCGACGCGGATTGCTTTACTGCGTACTTTGCAGCGTGAATTAAGCCTGCCAACAGCAAGTGAGTGCCGTTGCTCTCAGGCTTGCTTGGTACTGCTTCGTTTTCTAATGCATTTATGAGCGCTTCAATCCCTTTGGCGCGAACTTTCTCGAGGTACTCGTTCTCGATGCGTGGCAAAGGTTGATCAATGAGTTGCCCTACGACGAGCAGTGGCAGTGCGCGGACATGTTCCGGCGATGGAGCGACGAATCGAAATGTCTCGGCGAGAGATGCCGCTCCATCATCCTCTGACGCACTCGCGGCGCATTCGATAAACGTGCTTTGCAAGAAAGCAGAGTCCTCAGCTCGCAAAGTCAGGAGACTTTTTCGTGCGGTTAGGAGTCGAAAAGCATGGGCGATGGCGTGAGCACGAGGCCCGTGTAGCTTGATTTCATCCAGCAATGTGGGGTCTTGTGACCAAGAAATCAGGACAGAGGTAAGCTCGTCATCCGCGACGGACTGCCTGCGGGCCCACTGCGCAACGAGGCGATGAATCCGGAAGACCCGGTCAGCATCACCCTGCAGTGAGACACCAGAGTCATTCAACATTCTTCGGCCTACAACGCTCCCTCCCTGGATTGGTTGGGGCAGCCAAGCGGTGGGAACCTCTGGCTCGCCTAGCGCAGCGATGAACGCTACCTGCTTGCGCTCCGCAGGCCCGAGAGAGTGCCAGCACTTCTCGATTGCGTGACGGATCCGGCCATCCGCATCAGGAGGACCGGTATTGACGAGATCCTGCTTCCAATCCCGAAGGAACTGCACCAGTGAGCCGCCCCGGTACATCCAGGCGATGCACTTGGCACACAGGGCGCTGTTGCCTGTTGCGTCGCCGATGTCGCGAAGCAAGTCGGACTCCTGGGGTTCCAGCGCTCGCGGGGGGACCAGGGCGGACCTTACGATGTTACAGAATTCATCAAGAGTAGGGGAGGGTAGCTCTACACGCACTTCTGCTGTCGCCACGCCAGGCCCCACGACCAGGCACGGAACACCGAGATTCAATGGAAATGGCGGCGCGATATCAGCGTTGTCGATGACAATGACTGCACCGGGGATTTCCTGGAGAGCTTCCCGAACGGAGCGGTGGGTGGCTTCGCGCCCGCTAGGGTTTTCTCCCCAGAGCACGCGCACCACGCGTGCCAGCCCCTCGAGCCAGATACTCGCTGACGGTTCCTCGGGGTTTACTGCATCGAGTTGAAGGTAGATGCCGTAAGGGAAATGATGCGCGACCTGACGCGCTACTTCGCTCTTCCCATCCCCCACGTTCCCTGTCAGCGCCACAATCCCTGCCCCATTCGACAGTAGTTCAATGGCGCGTCGAGCGGTGCTGTCCAGTCGCTGTTCTCCTGTGATGAATGGGCCAGGACGCAGAGTGCGAGGGATGGGCGGCTCCATCGCAGCCATGGGAGGCGGGAGTTCTCGCTCGGTGGGCGCAGATATGCTTGCGCCCGGCATCTTGCCGTCGAACCAACCAGGAGGCCAGATAGGTACCCGGGTCTGATCGAGTTCAGCGCTCCGCGCCAAGGGTTGCTCACAAGCATCCCAGATGCCGCGAAACCCCTCGCGGAGCGCGCTTGTTGCTCCATGTCGAATCACCACGACATCAAACTGGCGTGTGTCACCGCCATCAAGCTTGACGAAATACTTGCCGACATCTTCCGTGATTCCACCTGGTGCGATTTTGCCGCTCCAGTACCGCACTGCACCCAATTTGAAGATCAACCGGGAAACCAGAAAGCGATTAAGGACCGAGGCGCCCAGGCTCAGGGGAGACTGCGTTGGGCCGTTAAGTGTTACGCGAGTGTCCTTTCGGAGGCGAAGCTCAAGTTCGTCGTCAAATTCCTTAGGTATTTTAAGTGCTTCGTACTCTTTAGAGATAAACGCATCCGGGGCTTCAGCATTGAACCGCTTTCTGGAGGCCTCCTCCTCGATCTTGCGGAGTTGCTTAGCTATCTCCAACATCTTGGTTTCGGCAAACAACTTAGAGAGGCGACCGCTGACCGCTTCATCGGGCGTGAAGCCCGAGACTGTCGCGCGAAGGGTGTCCATCAGCCCTCCGTCTCCGACACCTGAAACGAGTAGATTCTTGGGCCCATTGGCGAAGTACTGGTGTATCCGGTCGTCATGCCAATAAGACCGCGCGGTAATAGGTGGAAATTGCCGTTCAGTGCCAAATCCTACCGATAGGATGACTGCGTCGGCTTTGATGCTGCCTCTGTCCCAGAAGACAGTGCGGGGTCCGCCGCCGAGAGCAACTTCCAATTCAATATTCCTGACGCCCAGGTGTGTTGCAATGTCAAACTGGGCGACATATTTGCCAAACTCCTCTCTCATCCATTCGGCGATTTTGCCCGCAGTGGCGGCCTCCCATCTTAGGAGGGGGGCATCGAGATTGGCGCTGGTTTGGCGGTATTCTTCGCTCGGCCAGTCATAGATGAATGGGTGAATCATTCGGCCTGAACTGCCATCCTGCATGTGCATCAACTTCTCTTCTTTCTCAAGCAGGATGACTCGCGCCCCCTTCATGGCGGCAGCCGCTGCCGCTGTCAACCCAGCCGCTCCGCCTCCAATAATCACGACTGTTGATTGGCGCTCGATGCGCTCCAGTTCAAACAAGGCGTAGACGAGATTCGCGGCGCGAATCTGTTGAGAGCACACCGTAACTCGGTGCTCCAGACTTCCGAGCACGTAGACCCGTCCCATCAAGGGGAGGTTGGGCACCGTCATGTGGGTGAGCAGAGTGGCAGCGCTTTTTGGATCAGTCCTCATGCCGTGCCAACTCTACACCAGCACGGTCCACTGTCCCCTAGGTCCCAGCCAATCAACGTGCGGTCGATTCAAATGGGTCTGACCATCAAGGAACATCGATTTCCCTTGGGCACAGATGTGGGCTCACGGCACTCTCGAGAGAGAGCGTTGCCCGGACTTGCGCCATACTGGGCGCACGATGCGACGTGACGAGCCTGGCCTGGTGGTGCTGCCCTCGCGGCTCGCGGGAGTGGATGGGGTTCGCGTCACGGGGGACACGCGGCTGTGGTCCGGCGTCTCCACTCGCTACGGCGTCACGGTGGTCTACGCGGGGGCCTTCGACTTCTGGTACCGCGGGCGGGCCTGGACGCAGACCGAGGGGGTGCTGAAGCTGAAGGAGCCAGGAGAGGTGCACCGCGACCTGCGCGTGCATGCGCCGGTGACCGCCCAGTCGTTGACCCTGGAGCCATCGGTGGTGGAGGGGGCCGCGCGCGAGCTCGGGCTGCGCGCGCCGCCCCACCTGCCCGCGCTCTCCGGCGGCAGCGGACGCTCCGAGGCGCTGGCCCTGCACGCGGCGCTGAGGGATCCGGGCAGTGACGCGCTCACGCTCCAATGCCTGCTCTCCGGGATGCTCGCGGCGCTGCTGGGGGCGAGCGCCTGCGCGTCCGTGGAGGCGATGCCCCGGACACGCCGCGCGGCGCTGCGTGCTCGCGACCTGCTGCATGCCTCGGTCGTGGAAGGCGTCAGCCTGGATGCGCTCGCGGTGGCCTCGGGCCTGGGCCGCTTCCACCTGCTGCGCACCTTCCGTCAGGAGCTCGGCCTGACGCCCCATGCCTACCTCACGCACCTGCGCGTTTCGCGGGCGCGCGAGCTGCTCGCCCGGGGCGTCCCCGCCGCACGCGCGGCCCTGGAGGTGGGGCTCTACGACCAGAGCCAGCTGCACCGGCACTTCGTGCGCATCGTCGGCACCAGCCCGGGGGCCTACGCGCGCGCCGTGCGCGGCACGTCAACTTCGCCCAAGAAGGGCGCGGAGCGCGTGCCACATCCTCGCCGCTGAGCCCGCCGTCGGGTCGGTCCCGCCGCCGGAGCCTTCGCGAGGTCCCGCACCATGCTCCTCTCCCTGTCCCTCCTGGCCGCGCTGCTCGGCGCCGCGCCGACCCCACCACCCCAGGAGTTCCACGTCACCTGGCTCGGCCACGCCGGCTTCGAGGTCGTCTCGCCCGGGGGCACGCGCCTGCTCATCGACCCCTGGTTGAAGGAGAACCCGCGCGCGCCCGAGGCCTGGAAGGACCTCACACGCCTCGCACGGACACCGCCCGCGGCCATCCTGCTCACGCACTCGCACGGGGACCACGCGCAGGACGTGCACACCCTGGCGCGCCTGAGCGGGGCTCCCGTGGTGGGGACGGGGGAGACGCTGCGCTGGCTCAAGGTGCCGGAGGCCCAGCAGCTCACGGTGAACGTCGGCGGCTCCACGCGCATTGGCGACGTCACGATCCACGCGGTGCCGGCCATGCACTCGTGCGAGCCTGACGGGCGGCCCCTGGGCTACGTCCTGGTGCTTCCCGGGGGCCGCTCGCTCTACCACACGGGCGACACCTGGCTGTTCGGCGACATGGCGCTGGTGCAGGAGCTGCTGCACCCGGACATCGTCCTCCTCAACGTGGGCGGCGGGCGCTACGGCATGGACCCCAGGACCGCAGCGCTTGCGGTGCGCAAGTACTTCCGCCCCTCCATCATCGTGCCCATGCACTTCGGCACCTTCGAGCCACTGGCGACCGAGGCCCAGGCGCGCGAGGCCCTTGGAAGCGACACCCGCGTGCGCTGGCTCACCCCGGGGATCGCCGCGTCACTCTGAGCGTCTCACTGCGGCCTCGGGACCAGGCAGCTTCCTGGCTGCCAGCCCGCCGCTCACTCCAGGGGCCGGCTCGCGCCGCCGGACGATGGGAGCCTTCCGGCGGAGCGCGCCCATCCGCACTTCTAGGGAGGTGGCGGCGGAGCCAGGTCAGAACAGGAGGGTGTCCATGCGGCTGTCTCGTGGGTCGCGCGATGGCGTGATGTTCCTCATCGGGCTGGGACTGGGGCTGGGCCTCCGGTCCCTGGTGGAGGCCGCGACGAAGCGCACCGGGAGGACCGTGGGGAAGGGGGGCCCCGCGGACATGCCAATGGAAGGACCCGCGGAGAGCTGGCGTGGGAGCGGGCTCGCCGAGGACGTGGGGGCGGAAGCCGCCTCCACGGGGCAGAGCGGCGAGGACCCGGATCGCGAGCGGAAGATGCGCGAGGCGGAGCGGCAGCTCGGGCTTCCCGCGCTCTGAAGCCCCGGCTCGGGGAGGGGAGGCGAGCGAGGCAAGCGCCCCCGGAAACGTCGCCGCTGACTCCAGTTCCGGCGTTCGGCCACACCAGTACCCGGGTGTTGTCTGTTTCACCGGAGGTCACTGACGCGGCTTCGCGTTCCCGGATTACATGTCTCGGGCCTCTGTCCTCGCCGGTTGAGACATCCCCGCTATGTACACCCTTGATGAAGCACTCTGGCCGCTGGTCATCGTCCAGCGTGGCGACACCACGACGGACCCGGAGATGGAGAGCCTTCTCCAGAGCCTCTCCAAACTCATCAAACGGCGCGAGCCCTATGTCCTGGTGATTGATTTCTCCCGCTCCCGTCCGCTGACACATTCACAGCGGATGATGCTGGCGGATCATCAGACCCAGCACGCCGACCTGGCTCGCGACTACTGCAAGGGATTCTTCGTGGTGATCAACTCGGCCACCGCGAGGCTCGCGAGGGCCGTCACCAGCTTCATCCGGCCCTCCACGGACCAGCATGAGGTGGTCTCGTCGCTGGACGAGGCGCTCGAGCGCTCCGCGGTCCGCTTCGAGCAGGCGGGTGTGCACATGGGGGCCTTCATTGCCCGGGCCCATGCGCGGCGGCTGAAGGCCGGTGTCGCCCCGAGCAGCGCCAGCGCCCGTCACGACTGAGGGCCTGGCAAGGCTTGCAGGCAGGTCCTGCACGACCACGGCAAACCTTGCCGTCGTCCTCGCTGCCTCCCGGGGGGAGCCACACGGCATGCACGGTGCAATCCAGGTGCTCCACCTGGAGGCATCATGCAACGCGTTCCACTCTTGTTGGCCCTCGCCAGCCTCATCCCCACGGGGGCCCTGGCGGCGTCTTCCGTCACGAAGCTTCTCCCCCAGGACGCGCAGCTTCATTGCAGCCCCGCGAGTCCGTGCGTCCAGCCCACGGCGGACGGCGTGGTCGTCCCCCTGGAGTACGCCGACGGCAAGAAGTTCCCGCTGCAGGACTTCGTGAACGGAGGTCCCAACGGAGACCTGTTCCTCTCCGTCTCCGACAACGCCAGCTACACCGCGGACGAGTGCAACGTGGGGAAGCCCCAGAATCCCTGCCACTCGCAATCCCTGTTCATCGGCATGCGCCTGCCCCGGCCCAGGAATGCCAGCGGGAACTTCGTGGGCCTGGAGGGCACCGTCAACGTCTGGCTCGATGCGAAGCGCAACGAAACCCTCCAGCAGGTTCCCGGCGCGTACGTGCCTCGTGGCGAGGACCGGCGCATCACGTTGAGCTACTCCACGGTCAAGGGCTACCAGGACATCGTCCAGAGCAAGGGTGACTTCCCTGGCGGCACGAATGGCTGGAGCCCGCTCGCGACCCCCTCCGAGGCCTGGCCCACCACCGTGAAGGTGTCGAGCCCGGCCTCGGACCCGGCCCACGTCCACATCGAGTTCGAGATCCATCTGGCGCCGGGCCTCCCCGCCGGAGGCGCGAGCGAGCCGCTCGACGCCATGGTGCGCAAGCTGGGGCTCGGCATCGAGCACACGCCCACCCCGACGACCTCCGCGCAGACGGTGGGTGGCGGCCGGTTTCCCAACTTCCTGGGCCCGTCGGCCGGCGGCACCCTGACGGGCGCCTGGGAGACGCTCGAGTTCGCGAGCCCGACCCCGATTCCGCTCAGCTTCACGATGTGGAACGTGGGGCAGATGCCTTCTGTCCCCCCCTGGCTCGACGATGGCGGCTCGGGGGAAATCGATACCGTGGCCATGCGGCTCTTCAACAAGGAGGTCGCCTGCGTCTCCGAGGTCTGGATGGCCCATGAGCGCGGCGAGCTCATCGAGAAGGTCAACTTCCTGCGCTCGCTCGCGAACATGCCGCCGATGCAGTACGTCGCCGAGCTGAACGACAACGTCCTCCAGCCGCCCATGTTCAACACGGGATTGGTGTTGCTGTCCTCGCGGCAGATCCTCGATAGCGGGGTGCACCACTTCCCCTTCGGCATGTGCACGGACGAAGACTGCCTCCAGGCCAAGGGCGTGCTCTGGGCGCGCATCGCCACGCCCGCCGCGACCGCCCCCGTCATCGTCGACGACCACGACGTCCCCACGGTCGCCGCGGGGACGGACTACGCCGAGTTCGTCGACGTTTTCTGCACCCACGTCAACGCGGGAGACAACACGTCGGGGCCGGACACCACCGCGCGCGAAAACCAGTTCTCTGACATCAAGGCCTACGTCCAGCAGGTGCGTCAGGGAGGCCCCCTGACCGACCCCTTCTTTCCGTATGACGTCCATGACTCCTTTCCCCAGGGGACCTGGCCGAGCGGCCTGGACCGCCCCGCCTTCCTGCTGGGCGACCTGAACACCCTGGGGCCCAAGGGCACGGAGACGGACGTCGGCTTCGCCCACTACGCGGACATGGTGGGCCCCGGCCTCCTCGACATCAGCAAGCGGAGCGAGTTCGACAAGGCCAACACCCAGTTCTCCGAGACGCGGGACCTGGCCCGGGCGGTCTCCGGACCGGACCCGATGGCGGCCGGGACGTGGCTGTCCAGTGTCTGCTCCGACAACGTGGCGAACGAGCTGAACACCAAGAAGCGTCTCGACTACGTCCTGGTGTTCCCCGCCCAGGACACCTTGGACTTCCCCACGTTCGCGTTGCTCAACGGCTCCACGGCGAGCGTCAACCCGCAGTTCGATCCCACCTCCGGCAGCGAGGACTCCGAGGGACACCTCGTCCAGCAATGCCTGTCGGATCACGCCATGGTGGACGTCACCGTGCAGCTGGCGCGGGTGAAGGACGTCGCGAAGTACAACCCGATGAAGAAGCACCGGGTCGAGTACGCCGTGAAGCAGGTCACCGACCTGGAGACCGCGAGCGGCTGCTGCGCGGACTGGTTCACGCCGCGCGTGCTGATGACCGCCAATGGCCTCACGCAGGTGAACGCCTTCCCGAACATCATCGAGAACCAGACCATCTACCCGAACTGGCTCGTGCACACGGGCCCCGACAACCTCTTCCCCTTCCCGGACCTGCCGGTCGGGTTCTCGGGGACGGTGAACATGACGTCGGCCGTCTGGGAGTCGGACCAGGGCCCGAACGACCACTACGACTCCACCCCCGAGAGCAGCGCCCTCCTGGAGGCGGACAACAAGGACGCGCACTTCACCTTCTTCGCGAACAGCGGCGTGCTCCGCCGGGTGAAGGGTGAATTGCTGGCCATTGACTGGCTCACCGGGGTCCAGCTCCTGGGGAGCTTCATGGACGGCTACGAGAACGGCATCACCGTGGAGACCGCGGGACAAGACACGGCCACGGGCGACAACGCCCGCGTGCGGCACTACTTCAACGTGAAGGAACTGGAATCGCCATGAGCACGATGAACCTGAAGTGCGCGGTGCTTGCACTGGTGCTGGGGGGCACGGCCCAGGCGGTCGAGCCGATGGTGCCCTACGACAACTTCAATCCGATGAAGTCCAACCCTCCACGCGCGACGAAGGTCCGCGGCATCGACCCGGCCCGGTGGGTGGAGGAGCAGACCGGAGCCCGGCTGGACGCCATCCGGGAGCTGGCCTTCACCCGCCTGCGGTTGATGAGCCGCTCGGACACGGGGGCGGGCCGCTACGGCCTGCTCTTCGCCCAGTCCTCGGCGGTGACGGCCATCGCGGCGAAGGTGCGCCTGAACAACGCCAGGAGCACGGGGTGCACCGCCCCGGCGGGAGCTCCGGTGGCCCAGAGCACCGCCGAGCTCACGGGCCACTTCTTCAACACCCGGGGCGCGGTGGGCAGGAGCATGCAGGACGACGTCACCGCGACCCTCCGCACCGTCTCGCGATCCACGGACCCCGTCGGCTCCCAGGCGCTGCGGGTGGAGGCGGTCATCGAGCGGTGCACGAACGCCGCGTGCTCGACGCGCACGCAGCTCTTCACGGCGGACCTGGGCCTGGTCCATCAGGGGGAGCAGGCGGCGCTGCGGCTCCAGTGGGACGTGGCGAACCACCGCTTCGTGTTCCAGCGCGACACGCAACCCGAGGTGTACGGCGCCTACACCGTGACGGACACCCACGCGCCCGGCAACCCGGGCAAGGCCCTGGTGGTGACCCACGACCTGCCCACCTGCACCAGCGGCACCCCGGCGCCCCTGGGGTATGCGAACGCGTACTTCCACGACGTGTTCGTGAATGAGTCCGCGGCGCCCGCCCCCTGACGGTCTGGACGCGCGGGCCGCTCAGAAGGGCGGGCCGCGCGTCTCGATGCGCGGTGGCTGGCGGGGCTTTCACTCGTGGCGCTTGCGGCCGTGTCCCGCCCGGCGCCGGAGGACTCCCGCCAGCGTCAGCAGGAGCAGGAACGACGTGCCCGCCGCGCCCGGGCCGGTGGTGCAGCCGCAGCCAGACTCCCCCGGCTCGCCGTCGTCGGGAGGGGGAGGGGGAGGGTCGTCCTTCGGCATGCAGGCTCCCGCGCGGCACTCACCCGTGTCACAGACGGTTCCGTCCGGCGCCTGCGCGGTGGGGAAGTCCCCGGTTTCGGGATCACACAGCGGGGTGACGACCTGACACGGGCCGGGCGCGGGCGCGGCCTTGGGGGCTCCGACGCAGCTCGAGCCCTCGCAGACGTCGTGCTCCGTGCATGCCTTGCCGTCGTCGCAGGTGGCGTTGGCCCGGGGGCCGCAGGTGCCGTCCGCCGCCGCGCCCGCCGCCATGCTGCAGGCGTTGCAGTCCGCCGTGCCGCCGCCGCAGGCGGAGTCGCAGCACACGCCGTCCACGCAGAAGCCACTGCGGCAGTCGGTCGCGGTGCCACAGGCCGTGCCCAGGACGGAGCGCGTGCTTCCCATGCTCGCGTGCACCCGCATCGCGCCTTGCCCCGGGTCATCCTGTTCCCAGACGGCGAGGGTCGCGCCGGCCGCGGAGACCGCGATGGACGAGGCGCGTTCGTCCGTGGGCTGCTTCGCGAGTGCCACCGCCGGCGCTCCCACGAGCGCCGTGTCGAACTGCCGCGCCATGGCGCGCCAGCTGCCGACGGTGCGCTGAATCCACGTCAGGACCACGGCGTGGCCGTCCGACGTGAGCTGGGGCTCTCGCACGTCCACCTCGGTGGAGACCTCCACCGGCTTCGCATCCAGCACCGCTCCCGCCGTCGTGAACCGGGCCGCGAGCAGCGCGGGATTCGTCTTCTTCGTCGACTTCCAGGCGGCCACGAACCGGGTGCCGTCGAACGTGAGGCCCGGGAGCTGGGTCAAGTCCTCGAGGGAAGAGACGAACATCGGCGCTTCGTTCAACTTCGTCAGGAGGGCGTCGAACCGATACAGGGCCAGGGGATGGAAACCCCGGTAGTCCATCGGGAGCACCGTCGCGCAGATGCCGCCTGTCGTGCAGGCAAGCCCGAAGCTGGTGGAGCCCGCCGCGACGGTGACGTGCCCGCTCACCCAACCCGCCGGGTCGACCTGTGCGAGCTTCACCTCACCGTCCTGCCACCAGCCCACGACGTAGGCCCGTCCGTCGACGGCCACCCGGGGATGCTGACGCGACGCCGAGCCGCCCGCGGCGATGGCCATCCCCTGCGCGTCCTTCACCGTCCCCGCCGCGGTGACTCGCGCGCCGTAGATGTCACGCCGGAGGCCGGTGCCATCGTTCCGGTCGTCCCGCCAGACCACGAGGAAGTCCTCCCCGCTCGACACCACGTCCGGCGTTTCCTGGTTCTTGTTCGCACCGGAGATGACGAACGGCGTCGCGTCCAGGGGCTGGAAGTTCGCATCCAGCCGGACGCCGTGGATGTCCCAGTCCGTGCCATTCCAGGCCGACCAGACCAGCAGGGCGCGGTCCCGGGACCAGGCCACGCGAGGCGTCAGCTGCGCAGGGGCTCCCATCGAAAGCGTCACGGGCGCCGCGTCGATGCGGGTCCCCTCCGGAGTCACCCGGGCGGCGACGACGTCGTTGCCACTGTCCGGGAGGAGCTGGGTCCCCGCCACCAGGAAGGTGCCCCCGCTGAAGGCCACGCTCGCCCCCGTGGTCTCCCCCTGGGGGTCGAGCACGGTGATGGGTCCGCCGGCCACCACGCTGCCAGCCGCGGTGACACGCACGGCGAGGACCTTCCTGGAAGCCTCATCGGACCAGGCCACGAGCGCGTGCGTCCCGTCGAAGGCGAGGGCGGGCTGCCGCTTGCCATTGCCCGCCGTCCCATCCGCGATGAGGAACCGGTCGACGGAGGTGCTGCCCGGAGTCACGAGGGCGCCCCGGATGTCCCATTCCGCGCCCCCGGTGGAGCCCGAGTCCTCCCAGGCGACCAGCACGGCGTCTCCCACCCGCGCCGCGGACGGCCTGACGGCGAGGACGTCGCCGCTCAGGCTGAAGGGGGCGGCATCCACGGGCGCCGCCGACTCGTTGAAGCGGCGCGCCCAGATGCCCTGGCTCCCTCCGGTGGTGAGCTGCCCGGACCCGACGACGAGGTAGTTCGTGCCATCGAAAGCGACCGTCAGGTCCTCGCCCAGGCTCTTGCCCGCGAAGAGCTCGACGGGCTGGGCCGCGGGGGTACCGCTCTCATCGAAGAGCAGGCCGTTGATGCGCGTGCCAATGGACCAGGCCGCCAGGAAACCGTGGGCGCCCGCGGCGACCTTCATCGCGTGGGGCTGGGTGAGGCTCAGCCGCGGCGAGACGTTGGCGCGCCGGATGGCGCCGGACGGGCTGACGAACGCGGATTCGACGGTGGCGAGGACGCTCGTGTACTGCGAGTCGATGCCGCGCTGCCAGACCACGAAATGTTCATTCCCATTCCAGGCGATGCCAGGAGCCGCCACGCGGTAGTTGTCCACCGGCTCGCCGATGGCGAACCCCACGGGGTCGGCGAGCGTTCCATCCGCCGCCATGCGCGCGCCGCGAATGTGACCGGTGCCATGCACCCGCGCGTCCACCCAGACCGCCAGGAAGCCGGTGCCATCGGAGGAGAGCGCGGGCAGCTGCTGGTCGAACGCGGACGGCAGGAGCGTCGTCGCGCCGAAGGTGCGCTCATCGCCAGGTGCCTCGAGCCGCGCGGCATCCCGCGTCGTCACCTTCGCCGCTTCCGGTGCCGCCGGAGGCGGTGGCGCGGAGCAGGAGAGCAGCAGCGGAAGCACGAGACAGAAGCGCCACCGCTCCTGGAGGAACCTCTCCACGTCCTGGAAGATGCGCATGCGATTCCCCCTACCGGATGGTCTCTATCCGATACGGACCCATGCGGCCATCCTGGCTCGAACCCCTCCTACAGCACCTCTTCGAGGGCGCCCTTCCAGCTGTAGTTCCCGGCCTGCTTGCCCGCGATGGAGCTCTTCGCCGGGTCGATGTGGATGGTCAGCACGCCCCCGTCGAGCGAGACCTTGGTCCCTTCCGTCGACAGCCGGCAGACCGTCTTGGTGACGGCCTCCTTCACCGCCGCCTTGCCATCCGCGGTGCCGCAGACCTCGACCAGGGTGCCCACGGCCATCTGGCACGCACTCTGGGTCCGGTCCTTCATCGGGTCGAAGGCGGGGTAGCTCGTCTTCTCGTAGCTGCTCTTCACGGAGGAGCCGCAGGCCTTGTTGACCGCGTCCTCCTTCTTCTTCAGCTCCGCGTCGTAGACGGCCCAGCCGTTCTTCTGGGCCACGGTGAGCCGTGCGGGCTTCGAGGCGGACTCGTCCGCGATGGCGAGCGAGGCGAACAGGCACAGACACAGGGACGGAATCCGGAACATGAAGGCTCCTGAAGGAAGCGGGGCGCGGGAGTGCGGACCGCCGTTCCTCCATGGGAAGCGCCCCGGGGAGTTCTTTTGCATTCCTTCCCGCGGGGCCGTGCGTTCCGCCAGAACGCACACGCGTGTCCAGGCAACGCGCCATCCCCGTGTTCCCCAGGCATTCGCCCCCGCGTCGCGCCTGAACGCGTGCTGGCACGTTCCACGCAGAGTCCTGGCCGCGCGCCGCTGATCACGGGCGCCCATTGAATCCCCCCTCCCTGGACCGTCATGCC
>NZ_RAVW01000230.1 GCF_003611585.1 Corallococcus exercitus | reverse complement strand
GGGAGGAGGGGGCGGCGGCTCTTCCACCACCGGCTCCCCCGGCGGCTTCACCGGGTCCTTCTTGCAAGCCGTGGCACTCAGCACTGCGAGCATCAGGAGCATTGCGCCCCTTCGGCTCCAACTTCGAAATGAAGACGGTCCGCCAAGCATGTTTCTTCCCCTTCTGGGTTTAGGAGGGGAACTTCTGAGCCAAGCAGAAAAATGTGTCAAGCATACCCATCCAAGCGTCTCTGCCTGACTGCGTCATGTCGGATGCAGCCCGGAGAATGAGCCAAGGCATCCAGAGAAGCCAGACAGCGGGCCGTCTGGCTTTGGTCTTCGGACCCGACCCTGGCACCTACCGCCGTGGCAGCTCGACTTCCTCATCCGTCGGTCCGAGCACCCGCGGTCCTTCCGGCGTCCACACGATGGGGTCGATGCACATCCGCCGGGCCGTCTGGCCCACGTCCCACGCGTGGTACACCATCACGTCCTGACCGTCTGGCCCCACGACGACGCTGTTGTGCCCGGGGCCAAGGACGCGACCAGGGACGGTGCGCAGCAGGCGGGGCGCACCCTTCGGCTCCGTCCACGGCCCGAGCGGATGGTCAGCGACGGCATATGCGACGCCGTACGACGGCGTGAGCCAGGAGCCTCCGGAGTAGAAGCACCAGTACCGCCCGTGCCGCTTCACGACGGCCGGCCCCTCCAGCGTGTGCCAGTCGTAGACCTGGCCGTACATGGGGCGCTGACGCTGGTAGATCTGCCAGTCATCCGACGGAGTGAGCATCGTGCGAGATCCCCCGCGCAGGGCCGTCATCCCGTCGAGCACGTCGACCGCGAGCATCGTGCCGACCCGTGCTCCCTCCAGCACGTCCCGGGCGTGGAAGAGGTACCAGGTTCCGTCGTCATCCCGGAACGGCGAGGCGTCGATGGCGAAGCGCTCGTTCGGGGTCAGGTTGATGCCCTGGTCCCGGAACGGGCCCGTGGGCGCGTCCGCGACCGCGACGCGCAGGTGGTGGCCCCGGTCCTCGAACCCCACCGAGTAATACATCCACCAGCGCCCCTCGTGCTCCGCGACCTCCGGCGCCCAGTAGTCCGTGCCCTGCGCGGGCGGCAGCGGCTCGAGCGCGCCGCCCACCGAGGTCCAGTGCACGAGATCGGGAGACGTGAGCACCTCGAACGGTCGTCCATCGACCACCTTTCCGGTGCCATAGGCGACGTATCCACCCCCCGTGCGCAACACGAACGGGTCCGCGAAGTAGGTGGGATGAACAGGGTTGCGATAACGGATCGGCATGGGACGGTTGGATATCACGGCGTGGCCCCACGACCGTGGTGACGCCTGATACCCTCCAGGCAAACAACGTCCGTCCCCGCCCGGGTGCGGGCGTCAGGAGAGCTCCCTTGTCCGGCATCGGTAGCACATCGTTCCGTGGCCTCGTCGCCGCGGCCCTGGTCCTGAATGGCTGTGCCACGAAGAGCGAGACACCCCCACGGGCCGACGTGTCCTACCCGCCCGTGTTCCGGGCCAACTTCCCGGACCCGTTCATCCTCGAGCACGAGGGGCGCTATCTCGCCTATGCGACGAATGACGGCGCCAACGTGCCGATGGCGTCCTCCACCGACCTGCTGACCTGGCAACTCATCACGGATGACGCGGCGTCAGGGCGCAAGCACGACGCCATGCCGGTCCTGCCTGGCTGGGCGAAGGAAGGCTTCACCTGGGCCCCCGAGGTGCTGAAGACCGGCGCCGGCTACGTGCTCTATTTCACCGCGCGTCACGCGGCCAGCGGTCTGCAGTGCATTGGCGCCGCGACCAGCCAGGATCCGCTCGGGCCGTTCACGTCGGAGGCCCCGGAGCCCATCGTCTGCCAGCAGGCGCTCGGCGGCACCATCGACGCGAGCCCCTTCCGGGCTCCGGACGGGCAGCTCTACCTCTACTTCAAGAACGACGGGAACCACTCCGCCTTCAACAAGCCGACGGAGCTCTTCGCCCAGCGGCTCTCACCCGACGGACTCCAGCTCGTCGGCGAGCCCGTCTCGCTCGTCCGCAATGACAAGCCTTGGGAGCGACACGTGGTGGAGGCGCCCACCATGGTGGAGCGGGGTGGCGCTTACTTCCTGTTCTTCTCCGCCGGGGACTATGGCTGGCAGGACTCGGAGCGTGTGTCGAGCTACGCCATCGGCTACGCCACCTGCGAGGGGCCGCTGGGCCCGTGCGTGGATGCGCCCACCAATCCGTTGCTCGCCAGCACGTCCCAGCCCTGCCTCAGCGGGCCCGGTCATCAGACCGTGTTCCAGGCCGGCGGCAGGGACCTGCTCGCCTTCCACTCCTGGTCGGCGACCCCGGCATGCCGGCCCGCGAACCAGGGCCGCTTCCTGCACATCGCCCAGCTGACCTGGGAGAACGGCGTGCCCCGCGTCCTCCCGCGCTGAGGCTCCGGAACCCCGGAGCCTCAGCGTGAGCGCTAGATGCGGAAGCGCAGGCCCAGCGCGAAGATGCTCTCCTCGTAGCGCACGTCGCGAGGGTAGGTGTCACCCTCGGGCGTGAACTGCCGGAAGCTGCGGTAGGGATTGCCCAGGATGTTGGACGCGTCGAACGTGAAGGAGAGGCCGTCCAGCGGCTTCGACGTCCAGGGCGCGTAGCTCGCGGAGAAGTCGAGCCGCGAGACGCCGTCCACGTACTCCCCCGTGAACCCGTCGCCGTCGGGGTTCTGGACGTAGCTGGTGATCCACCGCGAGCGGTAGTTGTACGCCAACCGCGCGGAGAGCCCGTCGCGCTCGTACATGGCGACGAGGTTGTAGGACCACTTGGACACGCCGGGGATGCGGCCCGTCTCGCCCAGCGCGAGATTGAAGCCCGTGGGGAAGGCCTGCTCGTCGTCCAGGTACGTGACGTTGCCGTAGACGCCGAAGCCCTTCAGCCAGTCCTGCGGGAGGAAGTCGAAGAAGGTCCCGAGCGACGCCTCGAAGCCCTGGATGCTGCCCTCACCGCCGTTCACCGGGATGTTCACGCGCACCCGGTCCTCCCCGTAGGTGGGGTCGTCCCGCGTCACATCCAGGTTCGTGATGAAGCCCTTGATGTCACGGTGGAACAGGGCGAGTGACGCCATGCCGGTCTGCAGGAAGTAGTACTCCAGCGAGGCGTCGTAGTTGTTCGAGCGCACCGGCTCCAGGTCCGGGTTGCCACCACTGCCGGTGATCTGGCAGCCCGGCGGCGGGTTCGGATCATTCAGACAGGGCGGGGGCGAGCCGAGGGTGACGGGGCGCATCTGGTCGAAGCCCGGCCGCGTGCGCGTCTGGTTGGCGGTGAGCCGCAGGTGCAGGTCGGGGATGAAGCGGATGCGCGTGGTGGCGCTGGGGAGCAGGTCGGTGTAGCTCCCGCTGCCCTTCTGGACGGCACCGCCCACCGCCGTGGTGGTGACCTCCGTGTGCGTGCCCACCACCCGGGCGCCGACGATGCCGTCCACCGGCACGCTGCCGACCTTGAACTCATAGCGACCCTGCGCGTACCCGGCGTAGGTCTGCTCGCTCGCATCGAAGATGCGCAGCCGCTCGGGGTCGCCCGGGTTGAAGCCCTGGATGGCGCGCAGCTGCTCCACGTTGTTGCGGAGGCTGTCATACGTCGGCACCACCCACGTGCGCTGCCCCTGGATGTCGCCGCCGCCGCGGAAGCCGGGACGGAACACATGCAGGTCCACCGGCATCTCGGAGAGCGGCGTCCCGGCCGCCAGGCCGCAGGGCGCGCCGGGGTTGCCGCCGTCATCGTCGGCGCAGTAGCGCTGCCCGTTCTCCTGGTAGGCATCGCGCGTCGTGGCCCGGAGTCCGAACTCCAGCTTGGGGACGAAGGAGATACCCGTCCGCAGGTCGGCGTCCGCCCGGGCCTGCCAGTCGTCACCCGCGGCGACGTAGGAGCGGTCGAAGAAGCCGACGTAGCGGTAGTTGGCGGGGTCCGTCAGGTCGAAGTCCCGCACCGCGAACTCCATGCCGCCGGGCCCGCGCGGCACGTCGAAGTTGACGTCGAAGGTGGGGGAGGTGGCGAACTCCTGGTCGAAGCTGTAGAGCGACAGGTCGAACTTGCTGTTCGTCCTCGCGACGTCGGCCGTGACGCGCAGCGGCCCCGCGTCGTACGCGCCGCCGACGGCGAGCTGGATGGTGTCCGTCTTGCGGGCGGTGGCGCCCTGGAACATGAACGGCCGGGCGGCGTTCTCCACCGTCATGCTCTGCGCCTGGTCATCCGTGCCCGGACGCAGCGTCACGTTGGTGTAGCGGTGGCCGTCGCCCCACAGCCGCATCTCCAACTGACGGTCCGAAACCTGGTCGCGGTAACCCTGCCAGAGTCCGTCGACATAGAACTCGAGCGCGTCGTTCGGCTTCCACTGCACCGAGCCGTTGATGGACGGCCGCTCGCGCTGGCCCCCGCCGTAGAAGATGCCGACCACGTCCGGAGAGACGAACTGCTGGCCCGTGACGGCGTCCGTGCCGGGATTGATGAAGCCGGTGTTCCAGCGCGCGGAGTCCAGGTAGTTGAGGCGGGTGTAGGAGAAGTTGACCAGCGCGCCGACCTCGCCCATCCCGGTCTTGAAGCGGTCGGTGATGAGGAGGTTGGCGTTCGGATCTCCCCGGCCGGACTGGTTGGCGTAGGCGCCCCGGACGGAGCCGGAGACCTCGAAGCCGTCGAAGTCGAACGGCCGGCGCGAGCGCACGTCGATGAGGCCGGCGAGGCCGCCCTCGACCTGCTCGGGCGTCGTGCTCTTGTAGACCTCCAGCGCCGCGATGCCGCCCGACGGGAAGTCCGCGAGGGCGACGCTGCGCGTCTCGGCGGTGAAGATCTCACGGCCGTTGTAGGTCGTCGTGAGGTCGGGCAGGCCGCGCACCAGCACCTGGCCGTTCGCCTCGCCGCGGGCGCGGTCCACCTGGACGCCCGGGATGCGCGCCGCCGTCTCGGAGACGGTGACGTCCGGCAGCTTGCCGATGTCCTGCGCCACCACCGTGTCGACGATCTGATCGGACTCGCGCTTGATGGTCTGCGCCTGCTGCATGCTGCGCTGCAGGCCGACGACGACGACCTCCTCGTAGAACTCGTCAGCGCCAACGTCGTAGGGCTCGGTGGCTTCGGCGTACGTGCCCGCGTCCGTCTGCGGCGGGGGGGCCTGCACCACCGTCCCGGCGTCCGGTGCCGTCCCGGCGTCAGGGGCGGGCGGCGTGTTCTCCGCGGTCCGCAGGGGCGCATCCGTCTGGGCCGCGTGGGCTCCAGATGGGGCGGTGGAGAGCATCAGCAGCGCGAGGGAGGTCGGACAAAGAAGAAGCGTCTTCAAGCGCATCCAGTGAACTCCTAAAATTTCATGCAATCCAGCTTTGGGGGGTTGGCATCTGCCTTAAGGGGCTGGAGGGTGTCAAGACGACTTATCAGTGTTTCGCGGCGCCGGATCCCGAGGGGGGAGCAAGACTCCCTGCGTCAAGAATGGTCCCGGCATGCCTGTAGATGTTTCAGGGGCCCATGTTGGACCTGGGTCCACTTGTCTGTGATTCAGGGCGCGGAGGCTCGCGCGCGGATCCGCTCATGGCGGGCCTTCCAGCTCTTCCTTCCAGGGCGGGATCGCCTGACGTAGTCTCGCGCGCCCATCTTCATTGCAGGAGGCCGCGTGGAGCGGAGTTCCTTCGGTACGGCCCCGGGCGGACAGCCCGTCGATGTCTATACCCTCACCAACCGGCAGGGGATGGAGGCGCGCGTCACCAACTACGGCGGCATCCTCCTCAGCCTGCGCGTGCCGGACCGGGACGGCCGCTTCGACGACGTGGTGCTGGGCTACGACTCGCTGGCGGACTACGTGAAGGAGTCGCCGTACTTCGGCGCGCTCGTCGGCCGCTATGGCAACCGCATCGCCCGGGGCCGCTTCACGCTCGACGGCCGGCAGTACACGCTGGCGACGAACAACGGGGTGAACCACCTGCACGGCGGGCTCAAGGGCTTCGACAAGGTGGTGTGGGCGGCGGCGCCCTTCGAGAACGACCAGGGCATGGGCCTGGTCCTCACCTACGTCAGCCCCGACGGCGAGGAGGGCTATCCGGGGACGCTGACGGCGCGGGTGACGTACACGCTGACCGCGGACAACGCGCTCGTCTTCGACTACCACGCCACCACGGACAAGCCCACGCCCGTCAACCTCACGCAGCACAGCTACTTCAACCTCGCGGGCGACGGGCGGCGCGACATCCTGGGCCATGTCGTCACGTTCAACGCGGACCGCTTCGTCCCGATTGACGCGACCTCCATCCCGCTCGGCATGCTGCGCGACGTGACAGGCACGCCGTTCGACTTCCGGCGGCCCACGGCCATTGGCGCGCGCATCCAGCAGGACGACGAGCAGCTGCGCAACGGGATTGGCTATGACCACAGCCTCGTGCTCGACAAGGGTGGCCAGCCCGGCGCGCTGACCCTGGCCGCGCACGTCCTGGAGCCCAGCACCGGACGGGTGATGGAGGTCCACACCACGGAGCCGGGCATGCAGTTCTACTCCGGCAACTTCCTGGACGGCTCGCTGAAGGGGAAGCGGGGCGCCGTCTACCACCACCGCTTCGGCTTCGCGCTGGAGACCCAGCACCTGCCGGACTCGCCGAACCAGCCGGCCTTCCCCTCCACCATCCTGCGCCCTGGCGAAGAGTACCGCTCGCGCACCCTCTACCGCTTCTCCGTCTCCGGAGCGTGAGCTCCACTCGCGTCCCCACCTTGGTGAATACTTCAATGACGCTTCGCGAACAGGTCGAGCAGGACTTCCACCGGCGCTTCGGCGCGGCCCCCACCGCCGTCGTGCGGGCCCCGGGCCGCGTCAACCTCATCGGTGAGCACACCGACTACAACGACGGCTTCGTGCTCCCCATCGCCATCGACCGCGAGGTGTGGATCGCCTTGCGTCCGCGCGAGGACCGCCGCGTCGTCGTCCACTCGCTCGACTACGGCGCGTCGCTGTCCTTCGAAATCGGGCCGCTGTCGCGCGTCGGCACGGAGTGGGGTGAGTACCTCAAGGGTGTCGCCTGGGTGCTGCGGGAGGCCGGCCACACGCTGAAGGGCTGGGAGGGCGTGATGAGCGGGAACGTTCCGCGTGGCGCGGGGCTCTCCTCGTCCGCCGCCGTGGAGCTGGCCACGGAGCGCGCCTTCGCCACGGTGAGCGGCCTGCCGTGGCAGCCCGCCACCATGGCGCTGCTGGGCCAGCGCGTGGAGAACCAGTGGATGGGCCTCAACTCCGGCATCATGGACCAGATGATCGTCGCGGGCGGACGCGAGGGCCACGCGCTGCTCATCGATTGCCGCGACCTGTCCCTCCAGCCCGTGCCCCTCCCCACGGGCGCCGTGGTCGTCGTGCTCGACACGGGGACGCGCCGGGGGCTGGTGGACTCCGCCTACAACGAGCGCCGGAGCCAGTGCGAGGCCGCCGCGCGCTTCTTCGGCGTCAAGGCGCTGCGGGATGTGGACGCGGAGACCTTCACGAAGCGGGAGCAGGAACTGGACCCGCTGGTGCGCCGCCGCGCGCGGCACGTCATCACGGAGAACGACCGCACCGTGCGGGCCGCCGAGGCGATGCGCGCCGGAGACCTCGTCCAGCTGGGCCGGTTGATGGACGCAAGCCATGACAGCCTGCGCGACGACTTCGAGGTCACCAACGAAGCGCTCAACACCATCGTCCTGCTGGCACGGGCGGAGCCGGGCTGCTTTGGAGCCCGGATGACGGGCGCGGGCTTCGGCGGCTGCGCGGTAGCGCTCGTCGCCCCCGGTCAGGCGGAAGCGTTCGTCCAGAGCGTCCACGCGAAGTACACGCAGGCCACGGGGAACACCCCGCAGTGCTACGTGTGCCAGGCCGCGGAGGGGACGAGCGTCGTGTGACGTGTCCCCGGGTGGAGTCCTGAATCCCTCTTGTCAGTCCAGCGCCGGGGCCACGAGGCCCTGACGCTGTGTCGGGCGCTTGTCGCCCCCAGGAATGTGAACGATGGCGGATGTGCTGCTTCGGGATGTACGCAAGCAATATGGCTCGCAGGCGGTGATTCATGGGGTCTCGCTCGAGCTGCGACACCGCGAGTTCATCGTCTTCGTCGGCCCCTCGGGGTGCGGCAAGTCCACGCTGCTGCGGATGATCGCCGGCCTGGAGCAGGTGAGCGACGGTGAGATTTCCATCGGCGGGCGTCGGGTCAACGACACGCCGGCGGGTGACCGCGGCATCGCCATGGTCTTCCAGAACTACGCCCTCTATCCGCACATGACGGCGGCCGACAACATGGCCTTCGGCCTGCGCAACATCGGCACGCCGCGCGCGGAGATCGACGAGCGCGTGGCGACCGCCGCGAAGACGCTGCAGATCGAACACCTGCTCAACCGCCGCCCCGCGCAGATGTCCGGCGGCCAGCGCCAGAGAATCGCCATCGGCCGCGCCATCGTCCGCCGGCCCGACGTCTTCCTCTTCGACGAGCCGCTCTCCAACCTGGACGCGGCGCTGCGGGTGCAGATGCGGGTGGAACTGGTGCAGCTCCACCAGCGGCTGGAGGCCACCTCCATCTACGTCACCCACGACCAGGTCGAGGCGATGACCATGGCGGACCGCATCGTCGTCTTCCGCGACGGGCGCATCGAACAGGTGGGCACGCCGCTCGAAGTCTACCGGTCGCCCGCGAACACCTTCGTCGCCGGCTTCATCGGCGCCCCCAAGATGAACCTCATCGAGGCGCGGGTGGTGGCCGTCAGCCCAGGCCAGGTGGAGGTTGCCCTGCCGGGCGGCCGGGCCGTGCTCGCGGCGGACGGCCGCGCGCTGGCGGCGGGCGCATCCGTCACCTTCGGCGTCCGTCCCGAACACGTCCGGCCGACGTCGGGTGAAGGCATCTTCCGGGGGCAGGCGCGGGCCATCGAGCGGCTGGGGCGCGAGACGCTGCTTCACGTGGTGGGCGCGGACGGGGCCACGCTCATCGCCACCGACGCGGGTGACAGCGCCGTCCGCCTGGGTGACACCGTGACGCTTGCGATTGAACCCGGCCATGGCCGGCTCTTTGGCGCGGATGGAATGGCCCTGCCATCCACCGCCGCGAGCGCCGCATGAGTGTCCAGGCCCCGAGTGTCACCCCGGCCCCGGTTCCAGATGCCAGCGCGCGTAGCGGAGGTCTTGCGCGCCACCGCAACGCCGTCGCCGGCTATGCCTTCCTGGCGCCGTTCCTCCTCTTCTACGGCGTCTTCCTGCTCTATCCCTTCGCGCTGGGCCTGTGGATGAGCCTGCACGACTGGGAGATCGTCGGAGACTTTCGCGAGTACATCGGCTTCATGAACTACGTGGAGCTGTGGGACGACCCGTACTTCTGGGAGGCCCTCAAGCGCACCCTGCAGTTCGCCGCCATGACGGCCCCGGCCGCGACGTTGCTGGGCCTGGTGCTGGCCCTGGCGCTCCAGAAGCCGCTGCGCATCTACGCCGCGCTGCGGGCCGTCTTCTTCGCCTCCAACATCTTCTCCGTCACCGTCGTCACCCTGGTGTGGGCCATGGTGCTCAACCCCGACCGCGGCCTCATCGCCAACGGCCTGCGCGCGGTGGGACTTCAGCCCATCGCCTTTCTGGCCGACAAGGACTGGGCCATGCCGGCGCTGATGGTGACCTCCCTGTGGTGGACCGCCGGTCTCCCGATGGCGCTCTTCCTCGCCGGCCTCCAGCAGATCCCCCCGGAGGTCTACGAGGCGGCCCGGCTGGACAAGGCCTCGCGGTGGGCGGTGCTACGGCACATCACGCTGCCAGCGCTCGCGCGCACCACGCTGCTCGTGGTGGTGCTCCAGACGGTGATGCACCTCCAGGTGTTCGGCCAGCCGCTGCTGATGACGCGCGGCGGGCCCGCCAACTCCACCCGGCCGCTGGTGCAGCTCATCTACGAGACGAGCTTCCGCGACTGGCGCTCCGGCTACGCCTCCGCCATCTCGACGGTGTTGTTCGTCCTGATGTTCGGCGTGGCGCTGCTGCAGTTCCGCCTGTCGCGGCAGGAAGGGGAGTGACGCGATGAACCGGACCCTGACGGACCGCCTCATCCTCGCCCTGGTGGTGGCCTTCGCCTTCGTGTGGATGATGCCGATGCTGTGGGTGCTGACCCTGTCGCTCAAGCCCAACGAGGAGCTGGTGCGCTCCACGAACGGCATAATCCCCTGGCCGCGCACCCTGGAGCACTTCGCCACGCTGCTGCGGGTGTCCCTGACGCCGCGCTGGCTGCTCAACAGCGTGGTGGTCGCCGTGGGCATGACGGCGTCCACGCTGCTGCTGTCGTCGCTCGCCGGCTACGCGTTCGCCCGCATCGACTTCCCCGGGCGCCGCGCCGTCTTCCTGCTGGTGATGGCCGGGCTGATGGTGCCCGAGCAGGCCATCCTCGTGCCCCTGCACGCCATGTTCGCGGACTGGGAGCTGCACAACACGTACTTCTCCCTCATCGCCCCCCGTCTGGCGGGGCCGATGGGCGTGTTCCTGATGACGCAGTTCTTCAAGGCGGTTCCCCGCGAATTGGAGGAGGCCGCGGAGCTCGACAACGCGGGCCGCTTCAAGATCTTCTGGTCGGTGATGTTACCGCTGTCGCGCCCCGCGCTGACGACGTTGGGCATCTTCACCTTCCTGTTCGCCTGGAACGACTTCCTCTGGCCCGTCGTCACCGCGACGCAGCCGGAGATGTACACGCTCAGCGTCGGATTGGGTTCGCTACAGGGCAACTTCGCGATGTCGGAGGGGCTCGGGTTCCTGATGGCGTCGGCCGTGTTCGCCAGCGCCCCGATGCTCATCCTCTACGTCGTGTTCCAACGCTACATCGTGCAAGGCATCGCCATCACTGGCGGCAAGTAGCCGAATGGAGCCGCTCCCATGAAGATGAAGACGCTACTGCCGGCACTGCTGCTGGCCGCGATGCTCGGCCCCACCGCCGCGCGGGCCCGGACGGAAATCACCCTGTTCCGCTTCTTTGGCGGTTGCAGCGACGCGTACGCCAACGTCACGGACGTGTCGAAGGCGGTGGGCGAGTGCGGCATCGTCCAGGTGCTGACCAACAAGTTCAACGCGGAGAACACGGACGGCATCACCGTCAAGACGCAGTCGGTGGAGTGGGGCGTCTACTACGACCGGCTGAGCGCCAACGTCGCGGGCCGCACCCCGCCGGACATCGCCGTCATGCACCGCAGCGTCCTGCCGAACTACCAGGTGCGCAACCTGCTGCTGCCGCTGAGCAAGGACTTCGCGGCGGTGGGCATCGACGTCGCGGACTTCGTGCCGGCGGCGCGCGAGGGCGTCACCGCCAACGGCGAGGTCTGGGCCCTGCCGTTCGACCTTCATGCCCTGCTGTGGCACGTCAACGCGGACCTGTTCATCCGGGCGGGGCTCGTGGACGAGAAGGGCCAGCCGAAGCTGCCCCGAAGCCCGGCTGAGTTGATGCAACACGCCGCGACGATGAAGGCGAAGACGGGCAAGTCCTACTTCGCCATCCCCTCCGGCGCGGATCCGATGCCCTCCTGGCAATACCTCTCCTGGGTGTGGCAGCAGGGCGGCAACATCGTGGACGCGGAGAAGAAGGAGGCGCTGTTGGAGTCGAAGGAGAGCCGCGAGGCGCTGCGCCTGCTCGACGCGCTCTACGCGGCGGGCTTCGCCAATCCCCAGCACGACTACGCCGCCGCGCAGCAGGCCTTCCTCGCCGGAGAGGCGGCGGTGCTGGTGAACGGCACCTGGGGCGTGGACACGTACGCGGCCCAGGCCGCGACGGGGAAGTCAGGCCTCAAGAACTACGTCGTGCGGGACATGCCTTCCCTCTACGGCAGGGAAGCCGTCTGGTCCGACAGCCACACGTGGGTCATGCCGAAGCAGCCGAAGCCGGATGCCGCGAAGCAGAAGGCGGCGCTCACCTTCCTGAAGTTCCTCAACGACAACAGCCTCCAGTGGGCCCGGACAGGGCACCTGCCGGTGCGCGTCTCGGTGCTGCAAAGCGCTCAGATGCGGGCCCTGCCGCACCGGGCGGAGTACACGCGCACCGCCACCATCGCCACGGCGCTGCCTCCCATCCAGTACCAGCGTGCCCTCGGAGATCTGCTGGTCAACGAGCTGAACTCCACCTGGCTGGTCCAGAAGGATGCGGACAAGGCCCTGGCGGATTCCCAGCGGGCGGCCGCGAGCATCCTGCGCCGCTCCCGACGCAGATAGCCGCCGTCCAAGCTCCCTTGCCTCCACTCGCATCACGCGCCCCTATGACTTCTTCCGTTCTTCCGCCGGACGCGACGCGCACGCTCGGCGACATCGTCGCGAACCTGCGACGGGTTCCCGAACCGCTCCTCCACGAGACGATGCCTGACCCCTTCGTGCTGCGCCTGACGGCGGCGGACCCCGGGGGCGCGCGCACCGCCGGCCTCTGGCTGGTGGCCACCACCAATGATCAGCCGTATGCCTTCCGGCTGTATCGCTTCGACGGGGGCCGCTGGGTGCCGCACATGCAGGACGGTAGGCATTGCGCCATCTTCCCCGAGGGACGGATCCCCGCGTGGTGGAACGCAGGCGAGCTGGACCCGCTCTCGCCCGACCTTCCCCGGGACCTCGTCGTGGCCCGCTGGGCCCCTGAAATCGACGTGCGCCACGGGCTGCTCACGCTGCACTACACCGCGAGGGATCGCGCCGGCATCCTGCGCTCCGCCTACGCCACGGCCACTGCCATCGACGGTGCGTGGACGGACCATGGTTACCTGGACATCAACGTCCGCGTGAAGGATCTGGCGCCTGGCTATCCGGGCGGGCCCGCCGGTGAGAACCCGGTGGTGGGGATGATTGACGGCCACGTGGCCGCGGCTGTCGACGCGGGCGGGAAGGAGCGCACGTTCCTGCTCACCAAGGTGGACGGCAACGGGCTCCAGTGGACGGATCCGCTGACGGGGCAGCGGCACAAGGCGCCCACGCCCATCCTGTCGCACGAATTCCGGCAGGAGTCCGACGGCCGCATCACGCTCCTGGGCGCGGCGAAGGTCCTGCTCACCAATGGCCCGCATCACGACGGCCTGGTTGAGGGCCAGTTCGTGGTGCACGAGAACGGTCGGTCCTACCTCGCCTACAGCGCGGGCTTCTTCGGCAACGCCGAGTACCGCACGTACATCGCGAAGCTGGACCTGCTGGCGCACGAGGTGTGGGACGAGCGGCCCCTCATCGACAGCCAGAGCCCGGCGCTCGGCGGGCAATGGAATGGCCCGGGGCACCCCTCGTTCGTCCGGGTGGGCGAGGGCCTCTACGCGATGTACCTGCACGTGTGGCGCAACGGCACCGACTATTCCAAGGACGGGGACCAGCGCAGGGCCATCCAGTGCCATGTCGCCTTCCGGGATCTGGAGGGCTGTCCGTGTGAGCCGTTCGTCGTGGAAGAGCGTTTCGCCACCCCGGCCTGACGGAGCCTCGGATGCCACTGCTGCCACTGTTGCCACTCCTGGTCCTCGGCGCCGGACTGACGGCCGCGACCTATACCAACCCCGTCTTCGACGAGGACTTCCCGGACCCCACCGTCCTCGACGCGGGCGGTGGGTGGTACTACGCCTACGCGACGCAGGGCACCGTCGCCGGCAAGGTGCAGAACGTCCAGGTGGCCCGCACGCGCGATCTCGTGAAGTGGGAGCGCGCGGGTGACGCGATGCCCGTGAAGCCCCAGTGGGCCTCGACGACGCAGATGTTCTGGGCGCCGGACGTCCACCGTCGCGGGCGAAGCTTCTTCCTGTACTTCTCCGCCACCCTGGACCCCGAGCGCGCGGCGAGCTTCAAGAAGGAACGGGGCGCGGTGGACAGCCCGGAGGACGTCTTCTGCCTGGGCGTCGCCACGGCGTCCAAGCCCGAGGGCCCGTTCCGCGACAGCGGGCGTCCGCTCGTGTGCGGGCTGTCCTTCGTCAACATCGACCCGATGGCCTTCGATGACGCGCGCACGGGGCGCAAGTACCTCTACTGGGGTTCGGGCTTCCAACCCATCCGCGTGCAGGAGCTGGCGGCGGACGGGCTCTCCTTCAAGAAGGGGAGCGCTCCCACGGAGCTGGTGCGCGCGGACAAGGGCGTCCCGTTCCAGACCCTGGTCGAAGGAGCGTGGGTCGTCCAGCGCGACGGCTACTACTACCTCTTCTATTCGGGCGAGAACTGCTGCCACGGCCCGCTGCAGGAGGTGAAGTACGCCGCCCTGGTGGCGCGCTCGCGCACACCCACCGGCCCCTTCGAGACGCTGGCGCAGGCGACGGGCGCGCCCGACAGCGCCGTGCTGCGCCGGAGCGAGGCGTGGATCGCACCGGGCCACAACTCCGTCTTCACCGACCGCAAGGGACAGGACTGGATTGCCTACCACGCCATCGACGTGCGGCGTCCCTACGTCGAGGAGGTCATCGGCAAGGACCGCTCGGTGCGCCGCCCGATGCTGATGGACCGGCTGATGTGGAAGGACGGATGGCCGCACGTCGAGGGCGGGATGCCCTCCGCGGGCCCCGTGGCCGCGCCGGCGCTGACCGGCAAGTGAGCGAGGGAACATGACCACCGTGCACGCACCGCAGGAAACCCACGAGCCGGCCGACCTCCTGCGCGGCCTCTACGGCGACGGCATCATCGCCCTCAAGGGCGCCTTCCCACGTGACTGGGTGGCGCGGATGCGCGAGGACATCGAGACGCTCTTCGCCGAGGCCCAAAAAGTCCCCGGCGGCGCGCTGCCTCGCGGGCCGCAGCGCTGGTACGTGGAGGTGCACCCGGAGCGCATCCGCGGCTTCGTCGACATCGTCACCCATCCGTGGTTCGTCGCCGTCTGCGAGGCGGTGCTCGGGCCCGACTACCGCATCGTCGAGGTGGGCTTCGACGTTCCCTTCCCGGGCGCGGCCGACCAGCCCTGGCACCGCGACTTCGCCGCGCCGGAGGCCACGACGAAGGGCCGTCGCCTCAACTCGCTGGCCTTCAACCTGACCGCCGTGGACACCATCCCGGAGATGGGGCCGTTCGAGGTCGCGCCCGGAACGCAGTGGGATCAATTCGAGGGCTGCGCCAAGGGCATGTTCCCCCCTCGTGAACTCTGGCCGCGCTACATCTCCCGCGCGGTTCAAAAGCTGCCGCGCATGGGCGACATCTCCGCCCGCTCCGCCCTGACGATCCACCGGGGCACCGCCAACCGCTCGGACCAGTCGCGTCCGGTGCTGGTGGTGGGCGTGGATGCGCCGGACGCGACGAACGCCAACCACCATGACCTGCAGGTGACGCGGCGCTACCTGGAGTCCCTGCCACCCCGCGTCAGGGAGCACCTCACCTGCCGGGTGGTCGATGCGCTCACGACGGTGGTGCAGCATCACACCATCGAAGGGCTGCTGAAGCCCGCGTACTGACCCGGGCTCGCGGAGACCATGCGTTTCGGTGAAGGGCGCTCTATCCTCCCGCGCATGAAGACCCAGACCCCGGATGTGGATGGAGAGCTTGATGACCCCCGGCTCGCGCGTGACGGCTTCGACGCGGCCAGCTTCCGGGCGCTACTCGCCCGCTACCAGCGTGGGGAGTTGACGGAGTCCCAGTCCCTGGCGGGCCCCCTCGAACCGCCACGGCCGGGGGATGTCCAACCGCTGCCGGGCGAGGGCACCCCTGCCCACGAAGCCTGCCGTGCGGCGGGGGAGCAGGCCTTCCGCGAGGGCGCGGTGGCCGCCCTGGTGGTCGCCGGTGGGGCGGGGACGCGTTTTGGCGGGGCCGTGA